>NZ_JBHZBG010000023.1:0-107024 GCF_042754695.1 Nocardia sp. NPDC059195 | reverse complement strand
TTTTTACTTCTTTTTTCGCGTCCTTGGGGGGGGGGGGCGTTCCACTCCACCCCACCCCCCAGCAGGACCCGGTCGCGGGGCCCGGCGCGGGGGGCGCCGCCCCCCCCCCCCCGGCCCTACTGTGAGGAATCGTGTCGGAACGTCGAACCCAGATCCTGGAAGCCGCCGTCCGCGTCATCGCTCAGGACGGCGTGCGCGGACTGCGGATCGAAAAGCTCGCTGCCGCGGCCGAAGTGTCAACGGCGCTGATCTACTACCACTTCAAGGACCGCGCCGGCGTCCTGCGCGCTGCCCTGGAACACATCAACCACCGCGCCCAGTCCTACACCGACTCGACCGCCACCGACCCCCGCGCCCGCGTCGAACAGATGCTCCTGCAAGAACTCCAGGACGCCCCCGAAGTCCGCGAAATCAGCATCGCCTGGGGCGAACTACGCGCGAGCGCCGCCTTCGACCCCGACCTCCGCGCCCCCCTGCGCACCACCACCGAAGCCTGGAATTCCGACGTCGAAACCCTGATCCGCCAGGCCACGGACTCCGGCACTGTAGCCGCCACCGTCGACCCCACCGCCAGCGCCGAACGCCTCACGACCCTGGTCGAAGGCCTCAGCGAACGCTGGCACAGCGGCTCCCTCGACCTCGACCGCGCCCGCGAACTCCTCACCGGCGCAATCGAACTCGAACTCCCCACCAAACGAGGCGACTCCTAGAGGTGGCGGGGCTCCGGCTACGGCACGATCAGCTCCTCGCGTGCACTGGCTCCGCCACGTCGCTGGCGCGCGCCGCGCAGCCAGTGCATCATCCGGTACATCAGCTGCGTGGCGCCCGGCATGAAACCCGAGCCGTGGTGGAAGGACGCGTCCATCGTGCTGACAACGACCTCCGCGGGGAACGTGCCCGCGTCGTAGTACATCAGGGTGTTGCTGTGTCCGGGAATGGCCCGGTACGCGTTGCCCCAGGGATCGTCGGGTGCCGTTTTCCCCTGGTCCAGTTCCTCGAGCCGAACCAGTGGCACGGCGGTCTCGGGGTGGGTGAGCACGCCGTGATAGTGCCAGTGCACCGCATCGTCGGCGAGGCCGTCCCAGAACGGGTGCTCCCGATTGACCGAGCGCCGTCCGACGTCCTCGCCGATCCGCCATGCCCAGAAGTTCGTGCCGCGCAGCGTCTCGGTGGTGCCGGGCAGCCAGTCGCCGACGGTGTTCTCGCCGTCGATGTACATCCGCGCGCCGGGTGTGTCGAGGAAGCCGACGAGAATCGGTGCGATGCGCGCGAGCACACCCGGGTGCAGCCTGGCCGCGACATAGACGGCGTCGAATCCGTCGAGTCCGCCCGGCCGCAGATCGGGTGCGTACACGTCGGTCAGATCCATCGCGCGGACGGCCGGATCGCGCAGATCCGAGAGGTGGAAGAAGCTACCGGTGTGGACGAAGGCGACGCGGGTCATCGTGCCACCGCCAGCGCGCCCTCGAGGTGGGCGAGCGTGCGCTCGCCCACCTCGGCGGCGGAAGTGCCTGGACGGGTGAACGCCGCCATGTCGTTGCCGAGATGCAGGATCACCTCGCCTGCTCCGAGCGGGTAGGCCACGTCCACCGGGAGGCGACCCGGACCGATCCCGGTGATCACGACGGTGTCCGCAGGCAGATCGACGAGATAGGCGTGCGAATAGAACCCCGCTACGCCGATGCGCTCGAGATCGGCGAACGAGTGCGTTCCGGGCACGCCGGTGTTGAAGAGCACGTCGCGGCGGTCGACGCCATCCCAGATCGGATGCGATCCCGTCTCGGTGAGCCACAGGTCGCGCGTCGTGTGGAAGTCGAGCTTGCGATGCTTCGGCATGCCATCGATGAACCGCTCCATCGGGTGTCCGTTGACGAGGATGCGCCCGCCCGCGCGCACCCAGGCCGACAGCCGATCGGCCCGTGCGGCGAGGAAGCGCTGATCGCAGGCACCGCTGACCGCGATACCCGCGAAGGCGTCGAGGTCGATCCCGTCGAGGTCGTACACGTCGCGGACGGCGACGCGAGGCGTGTCCTCCGCCCGTGCGGGACGTTGGACGAGTTGCAGGATCGGCGGCATCGAGACTCCTTGACCGGAGGCGGAAACGGAATAATTATGGTGAGGCTAACCTAAGACCAGAGCGGTCCACTCGGCGACCTCACAGCGCTGAAATCGGAGATGTGTACCCGATTTCCCCTTCATATTAGGTGAGGCTATCCTATGCTCCACCCGGGGCGTCCGAAGCTCTCCAGCCTCCCGCGCCACGTCTTGACTCCCGAATAGAGGCTCCATGACCAACCGTCCGAACCGCGCCTTGCCGACCGTCAGCGCGGCGATCGCCCTGGCTGTCGCCCTGAGCGCCTGTAGCGCAGATTCCAGCGACGCGAGCGCCGGCCCGAGCGGACCCGACACCGCAAGCGAACTCACCATCGCGCTGGACAAGGACTCCGGGCCCATCAACCTGTTCGCGGGGGCGAGCGATCAGCTCATCGAACTCGTCTACGACAAGCTGCTGGCGCCGTCGCCCTACGTCGACGACCCGCAGCCGTGGCTCGCCACCCAGGTTCGGCACATCGACCCGACCACCTGGGAAGCCGATCTGCGCACCGACGTCACCTGGCAGGACGGTGAGAAGTTCACACCGGCCGACGTCGTGTTCTCCTTCGAGTACATGCACAAGGCGCCTACCGGCCGCTACACACACCACGTCAACGACACCCCGTACGTCGATCGCGTGGCCCAGATCGACGCTGACACAGTGCGTTTCGAATGCCGTGACGCCTGCCCGTCGCTCGCCCGCGTCACCCTCGCGGATCTGCCGATCGTCGCCGAACACATCTGGGCCGGGGTCGACCCGACCAAGGCGAAAACCGTGCAGACGCTGCCGATCGGAACCGGGCCGTACCAGCTGACGGCCTACAGCCCCACCTCGGGATACACCTTCAGCGCGAACAAGAACTACTTCGCCGGAAAACCCACGGTCGATACCCTCACCATGCCGGTCATCACCGACCAGTCGGCGACGTTCACCGCCTTGCAGTCGGGCGAGATCGATGCCACCACCCGCACGGTCAGCCCCGAACTCGTCGCGCAGTTCGAGCAGTCGAAGAGCCTCGACTCGATCACGACACAGGCACTGAGCTTCCCCGAGATCAAAATGAACTTCGGCAAGGCGCCGCTGAATCAGCCGGAGTTCCGTCGCGCGCTCTCCGACGCCATCGACAAAGAGCAGATGCTCGACGTCGTCGCACTCGGCCAGGGACGCGCTGCTACCCAGGGCTACCCGCACCCCGACGCCCCGTTCGCGAACGCGAAGAACTCCACGCCGACCGACCGGAACGCGAGTGTCAGCGCGCTCGACAAGCTCGGCTACCGCGACACCGATAACAACGGCGTGCGTGAGATCGACGGCACACCGCTCACCCTCACCATGTTGGTGAATTCGGCTCTGCCGCAAGATGTTCGGGCCGCGGAACTGGCCGCCGAGGACCTCGGCAAGGTTGGCATCGAAGTCCAGCTGGAGGGGATGGACGCCGCGGCGCTCGCGGCACGCTCCACCGCGAAGACCTACGACCTCGCCGTGAGCTCGATCGGCGCGCACGGTGTCGCCGACCCCGACCAGTTCATCATGTCGCACCGCTCCGGGTACCTCTGGGCAACGAACGCCGCATGGCCCGAGTGGGACCAGAAGTACACCCAGTGGCTGGCACAAACCACCCATGAGAACCGCATCGCCGTGATGCAGGATTTGCAGACGATCCACAACGCGGCACCGACGACCGTGCCGCTGTTCTACCCGGAAGAGCATTGGGCCGTCTCGCACACCTACGGCGGCTGGATCGAGAGCCCCGGCTACGGCATCGTCCACAAGTGGTCGTTCCTCCCGGCAGACGTCGTGACCGCCGCGCACTCGAGCACGGTCAAGGCGATCGTCGAGCTCACCGGCACCGCACCGGCCACCGCGGTCACCGCACCACCGGCCTCGAAAGAGCACGGGCACTGACGACCTCAGGCCACCGGCCGTCACCACGGCTGGTGGCCTGCGCTCATCGAGAGGACACCGTAGATGAAGAGGCCGGACAGATCGTGGCCCTCGCGGCTCGGCCAGTACGCCGTGGTGCTGTGGGTGGCTGTCACCCTCAACTTCGCACTACCGCGGCTGGCACCGGGCGACCCCGCGCTGGTCATGTTCACCGGAGAGGGTGACCCCTCCCCCGAGGAACTCGCCGAACTCGGCGAACTGTACGGATTGAACGATCCTGTCCTCGTACAGTATCGGCGGTTCTGGACCGACCTGCTGCACGGCGACCTCGGCCTCTCCACCGGCCACAACCGGCCCGTGACCGACATCCTCATGGAACGGCTGCCGTGGTCACTGACGCTGGTCGTGCTCGGCCTCGTCGGTGCCGTCCTGGTAGGAACCCTGCTCGGGGCGTGGTCGGCGTGGCGGCGCGAGGCCGGTCGTCCCGGGCAGGACAAGGGCATGCTCGTCGGCGTGCTGACCGTCGACTCGATGCCGGGATTCTGGGTCGGCATGCTGCTGATCGCGGTGTTCTCCGCACAACTCGGTTGGCTGCCGTCGTACGCGTCGGCGCAACTGCCCGACGGGACGTTCGCCTGGTTGGCCGAATCCGGCCGCCGAATCATCATGCCGCTGTTGACGATGATGATCACCACGATCGGCACCTACTACATGCTCGCCCGAGCATCGATGACCTCTGTGCTCGGCGAACCCTTCATCCGCCTCGCCCGCGCCAAAGGTCTCCCCGAACGTCGCGTCGCCACCCGGCACGCGCTGCGCACCACACTGCTGCCCATCGCGACCAATGCCGCGATGGCGGCCGGGGCTCTCGTCTCCGGTGCCGTCGTGGTCGAGACCGTGTTCTCCTACCCCGGGCTCGGGAAGGTCATCGCCGACGCGGTCAGCGCGCGCGACTATCCGCTGCTACAGGGCGCGTTCCTGCTCGCCACGGTCGGCGTGATCCTGGCGAATATCCTCGCCGATCTGCTCTACCCGCTACTCGATCCGCGCGTGCGGCACGCCCGACAGGTGGTTGCCGCATGACGCGCTTTCTGGCCGGTTGGCGATCCCTGTCGGTGACGAGTCGCCTCGGTATCAGCATCGTGCTCACGCTGTGCGTCGTCGCGATCTTCGCCCCATGGTTCGCGCCATACGATCCCGACGAGCGTGTCACGCGGCCGTTCGCGGCGCCATCGCTCTCGCATCCGCTCGGTGCCGACGATGTCGGGCACGACCTCCTCAGTACCCTCATCTTCGGCGCGCGCCCCTCGCTGCTCGTGGGCATCATCGCCGCGATCGTGGCGACCCTGATCGGCATGCTCATCGGCATTACGTCGGGTTACCTGCGCGGGACCGTCGATACCGTGCTGATGCGCATGGTCGATGTCGTGCTGTCGATGCCCGTCGTACCGCTCACCCTGGTGATCGGTGTGTTGGCCGGGCCCGGGATCGGCACGCAGATCTTCGTCATCTCGATCGCGCTCTGGGCTCCGATGGCACGCGAACTGCGCGCACAGGTGCTGAGCGTGCGTGAGCGCGACCATATTCACGCGTTGCGCGCCATGGGCGCGCGCGATGGCTACGTCCTCACCCGGCACATCGTTCCCGCCATGGGCACGCTCGTCGCGCCGCAACTCGTGCTCGCGGTCAAGAGCGCGGTGCTGTTGGAGGCGACGCTGGGGTTCCTCGGGCTCGGCGATATCACCGCGATGAGCTGGGGAATGATGCTGAATGTCGCGAATGACCGCAGTGCGTTCCTCACCGACGCGTGGTTGTGGTGGGTGGTGCCGCCGGGGCTGCTGATCGGGCTGACCGTGCTGGGATTCGCGCTCGCCGGTGATGCTATGGAGCGCACCGCGGTCGGGCGGACGGTCCGAACCGGACGGACGCCTGGAGCTGGTCGGACACTCCGAAGGGGTTGGGCACTCCTGGCCGGGCGGCCCGCGAAGCCACGCCCTGCCGAGGCGGACGCTTCCACCGCACCCGATCTCGACGCCCCATTGCTTCGCATCGAAGGTCTCACCGTGCGCTACGGCGAGAGCGCGGCAGGCGGCTGCACCGACGTCGATCTGACGATCCCGCGTGGTCAGGTGCTCGGCCTCGTCGGCGAATCGGGGTCGGGCAAATCGACGGTCGCAGCGGCGATTGTCGGCCTCATGCCACCGGCGGCCCGGATCGTCTCGGGCCGCATCCTGCTCGGCGGCATCGACCTACTCGCTCTCGATGACAGCGAACGTCGCGCCCTGCTCGGCGCGCGCATCGGTCTCGTGCCACAGGAGGCGCAGTCCGCGCTGAACCCCGTGCACCGCATCGGCGACCAGATCCGCGAGGCGATCCTCATCCACAGCGACGCGTCGCGCGATCGAGCGAAGGAGCGCGCCCGCGAATTGCTGCGGATGGTCGGCCTGCCCGAGGAGAGATATCGCGCGTTCCCGCACGAACTTTCGGGCGGCCAACGTCAGCGCGTCGTCATCGCGATCGCACTGGCGAACGAACCCGAGTTGCTGGTCGCCGACGAGCCGACAAGCGGCCTCGATGTGCTGGTGCAGCAAGAGATTCTCGACCTCATGGACGACCTCCGCACCCGACTGTCGTTGACCATGGTGATCGTCACCCACGACCTGCCCATCGTGGCGCAAACCGCCGATCTCGTCGCCGTCATGCGAGCGGGTGCCGTCGTCGAACAGGGCGACGCGGTCGCGGTACTGACCGATCCGCAGCATCCGTACACCCGCGACCTGATGGGCTCGATGCCCGACATGACCGAGTTCGAGAGGGCCTTGTGACGATGGAGACCGTAGCGATTGCGGCCGCGGAGTCCGAGGATCTCGCCGGACGCGAGCCGGTACTCCGGGTCGCCGGGCTGACCGTGCGGTACGGCAATACCGTCACCGTGCGCGATGTGCACCTCGACCTTCACCCCGGCGAGACGGTGGCCCTCGTCGGGGGCTCGGGAGCGGGCAAGTCGACCGTCGCGAAAGCGATTGCCGGACTTGTCGTCCCGTCGGCAGGGTCCATCCTGCTCGATGTCTGCGCCGAGGGCGGCGAACTCGTCGACCTACTCGCGGCATCCGCGTCAGTCCGCCGCGCGGCCCGCCGCGCCGTGCACCTCGTGATGCAGGATCCGTACGCGTCCCTGCCGCCGCACCGCCGGGTCATCGATATCGTCGCCGAGCCCCTCGTCATCCACCGCATAGGCGGTGCGACGGAACGGGAAGAGGCCGGCCGGTCAGCACTTCTGGCTGTCGGCCTCGACCCCGCGCGCTACGCGCATCGACTTCCCCACGAACTCTCGGGTGGCGAACGCCAACGCGTCGCCTTCTCACGGGCGATCGTGACGCGACCCGCGGTGATCCTGGCAGACGAACCGACAGGCATGCTCGACGCCACCCTGCGCGCCGAGGTATCCCAGCTCATGGGCGATCTCGCCCGCGACAACGGCACAGCGATCCTGCACATCACCCACGACCTCGCCCTCGCCGCCCACACCTGCGACCGTGTCGTCGTCATGGCCGACGGCGCGGTCATCGAGCAGGGCCCCACCGCACAGGTACTCCACAACCCACAACACGCGACAACCGAACGCCTCCTGACCGCGGCCCTACGCGGGTCGCGCCGCGTCAGATCCGCATGACACGAACCGAGTTGCCGCAGAGCATGGTGCCGCCAAGATCACCTCAGGCGCAACGGATTACACGTTGAAGCGGAAGTCGCACGAATGCCGAAGCCGAACAACCTCTACCCACGAGCCCGCGATTGGGGCGTGCAATCCCTCTGGCAACCCGCGTTGCTAGAGATACCGTCGCGGTAATAATCACCGTCGGCTGATCGCAACGAGCGCATCGGTCAAAGGTCGGCGGTGCTGGCCGATGTCTCGAGAGCGTGCAGAGACACATACCGCTGTCGCTGGGTGAATGCGGATCCGCGGCCAACACCCCTGTGCGGCAATGGATCAACGAGCTGCCGGTGCACGGGGTCACCTACGCGCGTCAGTAGAAAGACCTGGTACGCGCCGCCAGTCCATCCGTCCGAACGAGACTCGTCGATCACACGAGCGATCTTTCGGTCCACAGGGTCGGCTGATGCCCGCAACCGATCCGCCGACGTCGGAGACCAATCGATATTGTCGCGACGATGCTGGATGCGAGGAATGTCGATCTGAATGTGGGAGTCGACGTAGAACGCGATACGGTCCACCGGCCGAAAGAAACGGCTGGGTTGGCACACGTATGCATAGCTCCGCCGATAAAGGGGCCATGCATCTTTCGCGGCGACGACAGCGGTGTCGGCAACGGCTATCGGACGCTGCGCGTACTGGTCCATCGCTGCGCTCACTTGCTGCAACCACTTGGCGGCCGATGTATCGATGAAACCTGCGACCTCGAGGACTCGCCGAATCTCGAACGGAACGTCGACGTTCAGCAAGCTGTCGTGATGAGCGAGCCGATTGCGAAACTTCCGCACGCCCTCGACAGCGACCGCCAGTTGCTTTCGCTGGCCGGTTGAGTTCGGGAACGCGCGGTGGAGGCAGTCACGCCACAGTTGCTCGTACTTCCGCCCCAGCAGACCTGACCAGAATCCGAAGCTGAGGCCGGCAACGATCTGATGTCGTGACTCGCGGTTCATCGGACGCAGACGTGTACGGACCGAGCAGGTCCCACACATCGGTCGCGCAATAGTCCCCGGGCATCCGAAGATGCTATCCTGTTCAAGAACGCCCCAGTGTCGCCTCTGAAGCAATTCATGCGCCTGGGGCTCCTTCAATTGGCCTCAGGCGCAACGGATTACACGTTGAAGCGGAAGTCGCAGACGTCGCCGTCGTGCATGACGTATTCCTTGCCTTCCATGCGGACCTTGCCCGCCGCCTTGGCCGCCGCCATGGAACCCGCTTCGACCAAATCGTCGAAAGCGACGAGTTCTACCTTGATGAAGCCGCGTTCGAAGTCGGTGTGGATGACGCCCGCGGCCTTGGGGGCGGTGTCGCCCTGGTGGATGGTCCAGGCTCGGGATTCCTTGGGGCCTGCGGTGAGGTAGGTCTGCAGGCCGAGGGTGTGGAAGCCGGCGCGGGCGAGGGCGTGCAGGCCCGGTTCGGTCTGGCCGATGGACTCGAGGAGTTCCAGGGCGGATTCGTCGTCGAGCTCGAGGAGTTCGGCTTCCACCTTGGCGTCGAGGAAGACGGCGTCGGCGGGGGCGACGGTCGCGCGCAGTTCGGCGAGCTTGGCCTCGTCGGTGAGGACGGATTCGTCGGCGTTGAAGACGTAGAGGAACGGCTTGATGGTGAGCAGGGAGAGCTCACGGAGCAGTTCGGCGTCGATCTTCTTCCCCGCGGCGAACAGGGTGGTGCCCTCGTTGAGGAACCCTTCGGCGGTCTTGGCCGCGTCGAGCAGGGGCTTGCGGTCCTTCTTGACCCTGGCTTCCTTCTCCAGGCGCGGGATGGCCTTCTCGAGGGTCTGCAGGTCGGCGAGGATGAGCTCGGTTTCGATGACCTCGATGTCGGCGGCGGCGTCGACCCGGCCGTCGACGTGGATCACGTCGTCGTCGGCGAACACGCGCACGACCTGGCAGATCGCGTCGGCCTCACGGATGTTGGCGAGAAACTTGTTGCCCAGGCCCGCGCCTTCGGAGGCGCCCTTCACGATGCCCGCGATGTCGACGAACGACACCACGGCGGGCACGATCTTCTCGGAACCGAAGATCTCGGCGAGCTTGTTCAGCCGCGGGTCGGGCAGCGGGACCACGCCGACGTTGGGCTCGATGGTCGCGAACGGGTAGTTCGCGGCCAGCACGTCGTTCTTGGTCAGCGCGTTGAACAGCGTCGACTTTCCGACGTTGGGCAGGCCGACGATTCCGAGGGTGAGGCTCACAAGGACCAGAGTCTACGGGTCCGCGACCGCGCCCGAACCACCGGAACCCGCCCCGTCGGCCGGGGCGGGTTCCAGCGGCGATCAGGGAACGAGGACGACCTTGCCCAGGTTGGCGCGCTGCTCGATCACCGCGTGTGCGGCGACCGCGTCGTCGAGCGCGAACTCGGCGTGCACGACCGGGTGCAGCAGACCGGAGGCGTAGTACTGCCAGACCTCCTGGCGCAGGTCCTCGTAGCGAGCCGGGTCGCGCTGGGCGAGACGGCCGATCCGGAAACCGGTGAGGGATTTGCCGCCCGCGAGGAGGTCTTCGGTGTCGATGAGGCCGCCACCGGTGCCGTAGGTGACCGCGCGCCCGCCTTCAGCGAGACCGGCGATGGCACCGCCGAGGCCGGTGCCGCCGACGCCGTCGAGGGCGTAGTCAGCCTGCTTGCCGCAGTGCAGCTGGTCGTAGGTGAACACCTCGTCGGCGCCGAGTTCGCGCACGAAATCGATCTTCGACTCGTCGGACACCGCGCCGACGACCCAGCTCGCCCCTCGCACCTTGGCCAACTGCACGGCGAGATGGCCGACACCACCGGCAGCGGCGGTGACCAGCGCGGTTTCGCCCTCGCGCGGGGTGGCGGTGTCGAGCGCGCCGAGGGCGACGAGCCCGCTGCGCATCAGCGCCACGGCGTCGACCGCCGAGGCGCCGTCCGGGATGGCCGAAACCTGGTCTATCGCGAGGATGACGTACTCGGCGTAGGCGTCAGCGGTACACAGGCCGACCACGCGGTATCCGGCGCTGTAGCCGTCGACCCCGTCACCGACCGCGACGACCTCACCGGCCACCTCCGCACGCACTTGCTCTGCTTCGCCACTGATCCGCCGAATCGCCGACAAGGTGACCCCGATCGCCTCGACCCGCACCAGCAGCTCGCCTGCACCGGGCACCGGCACCTCGGCCGCGACGACTTCGAGCGCCTCCGAACCACTGCCGCGCTCGTACTGAACCCGTCGCATGACACCTCCTACGTAATTGAGCGAAGCGCAAGATTAACCGGCTGACCTCGCGTTTCCACAGACCGTGCACCTAGGAGTGCGAAATCTCACCGCGTCCGCCGCGTTACGGAGAGGGGACCTTCCGATGCTGGATACCCCGCCTGGAGGTCGGGGACGCGTGGGTAACGCCACACCGCGGACGAATGGGTCGGCAAGCGCGTGTCGGCGCGGCGAACGATGTTCGGTGACCGACTGCGGCGTTCCGGCTCCCGGCTGGTCGAGTTCCGGCGCGGCGGCGAGGGAGTCCGCCCGCGCTACCCGAACGGATGACCTGGTCGCCACCAGCATTGTCGGCGTAACGTGGCGCGCATGGAGGCGACCACCGAGGTGGTGACCGCAGCCCCCGCGCCGGTGCTGGCCGCGTTCATCGACCGGTACGTGGGCTATCGACTCGCGGGTTTCGAGCCCGGCTTGCACCGCGGCCTCCCATCACGGCACATGACCTTCATCGTCGCCGTCGGCCCGCCGATCGATGTCGTCGAGCAGACCGACCCGCACCAAGCCCCCGGCAGCTACCGCTGCGTGCTGAGCGGCCTACAGGCGAGCCCAGCGATGATCGCGCACACCGGTTTTCAAGAAGGTGTGGCGATCGAGCTGACCCCGCTGGGTTGCCGGGTGCTGTTCGGCATGCCGGCGAGCGAGCTGTGGGATATCTCGATCGAATGTGCCCAAGCGCAAAGAACTCTCGGCGATCAACTCGCCGATGCTGTTCAATCGCACCAGGATTGGCCCCACCGATTCGCCGCGTGCGATCGCGCGCTCACCGCGGCGGCGCGCACCGAGTCCGTCGCCGGACCCGAACTCACCTGGGCGTGGCGCGCTCTCGTCGGCACCGGCGGCACCTGCTCGATCAACCCACTCGCCGATCGGATCGGCTGGACCCGCCAGCACCTGACCCGCAAGTTCACCGCCGAATTCGGCGCGAGCCCGAAACTGGCCGCGCGGATCATCCGGTTCGAGCGGGCAAGGCGCATGCTGAGCAGCACCCCCTCCTATATCTCCATCGCCCAGATCGCGACCGCCTGCGGCTACTACGACCAGGCCCACCTGAACCGCGACTTCGCCGAACTGGCAGGCATCGCTCCCACCGCCTGGCTCGCCGAGGAGATTCCATCCGTCCAAGACCCGAATGCCCTCGAAGCGCGAGGCTGAACACATGGACACTTCAACAGATACCCACACCAGCGTCTGGCCCTGCCTCGCCTTCGACGATGCCCGCGCCATGATCGGATTCCTCACCACCGCCTTCGGTTTCGAAGCAACCGCGGTCTACGCCAGGGAAGACGACGATTCCATCGTCGAACACGGCGAACTGCGCTGGCCGGGCGGCGGCGGCATCATGTTCGGCTCCACCGGCCGCGACGACTCCCCCTTCGGCACCCGCCCGCCGGGCGTCGCCAACCTCTACCTGGTCACCGACCAGCCCGACGCGCTCCGCGACCGAGCGAAGGCCGCGGGCGCGACGATCATCCGCGACCTGCGCGACGAGGACTACGGCTCCCGCGGCTTCAGCGCCGCCGACCCGGAAGGAAACCTCTGGAGCTTCGGGACGTACCGGGGCGAATGACCATCTGAACAAAACTTTCATTCTGCGCACGATCGTGTGCGAACCTCTCCGTCGCAGTTCGGCGATCGGCTACGTTGTCGATTGCTTCACCCGAGGCTCTGCGCGTTATACAGGAGAGTTGAGTCAATGGCGACCATCGAATATCTGCGGACCGATCCGGACTTGCCTCCGGTCGGTGTCGTCGATCGCACACCGATCACGCCCGCGAAGAAGGCTGTGTTCGCGGGGATCGCCGTACTCGGCGCCGTCGCGTGGACGATCATCGCGTTCGTGCGCGGCGAGTCCGTGAACGCGGTGTGGATCGTGATCGCGGCGGTCTGTACCTACATCATCGCCTACCGCTTCTACGCGCGGTTCATCGAGTGGAAGATCACCAAGCCACGCGACGACGTGGCCACGCCCGCCGAAATCTATGACAACGGCAAAGATTTCATGCCGATGGACCGGCGGGTGCTCTACGGGCACCACTTCGCCGCCATCGCGGGCGCCGGCCCGCTGGTCGGTCCGGTGCTGGCCGCGCAGATGGGTTATCTGCCCGGCACCATCTGGATCATCGTCGGCGTGGTGTTCGCCGGTGCGGTGCAGGACTACCTGGTGCTGTGGGCCTCGACCCGTCGACGCGGGCGCAGCCTCGGCCAGATGGCGCGTGACGAGCTCGGCGTGGTCGGCGGTGTCGCGGCGATCGTGGCGATTCTGGTGATCATGGCGATCCTGCTCGCGGTGCTCGCGCTGGTCGTGGTGAACGCGCTCGGCGAGAGCCCCTGGGGCGTGTTCTCCATCGCGATGACCATCCCGATCGCGCTGTTCATGGGTGTCTACCTGCGGTATCTGCGACCGGGTGCGGTCGGCGAGGTCTCCGCGATCGGCATCGTGCTGTTGCTGGCCGCGATCATCGGCGGCGGCTGGGTATCCGAAACCGAGTGGGGCGCGGACTGGTTCACGCTCTCCCGGACCACCATCGCGTGGTGCCTGATCGCCTACGGCTTCATCGCCTCGGTGCTGCCGGTGTGGCTGCTGCTCGCCCCGCGCGACTACCTGTCGACGTTCATGAAGGTCGGCACGATCGTGCTGCTCGCGGTCGGCATCCTGATCACGATGCCGGTGCTGAAGGCACCCGCCGTCTCCGAATTCGCCCACACCGGTGCCGGTCCCGCGTTCGCGGGCAGTCTGTTCCCGTTCCTCTTCATCACCATCGCCTGCGGTGCGCTCTCGGGTTTCCACGCACTGGTCTCCTCGGGCACAACGCCGAAACTGCTGGCCAAGGAATCCAATGCCAGGATGATCGGCTACGGCGGCATGCTGATGGAGTCGTTCGTCGCGGTGATGGCGATCATCACCGCCTCGATCATCGACCAGCACCTGTACTTCGGCATGAACGCCTCGGCCGGACTCACCGGTGGCACGGCGGAAGGCGCTGCCAAGTTCACGAACACGCTCGGCCTGTCCGGCCCGGCCGCGACGCCGGAATTGTTCTCCACCGCGGCCGCCGATGTGGGCGAGAATTCGATCGTCTCGCGCACCGGTGGCGCCCCGACCCTGGCGGTCGGCATCTCCGAGGTCTTCTCCGAATTCCTCGGCGGCTCGTCGATGAAGGCGTTCTGGTACCACTTCGCGATCATGTTCGAGGCGCTGTTCATCCTCACCACGATCGACGCGGGCACTCGGGTCGCGCGATTCCTGGTCTCGGACGCGCTGGGCAACTTCGGCGGCGGGTTCAAGAAGTTCCGTGATCCGTCATGGCGGATCGGCGCCTGGCTGTGCTCACTGATCGTGGTCGCGGGCTGGGGCGGGGTGCTGCTGATGGGCGTCAACGATCCGTTCGGTGGTATCAACGCGCTGTATCCGCTGTTCGGCATCGCCAACCAGCTGCTCGCCGCGATCGCGCTGACCGTGGTGCTGACGATCATCGTCAAGCGCGGACAGTGGAAGTGGGCGTGGATTCCCGGCATTCCGCTGGCGTGGGATCTGCTGGTCACAATGACCGCGTCCTGGCAGAAGATCTTCTCCGCCGATCCCAAACTCGGTTTCTGGAAGCAGCACAGCATGTGCCAGGCCGCCAAGGACGCCGGCAAGGCCTGCCTGACGGCGAAGACACCGGAGCAGGTCGACATCGCGATCCGCAATACCTTCATCCAGGGCACGCTCTCGATCGTGTTCGCGGTGCTGGTCCTGATCGTCACCGCCGTCGGTGTGATGGTGTGCGTGAAGGCGATCCGTACGGGCACGGTGTCCAGCACCGAATCCGAGGAGCAGCCGTCGAAGCTCTTCTCCCCCAGCGGTTTTATCGCGACTTCCGCGGAGAAGGACGTGCAGAAGGAATGGGATGTGCTGATCGCCGAGGGCAAGGTGAGCGCGCCGGGATCGGCGCACGTCTCTTGAGCGTGAGTGTGGTCAGGGACGCGGACGGCCGGTTCAGTGGATCGGCCGTCCGCGCTCCGGTGGCTGTGATCGGCCCACTCGGCACCGCCGGTCCCGTCGGTACCCCGCGAGGGCTGTTCCGGCGGGCCTTGGCGGCGGCTCGGGGGGTCGCCCGCTGGTACAGCGCGATCAACGGCGGCCAGGATTACGAGCGCTACGTCGACCATTTGCGCCGCAATCATCCGGGGGCTCCGGTGCCCTCCGTGCGCGACTACTGGCGCGAACGCTATGCCGAAGCCGAGCGAAATCCGACCAATCGCTGCTGCTGACCCGGGTTCGGCCACCTAGAGGATCGGTGGCCGATTTCCGCTAGCACCCCGCCGGGATGGGTGCCATTGTGGAACTCGTGACCATCACTGCTTTGGACTTCGAGGGCTGCTACCGGGCGGTCTCCACCCGCGACTCCCGCTTCGACGGGCAGTTCTTCACCGCGGTGCGCACGACCGGCATCTACTGCCGGCCGTCGTGCCCGGCGATCACGCCCAAGCGGGTGAATGTGTCGTTCCTGCCCACCGCGGCGGCCGCGCAGCAGGCCGGTTATCGCGCCTGCCGCCGGTGTCTGCCCGATGCCGCGCCCGGTTCACCGCTGTGGAATGTGCGGGCCGATCTGGCCGCGCGGGCCATGCGGTTGATCGGTGACGGGATGATCGAGCGTGGTGGGGTGCCCGGCCTGGCCGCCACCCTGGGCTATTCGCAGCGTCAGCTCACCCGGGTGCTCACCACCGAACTCGGGGCCGGTCCGCTCGCGCTGGCCAGGGCGCATCGCGCGCATACCGCGCGGCTGCTCATTCAGACCACCGAGATGCCGATGTCGGATATCGCGTTCGCGGCGGGGTTCGCCAGCATTCGGCAGTTCAACGACACCGTGCGCGAGGTATTCGCGGTGAGTCCGACGACGATGCGGACCGAATTGCGCCGATCCCCGCGCGCCGATGTGGTCGCGCCCGGCACGCCCGGCCTGCTGACCTTGCGATTGCCGTATCGCGAGCCGCTCGATACCGGCTGGCTGAGCTGGTTCCTCTCGGCGCACGCGGTGCCGGGGATGGAACTGTGGGAGGACGGCGTCTATACGCGCAGCCTGCGAACCCCGCACGGCCACGCGACTATTCGGCTGTCGTTTCAGCCGGGGCATGTGCGGGCCGAGTTGGCGCTGCGGGATATGCGCGACCTGGCGCCGACTGTGGCGCGGGTGCGGCATCTGCTCGATCTGGACGCGGATCCGATGGGGATCGATGGTGCGCTCGGCATCGGGCGGCCGGAGCGCGACCTCGGTTACCGCTCCGTCGACAGTACCGGTCACATCGGCAACGGTTCCGGCGATGCCACACCATATTCGGGCACCGCGGCGGTGGCGAGTACGAGCGCAGGGCTCGGTTTCACACCGGGAATCCGGGTACCTGGATGCCTCGAAGGCTCAGAATTGTTGCTGTGCACCATGATCGGGCAACAGATCTCGGTGCGTGCGGCGGGGACGCATATCGCACGGCTGGTGGATGCGCTCGGTGAGCGGATCGACGGGCCGGTGCCTCGGCTGTTTCCGACTGCCGAGGCGGTCGCCGAGCACGGTGCCGAGGTGTTGACCGGGCCCGCGCGCAGGGTAGCCGCCATCGCGTCCGCGGCACGGGCGATCGCCGACGGCGAGTTGGTCCTGCATTCCGGTCGCATCGCCGATGACCTGCGGCGCGACCTGCTCGCGCTGGACGGGGTCGGGCCGTGGACGGCCGATTACGTCACCATGCGGTCCCTGGCCGATCCCGACATTCTGCTCGCCACCGACCTGGTGGTCCGGCAAGGCGCCGCGCGGGCGGGGATCGACCTCGACAACACCACCCGCTGGGCGCCGTGGCGCTCCTATCTGTCCATGCACTTATGGAAGACCGCGCTCGAACATCGTGGCGCGCTTGTCCGTGAACCTGCTCTCCAGGAAGCGAAACACCATGACTGACACTGCTCTTCGTCGCGCCGATGTAGCCACCGTCCCGACGCCGATCGGCCCGTTCACCACCATCGCCGACAACGACGGCGCCGTGATCGCCTCGGGCTGGACCGGGGACGCGGCCACACTGACCGGCCTCATCCACGCCACATTGCGTCCGACCGAACTGCGGCAACGGGATTCGCTCGGTGCCATCACCCGGGCCGTGATCGACTATCACGCGGGCGACCTCACCGCGATCGACACGATTCCCGTGCGTCAGCAGTCGGGCGAATTTCTGGTCCATGCCTGGGAAGTCCTGCGCAAGGTCCCCGCAGGCGAGCCGGTTACCTATACCGAATTCGCCGGGCTCTCCGGGCGTCCAGCGGCCACGCGGGCCGCGGCCAACGCCTGCGCGCGCAACTCCGCCGCGCTGTTCGTGCCGTGCCATCGCGTGCTGCGGATCGGTGGAGCGCTCGGCGGGTTCCGGTGGGGGCTGGAGGCCAAGGCCTGGTTGCTCGCGCACGAGGGATGAGCGGGCGCCGGGACAGAACAGTCCAGTTATCTCAGATTGGCTCTTCTCTTCAGGTCCAGTAGGCCGGATTCTGGTACCCATGCTCACTCGTCGCCTGCTCGCGCTGTATATCGGTTTGTGGTTGTACGGCACATCGATGGCAGTGATGATCCGGGCGGGGCTCGGGCTCGACCCGTGGGATGTGTTCCATCAGGGGGTCGCCGCGCATGTGCCCTTGAGTTTCGGCGTGGTGACCGCGCTGACGGGAATTGCCGTGCTGCTCGCCTGGATTCCATTACGGCAGCGTCCGGGACTCGGGACCATCAGCAATGTGGTGGTGATCGCGATCGCGGTCGACGCCGGGTTGTGGTTGATCCCGGCCGTGGACGGACTGTGGTTGCGGATACTGGCCATGATCGCCGCGGTGGTGGTGAACGCCGCGGCGACGGTGCTCTATATCGGTGCGGGCATGGGCCCGGGACCGCGCGATGGACTGATGACTGGACTGGTAGCGCGGACCGGCTGGCCGGTCTGGTCTGTTCGGACCGGCATCGAGGTCACGGTGCTGGCCACCGGTTGGTTCCTCGGCGGCAGCGTGGGGATCGGCACCCTGGTCTACGCCTTCGGGATCGGACCGCTGGTCCAGCTGATGATCCCGCTCGTCGACGGCCGACTCCCCGGTTTCGCGCCGATTTCGCGCCAGGAAGCGGTGCTACCCGCGGAACGTCCGCAAGCCCCCACCGCGCCTTGCTGAGCCGTTCCGGGCAGAATACCGGCGAAATCGACAGCCGCCGTCACGATGCGCAGGTCGTCGGCTACGGGTGACTATGCGACCGTGGCCTCGAGATGCGAGCCTGCGCGACCGCGCACGACGTGCAGGCGCGTGGGGATACGCTGGCGCATTTCGTCGACGTGACTGACGACGCCGACCACGCGGCCGTTCGCGCGGAGTTCGTCGAGGACGCCCATGACGGCGTCGAGGGTGTCGGCGTCGAGGCTGCCGAAGCCTTCGTCGATGAACAGGGTGTCCAGGATCAGGCCACCGGATTCGGCGGCCACCACGTCGGCGAGGCCGAGCGCCAATGCCAGTGAGGCCATGAAGGTTTCGCCACCGGACAGGGTTTTCGCGGAGCGGACGACGCCGGTGTAGTCGTCGCGGACGTCGAGGCCGAGGCCGCCGCGTCGGCCCCGTGGGCCCGCCTTGTCCGAGTGGACGAATTCGTAACGGCCACCGGACATTCGGCGTAGACGCAGTGATCCCGCGACCGCGACCTCTTCGAGCCGAGCCGCGAGGACATAGGAGCGCAACGACATTCGTCTGTTGTTCTCGCCCCTGCCCGCGACCACTTCCGCCAATGCCGCCAACTCGTCGAATACACGCTGCTCGGGCGTGATCCGCTCGACCTCACCCCACAGCTGCGTCCCCAACTGCTCGAGCTGGGCGACCCGCTCGGTGGCCGCCGACTGGGCCGCCACCGCAGCGGTGAGCGCACTCTGCGCTTCGGTGAAGCGCTGCTCGAGCACGTTCAGGTCGCCAGGCGTCTGCTCGGCGACAGCCTGGATCCGCGGTTCGGCCAGCACCGTCTCGGCATGTGCGCGAGCCCGGTCCGCGGCGGTGAGTTCGGCTTCGATCTCGGCCTGCTGCCGTGCGGTTCGCGCCACGGCACCGACGAACTGGGCGTAGGCAGTCAGCAGGGCGATGTCATCGCGGCGCGGTGCTGGTTCGACCGCGGGAACCTCATGGACCGAATCCTCATCGACCGGCTCGTCGTCGAGGGAATCTTCATCGAACAGATCGAAAAGGCTCGGCATTTCGGCCTCGCTACGGATCGCTCGAGCTCGGCCCGTCCTCGCTTCTTCGCGGCCCGCACTCGCCTTCTCGTCAGTGCCGAGCTCGTCGCCGGCGGCCGTCTGGACGCCCGACTCCACGACAACACCCGTCTCGGACACAATGCCTGCGGCCGCGCCAGAACCCTCCTCGGCGACGACGCCCACCTCGGCGACAGCACCGGCCTCGGCGACGGTGCCCGCATTCACGACAGCACCCGTCTTGGCAGCGGCATCATCTGCCGCAGTTCGACTTGCGGTACGACTCGTCGATTCGTGTGCCGCTCGCTGCGCACTCTCCTCGTATCCCGCCGGCACGAGACCTGCTGTGCGGGCGAGGTTTTCCACGCGGGTGGCGATGGTGTGGACGGCGTCGCGGGCGGTGGTTTCGTCCATGCGGGCGGTACGGAGGGTGGTGGCGGCGGTGATGAGGGATTCGAGGCGGGTGGTGCGGGCGTCGACGGTGTTATCGGCGCCGGCGGCGGTGCGCAGACGGGCGGTGAGTTCGTCGAGGCGGGTGCGGGTGGTGGCGATGTTGGCGGTGACGGTGCCGAGGCGGGCGTCGAGGTCGCGGGACTGGTCGTGGAGGGCGGCTTCCTCGGTGCGCAGGGCCTCGAGGCGGCTGGTCAGAGCGGGCGTACGTTCGGCCGTTTCGGCGGTGTCGTCGAAGCGGTGGGTGGCGGTGCGGACGGCGTCGGCGAGGGCGACGGGGTCGGCGTCGCCACCGCGCGCGGTCAGCGCCTCGATTTCGCGTTCGATCGCGCTGATGCGTTCGGCGATGCGATCCCGCGCGGCCTCCGCGACCTGTTCGGCCGCCTGCGCGGCGTCCTCGGCGTCCTTGGACACCGCGTCGTCGGTGGGCTGGGCCGGCTCCGGGTGATGAGCGGACCCACAGACGGTGCACGGCGCACCCTCGCTGAGCGCGCCCGCGAGTTCGGCGGCCATGCCCGCGAGGCGGCGGGCGCGCAGGTCGAGGACGCGCTCCCTGGCATCGAGATGAGTGCGCCAGGCCGTGTCGTGTTCACTGCGCGCTGTGTCCAAAGCCGGTCGGCGACGGGCAATCTGGACAGCGGCCGCCGCCGAGTCCTGCCACTTGGCCAATTCGTTACGAACCCCGGGCAATGCGGCGGCCGCGTCGGTGGCCTCACGGAGCTGTTCCTGAACAGAACTGATCGCCGTCGGCAGTTCGACCCGCCGCTGCGCCAACTCCACCGCACGCCGCGTGAGCCGGGCAGATTCGCTCTCGTGAGCGGCGAGATCGTCGGCGAGCCCGCGGGCGATCACCGCGTCCGCGCGCACCTCGCCGAGCACACCGAGCAGCGCGTTCCACTGGCTGATCGCCGCATCGAGATCACCTTGGACATCCACGGTGCCTGACCCCGAATACAGGCGGCGTGCCTCGAGATCATCACCACGATCCGATCCACGGCGAGGTTGTCCGTCGGACGCGGGTTCCCGTCGACCCGCTCGCGTGCCGAGTCCGTCGGCACCGGCCAGCTGGTCTGGCATGCCACGATCCGGTGCCGCGACGCCATCTCGGGCGCCGCCGTTCGGGCCGATCGGCTCGTCCATCACGACGGTCAGCAGGCCCACGCCCGCGATATCGGCTGCCGCCGGGGCACCCAGCCGGTCGGCCAACTCAGTTGCGGCGCCGCGAGCGGCGCCTTCCGAGCGGCGCAGGCCGCGGACCGCGGAGCGCGCTTCGTCGATGGCTCGGACGACAGGTTCAGCCAGGCGGGCCCGGTCGAGTTCGCGTTCGAGTTCGGCGCGGCGAGAAGCGGCGGCGGTGTAGGTGGCCAGTTCGGTGCGGGCCGCGGCCATGCGGTTATGCAGCTCGGCGACGCGGCGTTGCTCTTCGGCTTCGGTGCGGGCTTCGGCCGATTCCTTGTGGCGCAGTTCGGCATTCGTGGTTGCCTCGGCGAGTACGGTGCGTGCGGTCGCCAGCAGTTCCTGGGACCACGTCACCGCGTCGAGGACGCCGACCGATTCCGCGCCGCCGTAGCCTCCGGCCATGCCGACCTTGGTGATCAGGCGGTCGATGCCCTGTTTGCGGGATTCCAGCTCGGCCGCGGCGGCGCGGCGGCGATCGGAGAGCCAGTGCTCGGCCGTGCCGAACCGCTGGGTGTCGAAGAGCTTTTCGAGCAGTTTCTCGCGGTCTTCGTTCTCGGCTCGCAGGAACTTGGCGAAGTCGCCCTGCGGGAGCAGCACCACCTGGAAGAACTGGTCGGCGCTCATGCCGAGCAGGCGCAGGACCTCGTCACCGATATCGGTGATGCGCGAGAGGTTCTCGCCGCTGCCGTCGAGCCAGGTGAGCGTGGCTTGGGGTTGCAGGAGCCTGGTTCCGCTGCCGTTCTTCTTCGGGCGCTCGAATTCGGGCGACCTGGTCAGTCGCAGGAGGCGGCCGCCGAGGGTGGCCTCCAGCACGACGCTCGGTGGTGTCTGCGGATCGGCGTGGTCGGAGTGCAGCCGCTTGCTCTCGCCGCGCGCGCCGGGCACCTTGCCGTAGAGGGCGAAGGCGATAGCGTCGAGGATGGTCGTCTTGCCCGCACCCGTGTGCCCGTGGAGCAGGAACAGCCCGTCGGCGCCGAGCGCGTCGAAATCGACGACGGTGGTCTCGGCGAACGGGCCGAACGCGGTGAGTTCGAGCCGGTGCAGCCTCACGCGACGCCACCGGCCGCGAACACGAGGCTCACGCAGTCAGCTCCGACGCGACCGGCTCGTGGCCGGATTCGGCACGGCACGAATCGTTTTCGCTCACCGCGGCCGCCAGCGCACGCTCCACCCATGCCATCTCCCCCTTGCTCGGTGTGCCACGCACGTCGGTCAGGAAGCTCGCCGCGACCTCCGCGTCGCGACGACCGTGCACCCGCTCGCGGTAGTGCAGCTCCGGATTACCTTCCGGGCGCGCCCATTCCACGTGCACCGCGTGCGGGAACCGCCCGCGCAGCTTACGCATCGGGTCCACCGGGCGGGTGGTGTCGGTGAGCGTGGCCGACACGTAATGCTCTTCGGCCGCGGCGAATTCGGCGTCGGTGAGCAGGGATTCGATGGTGCCGGTGAGCCTGCTGAGCCCGCGTACCAGCGGCAGATCGTGGCGATGCACCGCGGCGAGCCCCCCGGCGTCGAGGTCGACGATCCACACCGCCTTGCGATGGGAACTCTCACCGAACGAATACGGCAGCGGAGATCCGCTGTAGCGCACCGACTCCGACAGCGTCTGCGGTGAATGCAGGTGCCCCAGCGCCACATAGTCGATGCCGTCGAAGGCCGACATCGACACCGTCTCCACACCGCCCACCGAGATGGACCGTTCCGAACCCGTCGCCTCCCCGCCGATCACGAACGCGTGCGCGAGCACCACCGTGCGCGGGCCGGACCTGGCGGCGATATCGGCACGAATCCGCGCCATCGCGGCATCGAGGATCTCCGCGTGCGAATGCGCCTGTGGCACACCCAGTTCGGCGCGGGTGATCTCCGGCTCCAGATACGGGATGCCGTAGAACGCCACCGCACCGTCACCATCGGCGAGCACGATCGGCCGGTGCGCGTCGGCGACTCTCGTGCACAGGTGCAAGCCACCGGCGGCGGCGAAGCTGGCACCCGCGCCGAGCCGGGCAGGCGAATCGTGATTGCCCGAGGTGGCGATGATCGTCGCCCCCGCTGCCCGGATCGCCTCGAATCCACGATTGCAGACCCCGATGGCATCGGCATTGGGGATCGAGCGGTCATAGATATCGCCGGGCACCACCACCACGTCGACCGATTCGGCCGCGACCAGCTCCGCGACGGCCGCCAGCACCCGCGCCTGATCGGCCAGCAGGTCGACACCGTGAAAGGTGCGCCCGATGTGCCAGTCGGAGGTGTGCAGGATCCGCATGTCGCGAACCGTAGGGCACACCCCCGACAGAATTCAATCGACCCACCACACGCGTGTAATTCACCGGCGTGGCGCCCAGCATGGCGCACGATGTCCGGCCCGCCGCGACCATGCCCGGTTTGCCGGGGAATTGCGAACTTGTCGGTGGCCTCGGGCAGTATCGCCTCTCATGACCGCTTCGATGCTCGTCGCGCTCGTCTTCGTTTTCGCCGCAGGCTTCGGTCTCGGCTGGTTGGGGCATTCCGCCCGTGGTGGGCAACGCGCCGCCACCGCGGAGGCCCGGCTCGCCGCGGCCGGGGACAATCAACGGTTGCTGCAGCAATCGCTGCACTCGGCCAATGAGGACGCGGCGCGCAGGCATTCGGCCGCGATCGGCGCGATGGTCGATCCGCTCCGCGACGCGGTCGGCGCGCTGGAACAGCAGATCCGACAGGTCGAGCACCATCGGATCGACGCCTATTCGGGCTTGCGTGAGCAGGTCGCCGGCATGCAACGCACCTCGCATCGGCTCTCCGATCAGACCGGTCAGCTGGTCGCCGCGTTGCGTGCGCCGCAGGTGCGCGGACGGTGGGGCGAGATCCAGCTGGAACGGGTCGTCGAACTGGCCGGGATGACCAGGCACTGCGATTTCGACACCCAGGTGAGCCGGCCCGGCGGCGACGATCGAGGCTCGGTTCGGCCCGACATGGTGGTGCGGCTGGCCGGTGGCAGGCACATCGTTGTCGACGCGAAGGTGCCGTTCTCGGCGTATCTGGACGCGGCGACCACCGACGATCCCAGCGCACGCACCCAATTTCTGGCCCGCCACGCCAAGCACCTGCGCGCCCACGTCGACCAACTGGCCGACAAGGCCTACTGGGCTGCCTTCGATCCGGCACCGGAGTTCGTCGTGCTGTTCGTACCGGGCGACCCGTTCCTCGACGCCGCGCTCACCACCGATGCCGATCTCTTGGAGTACGCGTTCGGCCGGAACGTGATTCTGGCAACCCCCACTACCTTGATCGCACTGCTACGTACGGTGGCATTCAGCTGGCGGCAGGAAGCGCTCTCGCGCGATATGGCAACGGTGCAGCAACTGGGTAAGGAGCTCTACACCCGGCTGGGCAAGGTCGCCGAGCATCTGGACAATCTGGGCGTGAATCTCGGTAAGGCCGTAGCGGCTTTCAACGCGACAGTGGGCTCGGTGGAGTCGCGGGTACTGGTCACCGCGCGCCGGATGCACGATCTCGGCGTGGGCGATCAGGAGCTCCCGGCAATCCGGCTGACGGAGACCCGACCACGCGTCGTCGCGTTCGCCGACGCCGAGGATCGTGTCTGAGATCCCCGTGCCGTAGCGCCTACAGGGCCGATGTGCAGTTAGTGTCATAGTGTGGCTGCTTCCCAACGTGCGCGACCCCGGGTGCCCGCGCCGCAACGTTCGATCGTGCCCTCGGTACCCGGCATCCCCGCCTGGGCCGCGATTCTGCTCGCCGCGGGTGCGACGGGTCTCGGGTTCCTGATCGACGGACTCGGCGGCGAAACCTATCCGACCGGCACGTTCTCGGCGCTGTATGTGCTCGGCTGCGTGCTCGCCGTGTGCGCGGTGCGCTTCCGCGGTCTGTTCTCCACCATGGTGATGCCGCCGCTGCTGCTGTTCGTCGCAGTGCCGGTGGCCTGCCAGATGCTGGGTGGGCGTGCCACCACCTCGATCAAAGACGTTCTGATGAACCTGGTCATCCCGCTGGTGGAGCGCTTCCCGACGATGGCGCTGGCGACCGTGCTGGTACTGGCCATCGGTGGAGCCCGGATCGCGATCGCCAAGCGCGCGTCCCAGACCGCTCGCCCCACGCCGGACCGCCGGACCGCACGCACCCCGGTCAAGCGCCGCCGCCCCGAGCCGACCCCCGACCTCGCCACCGCCGCGCGCAAGCGGCCCCGCCGCGCCACCGCCGTCCTGGACGACCCCGATCCCGACACCGAGGTCGATATGGCGAGCCCGGCCCGCCGACCCGCCAGGCCCACCGAACCGAAACGAGCGCCCGCCGCCGCCAGACAACGCGAGCCCCGTGCCGCCCGCGGCGGTGAAGCCCGCCCCACGCGCGCTGCCACCGCGCCGCGCGAAGCCGAGCCTGCCCGCGTCCCACGCCGCCGCGGCGAAGCACCCCCGCACCCACAACCGAACGTGCGCTACCGCGACCGCGCCGACTCCACCCGAACCGAACGCCGCCGCCCGGACAACGGGTAAGAAACGAACGAAGATCCCCGCCTAGACGGCGGGGATCTTCTTCTTTGTGCGCCCACTGATCTCGCACGAACATGGGTAACTCACCGGGTACGGGCTAGCTGAGCCACCACCACTGTCTGGCCGCCAACGCGAATCTCCCCGCACCCCAGATCTGGCTTGAAGTCACGGGGAGGCGGGGGAGCGGGGGGGCCGTAGTTCGCGTGGCAACGAGAAGACCAGCGTCTCGTTGGCCGTGGTCACCGGCTGTACCTCGCCGAAGCCGTGCTCGGCCAGCAGGTCGAGCACCCCGGTCACCAGGATCTCCGGCACCGAGGCGCCGGAGGTGATGCCGATGGTCTGCACACCCTCGAGCCAGGCCAGGTCGACCTCGCGCGCGTAGTCGACCAGATAGGACGCCTTCGCACCCGCGCCGAGCGCCACTTCGACCAGTCGCACCGAGTTCGACGAGTTGCGTGAACCGACCACGATCACCAGATCGCATTCGGGCGCCATCGCCTTGACCGCGGTCTGGCGGTTGGAGGTGGCGTAGCAGATGTCGTCGCTCGGCGGGTCCTGCAGCGTCGGGAAGCGTTCGCGCAGCCGCTCGACGGTCTCCATGGTCTCGTCGACCGAGAGCGTGGTCTGCGACAGCCAGATCACCTTCGACGGGTCGCGCACGGTCACCTTGTCCACCGAGTCGGGCCCGTCCACCAGCTGCACGTGCTGGGGTGCCTCACCGGCGGTGCCTTCGACTTCCTCGTGGCCTTCGTGGCCGATCAGCAGGATGTCGAAGTCGTCGCGGGCGAAACGCTTGGCTTCCTGGTGCACCTTGGTGACCAGCGGGCAGGTGGCGTCGATGGTGCGCAGGTTCCGTTCGGCGGCGGTCTCGTGCACGATCGGCGCGACACCGTGCGCGGAGAACACGACCAGCGCGCCCTCTGGCACCTCGTCGGTCTCGTCGACGAAGATCACGCCCTGCTCGCGTAGCGTTTCCACCACGTGGCGGTTGTGCACGATCTCCTTGCGCACATAGATCGGGGCGCCGTGTTTCTCGAGCGCCTTCTCCACGGTCTCGACGGCGCGGTCGACGCCTGCGCAGTAGCCGCGCGGCTCGGCCAGCAGCACGCGCTTGCCACCGGCAGCGTTCGCGCCCGCGGAGCGCGTGATACCGACGTTCAAGGGGATTGCCGAGGTCATATTCCACAGCTTACGTGCGTGCGACGGGCCCGATCAGGTCGGATCAAGGGGCGAAAGTCACATAACAGGGGTGTGGACCTTTGCATCACACCCGGTTTGCGGCAGGCTGGGGGCATGTTTCGACCTCCGTTCCTGGCCAGGGTGGCCGCCGGCGCCGCCGTGTATGCCTTAGAAGAGACCCGGCGACTGCCTGTCGCCGCGGTCAATTTCCCGATCACCGCGCTCAGCCGTGTGCTGCAGACCACCATGCATGTGCAGCAGTTCGTCACCAGCCTCGCGCTCAAGGGTGACGGTGTGTTCGAGCGGCTCGGTTCGGTTCCGGCCGAGCAGCCCGAATGGGCCACTTTCGACGAGGACATCGAGCCCGCGCCTGCCACCAACGGCCACACCAGCCGCTTCGATCTGTTCGAGGAGGCCGACGCCACGCCGACCAACGGCAAGGTCGTGCCCGCGTCACTGCTGCTGCTCGAGACCGAGCAAGAGGTCATCGAGCCCGCCGAGGAGCCCGCCGCGGCGGAGGTCGTCGCCCCCGAGGTCGCGATCCGCTACGACTACCCCGCGATGACGCTGGCCCAGCTGCGCGCCCGGCTGCGGATGCTGACCGTCGAGGAGCTGGCCCAGCTGCTGGCCTTCGAACAGCAGACCCGCGCCCGCGCTCCCTTCGTCACGATGCTTACCAACCGCATCGCCACCGTCCAGGCGCAGTAAAGCAGAAGTCCAGGCGGCCGTATCCCCTCCAGGGATGCGGTCGCCTTTCGGTTGCAGTGCATCGCGTAGAACTGACCTATGACTCAGGACGGCGTCGCGCAGACCGGCGCTCCGGCGAATTCGGCGGAGCAGCCGTATCCGGTGCGTTCGGTCGCGGTGAAGGTCGCCCAGTGGATCGAGCGGCTCGGCAGCATCTGGGTGGAGGGGCAAGTCACCCAGATCAATCTGCGCCCCGGCACCCGCACCGCGTTCCTGGTGTTGCGCGATGCCTCGGTGGACATGTCGCTGTCGCTGACCTGCGATCCCGAGCTGTTGCGCAGGCTGCCGGTGCCGTTGACCGAGGGCAGCCGCGTGGTCGTCTACGGCAAACTGCACTTCTTCACCGGCCGCGGCACCGTCTCGTTGCGGGTCACCGAGATTCGCGCGGTCGGCATCGGTGAGCTGCTGGCGCGGATCGAACGATTGAAAGCCCTATTGACGGCCGAGGGGCTGTTCGATGCCCGGCTCAAGCGGCCGTTGCCGTTCCTGCCCGCGACGGTCGGGCTGATCACCGGGCGGGCGAGCGCGGCCGAACGTGACGTCGTATCCGTGGCCCAGAACCGTTGGCCCGCAGTACGTTTCGTCCTCCGCAATACCGCGGTTCAGGGCCCGACCGCGGTCCCGCAGATGCTCGAAGCCCTGGCCGAACTGGATCGCGACCCCGACGTCGAGGTGATCGTGCTGGCACGCGGCGGTGGCAGCGTCGAAGATCTGCTCGCCTTCTCCGACGAGGCACTGTGCCGGGCGGTCGCCGCCGCCCGCACCCCGGTCGTCAGCGCCATCGGCCACGAACCCGACAACCCCCTGCTCGACCTGGTCGCCGACCTGCGCGCGGCCACCCCCACCGATGCCGCCAAACGCATCGTCCCCGACGCCGCCGCCGAACTCGCCGGGGTTCGCGAGATGCGCGCGCGCTCGGCGGCCGCGTTGCGCGGCTGGGTCCAGCGCGAGGCACACACCATCACACAGTTGCGATCGCGCCCCGTCCTCGCCGATCCGCTGCGCGAACTGACCCACCGCCATGACGAGCTGGAACGACTGCGCACCGCCGCGCGACGCAATGTCGAACAGCTACTGCGCGGCGAGTCGACGACCACCCTGCATCTGCGCGAGAAGCTCACCGCGGTGGGTCCGGCCGCCACACTGGCCCGTGGCTACGCTGTCGTGCAGCGCGTCGCCGGTCCCGAACGGCATGTCGTCCGTTCGATCGATGACTCCCCCGCGGGCAGCCAGCTGCGCATCAGGGTCGCCGACGGAGCCGTCACCGCCGCGGCACTCGGCACCAAGCGACTGACGCCAGAGACCACCGACGAGAAGAGGAAGTGACCGTGGCCGACGCCGGTTCCGAGAACACCGCTGCCGACACCCTGGCCGAGATCGCGACCTTCGGCTACGAACGCGCCCGCGACGAACTCATCAACGTGGTGAAGATGCTCGAACAGGGCGGCCTCGACCTCGACGACTCGCTGGTGCTGTGGGAACGCGGCGAAGCCCTGGCCACCCGCTGCGAACAGCATCTCGCCGGCGCCCGCCGGCGCGTGGAGGACGCACTGTCCCGCGCGGATCTGGACACCTCCGACTGAGCTCGCGTCCGACATTCCACTTTTACCGCCGCGAAACACCGGCCGGGCACGCTGGTCCTCGGTCGGTCCGACGATGGATCGCCCGTCCGGGCGGCGCGCGGAGGAGTTCGAACCATGACGGAGTACGGCCGATGTCACCCACTGATTCCCTGACGAGCCTGCGCGTCGATCTGGGTCCCATCGCCTATTCCACCGATACCCGCAAGCTCCGTACCAAGAGCCGCGACCGGTTCGCCCAGAGCCCGGTCCTGCGAGACCTGTTGCGCGGGCGCAATGCCGAGATCTTCATCGCGCCCCGCGACAAGGACGAGTTGCGCACGGCGGTGGCCGCTTGCGCCCGCCATCGCATCCCGATCACCGTGCGCGGTGCGGGTTCCGGACAGTTCGGTCAGGGCGTGCCGCTGCGCGGTGGCGCGGTCATCGATGTCACCGCTATCGCCGGCGTCATCGACTGGCACGGTGAACCAGGCAGGCGCCTGCCGACCACGGTGCGCGCGCTCACCGGGACTGTCGTCGCCGATATCGACGCCGCGATCCGCCCGTCCGGCTGGGAGCTGCGGATGCACCCATCGACCGCGCATCAAGCCACTGTCGGCGGTTACATCGCGGGCGGGCACGCGGGAATCGGCAGCTGCCGGTGGGGCATCCTGCGCGACCCCGGCAACATCACCGCGCTGGAGGTGATGACGGTGGAAGAACGCCCGCGGTTGATCGAGCTGCGTGGGCGCGATGTGAACACCGTGCACCATGCCTACGGCGCCAACGGCATCATCACCGAGGTCGAACTGCCGGTCGCTCCGGCCTGGGAGTGGCACGAACTGGTCATCGCGTTCCCAGATTTCGAGCAGGCGTCCCGCTTCTCGGTCGACATCTGCTGTAGCGACGGCATACTCACCAAAGTCGTGTCACCGCACGCACATCCACTGCCGCGGTACTTCCCCGAGCTGGCCGGATTGATCCCCGACGGCGAGTCGATGGTGCTTGTGATGGCCGCGGTCCAGTCGGTGCCGAATGTGGAGGATCTGGTGCATGCCAACGGCGGCCGGATCCGCTACCGCTGCCTGGAGGGCAAGGGCGCCTACGGTGCGCCACTGTACGAGTTCACCTGGGGCCATTCGATGCTGCGCTACCAGCGCCACAACGACAAGCTCACCGGGTTGATGGCACTGTTCCCGCAGGAGAATCTGTACGAGTCGATGGTCGCCGTCCACCGCGATTTCGCCGAGCTGGGCCCGCTGCACGTGGAAATGAAGCGGATCGACGGCGGCCTGTCCTGCCAGGGCTCACCGGTCTTCGAGTTCGAGAGCCAGCAGCGATTGGCCGCGATCACCGAGCGTTTGCAGCAGGCGGGGTTGTTCATCGCGAACTCCCACACCCCCGTACTCGGCGCGGGCGGCATGAAGCCATGGGGACCGAGAGAGGCAGCCGTCAAACGCGAATTCGACCCCTATGGCCTGCTAGCCCAGGGCAAAGCCGACGACGCCGTGGTCGAGGACACCATCGCGGTGTCGACCGCGCTACCCAACAGCGGCTGGTCCTACCGACTGAGCACGTAAGCGCGGTCGGCTCACTTGGCCAGTGGCTGGGCGGTGGTGATGGCCTGCGCCAGCGTGGTGAACGCGGCTTCATTGCCCGCGCCGGTGATCAGGATCCGCACACCGCCGAGGTCGGCGATCCAGCCGGTTTCTTCGGTCGGTTCGGAGTAGACGACCCACGTCTGCCCGGCCACGTCCTGCGTCCCGGTCGGATAGCGCGAGCCGAGCGCCTGCCGTGACAAGGCTTCCTCGGTGGCGTCGGTCTGCGAGTACCGCATGTAGGTGCCCTGCGGGGTGATGTAGCCGACCGTGCTCACCGCGCCGCCGCCGGCGGTGGCGATGGTGTCGCGGCTGCCCGAGTTCGACGTCCAGCCCTGCGGCAACGCCGGCTTGCGGATCGGGAACGACAGCGTCTTCGCGTCGGATGTCAGCGCGGCGTCGGCATCGAAGAAGGGGATCTGCCCCTGCGTCGGGCCGTTCGTCGCCACCGTGCACTGGCTCGCCACGCCCGCCAGCACGACCGCGGCCAGCACCAACGGGATCAACGACCAGAACAGATCGCGGTAGTCGTTGAAAATGCGGTGCTTCTTCTGGGACACGGCTACCAGTATCCACTCGAGCCCTGACCAGGCCGCCCAGGGGGCATCGCAGGAGGTCGTGCACGAGCGTGCCGTTTCGAAATGCGACAATGCCCCCGTAACACCAACGCCAAGGAGGCACTCCGCAATGACGGCATCTTCGCCCGCCCCCAGCCGCCGCGAGGCACCTGATCGCAACCTCGCGCTCGAGCTGGTCCGCGTCACCGAGGCAGGCGCGATGGCGAGTGGCCGTTGGGTCGGCCGTGGCGACAAGGAAGGTGGCGACGGCGCGGCCGTCGACGCCATGCGTCAACTCGTCAGCTCGGTGTCCATGAAGGGCATCGTCGTGATCGGCGAAGGCGAGAAAGACGAAGCGCCGATGCTCTACAACGGTGAGCTCGTCGGCGACGGCACCGGCCCCGAGGTCGACTTCGCCGTCGACCCGGTCGACGGCACCACCCTGATGTCGAAGGGCTCCCCCGGCGCCATCTCGGTGCTCGCGGTCGCCGAGCGCGGCGCCATGTTCGACCCGTCCGCGGTGTTCTACATGCACAAGATCGCCGTCGGCCCCGACGCCGCGGGCTCGATCGACATCACCGCCCCGATCGGCGAGAACATCCGCCGCGTGGCCAAGGCCAAGCGACTGTCGGTCTCCGATCTGACCGTCTGCATCCTGGACCGCCCCCGCCACGCGGAGCTCATCCAGCAGACCCGCGACGCGGGCGCCCGCATCCGCCTCATCTCCGACGGTGATGTCGCGGGCGCGATCGCCGCCGCGCGTCCCGAGTCCGGCGTCGACATCCTGGTCGGCATCGGCGGTACCCCCGAGGGCATCATCGCCGCTGCCGCGCTGCGCTGTCTCGGCGGCGAACTGCAGGGCATGCTCGCCCCCAAGGACGACGACGAGCGCCAGAAGGCGATCGACGCGGGCCACGATCTGGACCGCGTGCTCTCGACCACCGACCTGGTCTCCGGCGACAACGTCTTCTTCTGCGCCACCGGCGTCACCGACGGCGATCTGCTGCGCGGCGTGCGCTACTACCCGGGCGGCGCCTCGACCCAGTCGATCGTGATGCGTTCCAAGTCGGGCACCGTCCGCATGATCGACGCCTACCACCGCCTGACGAAGCTGCGCGAGTACTCCTCGGTCGACTTCGACGGCGACGACAGCGCGAACCCGCCGCTGCCGTGATGTGACATCGGATGCCCCCTCGCGCTGCCTCGGCAGCGCGAGGGGGCATTTTCACGCCCACCGATTCGCCCGACGCTTGCACCGGCACTATTCCTGGTCCGGGTGTGGGATTTCGCGCTGGCGTGGGGGCACCATTCGGGCGGTTCGCGTCCTAGGGTCGAGGTATGGCTGACGACGACGCGCAGTACCGCATCGAGCACGACACCATGGGCGAGGTTCGCGTCCCGATCGACGCCCTGTGGCGGGCGCAGACCCAGCGCGCCGTGGAGAACTTCCCGATCAGCGGGCGGGGGCTGGAGCGGGCGCAGATCCGGGCGCTCGGTCTGCTGAAAGCCGCCTGCGCGCAGGTGAACAAGGATCTGGGCCTGCTCGATCCGGCCAAGGCCGACGCGATCATCGCGGCGGCGGGCGAGATCGCGAACGGCGAACACGACGACCAGTTCCCGATCGACGTGTTCCAGACCGGTTCCGGCACCAGCTCGAACATGAACGCCAACGAGGTGATCGCCTCGATCGCCGCACGCGACGGAGTCACCGTCCACCCCAACGATGACGTGAACATGTCACAGTCGTCCAACGACACCTTCCCCACCGCGACGCACCTGGCCGCCACCGAGGCCGTCATCACCGAACTGGTTCCCGCACTGGATCATCTGCGCCTGGCGTTGCAGGACAAGTCGCAGCAGTGGCGCACCGTGGTGAAGTCGGGACGCACCCACCTGATGGACGCGGTACCGGTGACGCTCGGCCAGGAATTCGGCGGCTACACCCGCCAGATCGCCGCGGGCATCGAGCGTGCGATGGCCACCCTGCCGCGCCTTGGCGAGTTGCCGATCGGCGGCACCGCGGTGGGGACCGGACTCAACGCGCCCGCCGGATTCGGCACGAAGGTCGTCGCGGAACTGGTGCGCACCACGGGAATCGACGCGCTGCGCGAAGCCCATGATCACTTCGAAGCCCAGGCCGCGCGCGACGGGCTCGTCGAGGCCTCCGGCGCGCTGCGCACCATCGCGGTCAGCCTGACCAAGATCGCCAACGATATCCGCTGGATGGGGTCGGGCCCGCTGACCGGACTCGGCGAATTGCAGCTGCCGGACTTGCAGCCGGGTAGCTCGATCATGCCGGGCAAGGTGAATCCCGTTCTGCCCGAAGCGGTTACGCAGGTGGCGGTACAGGTGATCGGCAACGACGCGGCGATCGCGTTCGGCGGGGCCAGTGGGGCGTTCGAGCTCAACGTCTACATCCCGGTGATGGCTCGCAATCTGCTCGAGTCGATTCGCCTGCTGGCCAACGTTTCTCGGCTGTTCGCCGACAAGTGCGTGATCGGGCTGGTCGCCAACGAGGAGCACCTGCGGACCCTCGCCGAATCGTCGCCGTCGATCGTCACCCCACTCAACTCGGCCATCGGCTACGAGGAAGCGGCCGCCGTCGCCAAACAGGCGCTGCGCGAGAAGAAGACGATCCGCCAGACCGTGATCGATCGCGGGCTCGTCCCCGACAAGCTCTCGCTCGAAGAGCTCGACCGCAAGCTCGACGTGCTGGCCATGGCCGACGTAGACCGCTGAGACACCGAACGGCCGTCACCTCACAGGAGGTGACGGCCGTTCGTGGAAAAACTCAGGCCAGGTGCGCGAGTTCGGCGCGGGCCTTCTCGCCCGCTTCGCTGAAATCGGTGCGGGAGAAGATGTTCCAGCGCCGCAGCAGCGGCTTGAACACCAGCTCATCCTCTTTCGCGCGGTCGTAGATGCCCGCCTCGGCCAGCGCCTCGTCGCTGGATCCACCACCGGGCAGATCCACGTGCGGCACCCGGAAGTCGGCGACCCGATCGGCGATCGCGCGCACAGCCTGGTCGGGAACCAGGTCGAGGGCGGCGGCGACGAGCACGGCGAAGAACTCGGCCTGCAGTTCGTCGTCGGCGGCCAGCTTCTCGGCCATCCCGGTGACGATCGGGTTCTCGCCGAGCGCGGCGGTGTTGCGATGCCGGATCGCGGCGGCGACCTCTTCGAACGCGCAGGTGGCCAGCACGTCGATCAGGTGCATCGGGGGCCGGTTGAAACCGTCGGTCATGTGCTGCATGCGGGCCCGCTCGAGCGCGACCGGGTCCACCGCACGCGTGAGCATGAGGTAGTTGCGGATCATGATCTCGTGGCGGTTCTCCTCCGCCGTCCACCGGCCGACCCAGCGCCACCAGGGACCGGTGCGCAGGTGCTTACCGAGCTCACGGTGGTAGGACGGCAGATTGTCGGCGACCAGGACACTCACGGTCAGCGCGAGCCGGGCGGTGTCGCTGAGCTCGGACTGTTCCGGGGTCCAGTCGGTGCCGCCGAGGAAGGCGAAGTTCCGCCCGTCCGACCACGGCACCTGTTCGTGCGGCTGCCAGCCGTCGGCCAACTCGATGTGGCGACGCAGGTTGATTTCCACCTCGTCCGCGAGCGAATCCAGCAGCTCGCGGTCGGTCAAAGTTTTCTGCACCCCGACAACCTAGTACCTCCTGCGCAAGCGCGGGGACCCACGGGGTGAACCGGGCCCCCGCGCTGGGGCTGAGCGCAACGCTCTTACTTGGGCGTCACCGTGGTCTCACCGTTGACCCAGGTGATGGTGCCGCCGGTGAAGTCGCTCTGCTTGCCACCGGTGATGTCCTTCTCGTCGCTGGTCGGGTAGCCCAGCGTGCCGTTGGCACCGCCGTTCTCCTCCCACGCCTCGCGAATCTCGCCCCACACGATGTGGGCGCCGGAATCCTTGCTCCAGTAGATGGTGCCGCCGGTGAAGTCCTGGTACTCGCCACCGTCGGGGCCGGATTCCTGGGCTTCTTCCGGTGCGCCGAGCGGGCTGGCCGCGGCGCCGGCCGCCACGTACTTCTTGTACACCTCGCCGGAAATGGTGATGTCACCGTTCGGGGTGGAGATGGTGGTCGATTCGCCTGCCGCCCCGCCCGTGGTGGCCGCGCCGGAGGTGGTCTCGGCACCGGTGGTGGTTTCCGCACCGGGGGTGGTGGTCATCGCGTCCATGTCGTGCTCGGTGGTGGCGCTCGCCCCTGGGGCGCCGACGGCGGAGGTCACCGAAGCGACGGCGTCTTTGGCCTTGTCCTTGTTTTCGTCGGTGCAACCGGCAGCGAGCAGCAGACCCGCCGCGGCCAGGACCGCGGCGCTCCCGGCAGCAGTACGTCGAGCGAAGTGGTTCATATCCATCCTCTCGCGAGTGGCCCCACGGGGGTGCCCCCGGAATGGAGCCCGGCCGATAATCCAGCAACGGCCCGGCGGAACAGTGTTCGCCGAGCCGTTGCTGGATTGGTGTCCTCGCGGATATTACCCACCATTTGCGGTAATCAAACGGATTCTGGCCGTGACGCGGCCTGATTGCCGATGATTACGCGTTAGGTCCGTACTCCTCGAGCATCTCGGTCACCAGTGCCGCGATCGGCGAGCGCTCGCTGCGAGTGAGCGTGATGTGCGCGAAAAGCGGGTGGCCCTTGAGCTTTTCGATCACCGCCGCCACACCGTCGTGCCTACCCACCCGCAGATTGTCGCGCTGGGCGACATCGTGGGTGAGCACCACTCGCGAACCCGTGCCAAGGCGGCTCAACACCGTGAGCAACACATTGCGTTCGAGCGACTGCGCCTCGTCGACGATCACGAACGAATCGTGCAGCGACCGGCCGCGAATGTGGGTCAGCGGCAACACTTCGAGCATGTCGCGGCTGAGCACCTCCTCGAGCACCTCGCGGCTGGCCAGTCCGTCGAGGGTGTCGAAGACGGCCTGTGCCCACGGGCCCATCTTCTCGCTCTCCGACCCCGGCAGGTAGCCCAGTTCCTGCCCGCCCACCGCGTACAGCGGCCGGAACACGACCACCTTGCGCTGCGTGCGCCGCTCCAGCACCGCCTCGAGCCCGGCGGTCAACGCCAGCGCCGACTTACCGGTACCGGCGCGCCCACCCATCGACACGATCCCGATGCTCTCGTCGAGCAGCAGATCGAGTGCGATGCGCTGTTCGGCCGAACGTCCGTGCAGCCCGAATGCCTCCCGCTCCCTGACCAGTTGAATCCGCTTGTCGGCGGTGACCCGGCCCAGCGCGCTCGAGCTGCTGCCCAGCAACCGAACGCCGGTGTGGCACGGCAACTCTCGCGCAACGTCGAGGTCGATCACCGAATCGGTGTAGAGCTGATCGATCTGGGAGCCCGCCACGTCGAGTTCCACCATCCCGCTCCAGCCGGAGGTCACCACGTCCTGTGCGTGGTACTCGTCGGCCGACAAGCCGACCGCGCTGGCCTTGACCCGTAGCGGGATGTCCTTGGACACCAGCACCACGTCCTCACCCTCGGCCGAGAAGTTCAGCGCGCAGGCCAGGATGCGGGAATCGTTGGTGTCGGAACGGAATCCGGCGGGCAGCACCGACGAATCGGTGTGGTTGAGCTCCACCTGCAGGGTGCCGCCGTCGGTGCCGATGGGCAGCGCCTGGTCGAGCCTGCCGTGCTGCACACGCAGGTCATCGAGCATGCGCAGAGCCTCGCGGGCGAACCAGCCGAGCTCGTGGTGGTGTCGTTTCGCCTCCAGCTCACTGATCACGACCAGGGGTAGGACCACACTGTGTTCCCCGAACCGGGTGACAGCCCATGGATCCGACAGGAGTACTGAGGTGTCGACTACGAATGTCTTGCGACCGGAACGTGAGGGGCGAGCCCCTTTCTTCGAGGCCGAGGCCGAGGCCGTGTGCTTCGCGGAAGCGGAAACGGAGCGTGCAGCAGTCACGGTGGGCTCCTTATGTGTTCGCACGGCACCCGCGCGAACGATCTCGCTGGACCGGTCCGTCCTGTGGGCGTTTGACGCTGAGTCAACCGCCCCGAGGGCCAGGTGCCGGCCCTCTCGCACTGAGTAGCTCAGTCACGGTCAGGACCTCCCGTACGAATCACACCGACGCGACTCGCATCTCCGACGCTACCGCCGAATTCGTAGCCGCGCTGCTGGACCGGCGCACGCGTGGCGTGAATTTGTCGTTAACCCGCACTGTCGCGCCGGATCCGGCACGTGTGCGTCGCCGAGCGCTAGAGTCGATGGCATGGCCGATGACCAGGATCTGGAGAAGCTGTCGTCGAAGGAACTGCACGATCGCGCGGTGAAGACGGCCGTGCGACGCGGTGACGTGAAGTTCCTGTGGGAACTGCTCAAGTCGATTCCGGCGGCCCAGGCCGAGGCGGGCGACCTCGGCGAGAGCTCGGCCGACATCAAATACGTGCTGCCGATGCTCGACGACTACTTCCACGCGGGCGACGGCAAATTGGCCGACGTGCTGCGACCGACCTATCTGGCGTATCTACGCAAGCACAAGTAGTCAGCGCCCGGTGATCGCCTTCGCCACGCCGACGATGGTGCCGCGCAGGGCATTGCCCTTACTGAAGTGGTCGTCCCACAGCACGATTCGGCCTTCGCGCAGCTCGAAGGTGCCGCTCACCCAGAAGCCGATCCGCACCGGGCCGACGTGCAGGTAGTCGGTGCGGTCGGTGAGCACGATGTCGCCGTCGGCGGCGATGTGGTGGATCTCCGCGGAGAACCCGAGCTTGGGACGATCCAGGCCGCGCAACACCGCGGCCACCCGCTTCTTGCCGCGCACGGAAGGCAGTGAGGCGTTCTTCCAGACGATCGTGGGATCGAGGAGATCGAGCGCCTCGTCGACCGCGCTGAGCTCGAGCGCGGCGAAGAATTCGCGAACGATGGTGACAGCGGGCTCCGGCAGTTCCGGCTCGTCGGTCATGGGAAGAGCCTAGGGCGACGACCGCGGCGGGGCCAGGGGACTGCTGAAGTTTCGCTGATCGATCAGCGCGGCGAGTCCGTCGAGAATGCGGTCGACACCGAAACGCAGGGCGTCGTTCGGTCCGCCGCTGCCCGCCGGGACGGCGGCTTCCTCGGCGAAGGCCGCGAGCACCTCGGGATAACGGCCCGCGGCGGCGGTCATCATCTCGGTGAACTGCTCGGTGAACTGCAGCTCGCCACTACCGCTCATCGACGCGACCTGCTGGGCCAGATTGCGGGTGTGACCGTTGAGCAGGACGATCGTGTCGAGCTTTTCCGAGCCGGTGAGGCCGGTCCCCGCCAGCGCGGTGAGCGCGGCTTCGGTCCACCCCATCTCGTTCGGACCGAAGGGCCGCACGCCGAGGGTGAGCTCGATCGTCCACGGGTGTGCGAGGTAGCGCGCGAAGATCGCCTCGCCCCACTCCCGCAGACCGGTACGCCAATTCTGTGGTGAGCCCTCGGTATTCGGCGGCTCCCCCATCGCCGCGTCGAGCATCAGCGCGGTCAGCTGCTCCTTGCCCGGCACATACCGGTACAGCGACATCTTGGTGAAGCCGAGGCGTTCGGCCAGCCGCTGCATCGACAGCGCGGACAGCCCTTCGGCATCCACGAGCGCGATGGCCTCGGCGACGATCCCGTCGAGGGTGAGGGCGGGTTTGGGCCCGCGCTTGGGGCGCTGCGTGGTCCCCCACAACAGCTCGACCGTGGTCGGCATCTGCCCATCCTCTCGAAAAACATCTTGACGCGAAACTGTGTCTACCATACTCTTATCTGCATCCACCGGATACAGATTCCATCGGACACAGATCTTCTAGGAGTTCACCATGCGTACCGTCCTCATCTCCGGCGCCAGCGTCGCAGGCCCCGCCCTGGCCTACTGGCTGCACCGATACGGCTTTTCCGTCACCGTCGTCGAGCGCGCACCCGCACTGCGGGCCGGCGGTCAGGCGGTCGATTTCAAGGGCAAGACCCACCTGACGGTGCTCGAGCGGATGGGCATCCTCGACGAGGTTCGCGCCCGGCGCACCGGCACCACCGACATGATTTTCGTCGACGAGGACGGGCGCGAACTCGGCGTGATGTCGGGCGAATTCACCGGCGGCGACCTGGAGATCCTGCGCGGCGACCTGGCCGAGATCATGTACGACAAAACCGCCGACACCGTCGAATACCTCTTCGGCGACACCATCACCGAACTGCGCGACACCGGCGACGGGGTGGCCGTGCGGTTCGAGAACAACCCGCCCCGAACCTTCGACCTCGTACTGGGAGCCGACGGAATCCATTCGCGGGTAAGGAAATTGGCGTTCGGCCCCGAATCCGATTACGTCGCGCACCTGAGCTATTACTACTGCGTGGCAGGCGCGAGCCGCTGGAGCGACGCAGCCACTCCCCGCGACAAAGCGGCAGGCTACGCCCACAACACCCCGGGCAAACTCGCCATCGACGGCGGCCCGAAAGCTCAGCAGATGTACATGTTCGCCGCCCCCGAACTCGACTACCCCCGCAACGACCCTGCCGCCCAACGCCACATCATCGAAGAGACCTTCGCCGACATGGCCTGGCATGCCCCCCGCATGCTCACCGACCTGGCCGACTTCGACGACATCTACCTCGATTCGATCAGCCAGGTCCGCATGAACGGCACCTACACCCGCGGCCGCATCGCCCTCATCGGCGACGCCGCCTACGGAAACACCCTGGCAGGCTTCGGAACCGGCCTCGCCATCGTCGGCGCCTACGTTCTCGCAGGCGAACTAGCCTCCGCCGCAGGCGATCACGCGACGGCCTTCGCGAACTACGACCGAATCATGAAGCGCTACGCCAAAATCGCGGGCAACAGCAACGCGGGCCCGTTCCTCGCCCCGAAAACCGCCCGCGGCATCAAGGCCCGCAACTGGTTCCTCGGCTCCCGCCTGTTCAACCTCATGCTGAAATACGGCGACAAGGCCGCCAACGACATCGACCTGCTCGACTACCCGGAGCTGATCGGGTCCGCAACCCCGCGCCCCGCGTGAGCTCGGCGCCGTCCACAAACCCGGCAGCCAGCGCCAAGGTTATGGTGGAGGTACCATAACCTTATGGCACTCAAGAAGACGACCGTCATGGTCGACGAGAGCGACCTCGAGCTGATCAAGCAGGCTGCTGCCCGCGAAGGACGTCCGGAGTCGGAGTACTTCCGGGAGGCGTTCCACCTTGCGGCGATCCGAACACGCAGATGGGATGACGAATGGGACATCCCGGTCCTGGACTTCGGCGGGCCGATCGACGCCGATCAGATCCACGCGACTGTGCATGAGGCAATAGTCGACAGCACCCAGCGATGATCCTGGTCGGCGATACGTCCGGATTGGTGGCTGCGTTCAACTCCAAGGATCCAGAGCATGTTACGGCCCGGGCCGCGTTGCAACGGGCCGCACTGACCCTCGTGTCGCCGCTCGTGATGCTCGAGATCGAACACGTGATCACGCGAAACCAGAATCGCGACCTGGCCTATGGGGTAAACGATTGGCTTCTTGCCCAGGAAACCAAGGGGCGGGTGAAAATCCCCGAGGTTTCCAGCGCGATGCTTCGGACAGGTCGGCGTGTACAGAACCGCTATCTCGGATTGCGCTTGGACTTGACCGATGCGACCAATGTAGCCCTCGCCGAAAGGTACGAAACCGCCGATATCCTCACCCTGGATCGCCGGGATTTTCGAGCGATCAAGCCATTGACGAACCATGACGCGTTTCGGGTGCTACCCGACGACCTGTAAACCCCCTGGTCGGGCGAAATCCGCTTCCTGGGCGAACCGCGCGGCCGAAGACGTCCGACGAGATCCCTGACGCCCTCGGCAACGGGATCATCGAATCCTGAGCCTCTGACCCGAACTGCGCGGCCTTGACTTGGAGTGCACTCCAAGTCTTATCGTCGACCCCATGAGCATTCGACTCGGTTACCAGATGCCCAACTTCAGCAATACCGCTTCGGTGCGTGAGCTGTTTCCCGCGGTGATCGCGCAGGCCAGGGAGGCGGAGGATGCGGGGTTCGATGCCGCTTTCGTGATGGATCACTTCTACCAGTTGCCGTTGATCGGCGAGCCCGCGGAGCCGATGCTGGAGGCCTATTCGGCGCTGTCCGGGCTCGCTACCGCGACCGAGCGAATTCAGTTGTCGGCCTTGGTGACCGGCAATACCTACCGGAATCCGGCGCTGCTGGCCAAGACCGTCACCACGCTCGATGTGGTGAGTGGTGGGCGGGCGGTGCTCGGGATCGGGGCGGGGTGGTTCGAGCTGGAGCATCAGCAGTACGGGTTCGAGTTCGGCACGTTCACCGAGCGATTCGAGCGGCTCGACGAGGCGCTGCGGATCATCACGCCGATGCTGCGCGGACAGCGCTCCACCCTCGACGGCAAGTGGTATCGCACCGAGCAGGCGATGAACGAGCCTCGCATCCGCGACGACCTGCCGATTCTGCTCGGCGGTGGCGGCGAGAAGAAGACCTTCGGCATGGCCGCCCGCTTCGCCGACCATCTCAATATCATCTGCAACGCCTCCGAACTGCCACGCAAACTCGACGCCCTGCGTCAGCGCTGCGACGAAGCAGGCCGCGACCCCGCCACCCTCGAGACCAGTTTCCTCGCCATGACCATCGTCGACGAAGACGGCGACCGCGCCCGGAAGACCCAGTCCGACATGCTGTCCCGCCTCGGCATCGACCTGTCCACCATGACCGAAGCCGAACGCCGAGCCACCGTGGCCGACCGCCAATTCGCCGGCACCCCGGACGAAGTGGCCGAACAGATCCAAACCCGCGTCCTCGACCACGGCATCGACGGCGTCATCGTCAACCTGATCGCCAACGGCCACGAACCCGGCGTCATCAACCAGATCGGCCGCACCCTGCACCCGCTGGTGAACTGAGCGTCATCAACGCCGGTTGATGACGTAAGGCTCCGCGCACTACACCCCTAGTCATAGACTAAGTTGGACTAAGTCCAGTAGACTCAGTGAATGACGACAGTCAATATCCACGAAGCGAAGACACACCTGTCGAGGCTGCTCGAGCGGGTATCCAAGGGCGAGCGGATCGTGATCTCCAAAGCGGGCCAGCCCATCGCCGACCTCGTGCCGCACCGAAGCGCCCCGGTTACCATCGGTGGCCTGAAAGGCCAACTCACCTACGATGACTCGACATTCGACGTCGACGTAGACATTCAGCGGATGTTCTACGGAGACGACGCCGATGCTCCTGCTTGACAGCCAAACCGCATTGTGGACTCTGGATGACAATCCTCGTCTGGGAGCCGTCGCTCGTCAGTCGATTTCCACAACCGCGGAGGTCTATGTCTCTGCGGCATCCGTGTGGGAGCTGACGATCAAGTCGGTGCTCGGCAAACTCAGCATTCCGGCTGCCTTCACCGAATTGTTGACCGCTCAGGGCTTGAGCGTTCTCGACGTCACCGGCGAGCACGCCGAAGGCCTACGCGAGTTCCCCGAACTGGCCAAGCACGACCCCTTCGACCGGTTGATCGTTTCTCAAGCCAGCTGTGAAGGGCTACAACTCCTGACCGCCGACCACGTCCTACTCGACCTGAATCGCGACTTCATCGCGGACTCGAGAAAGTAGCGAGCGGTCGGCTTTCACCACGACGCGAAGTGGTCTTCTCCTCGTTGGCGGATCTGCTGGCGGCGGCGGAAGAAGACCTCTTCGGGGGTGACGGTGGTCAGCGCGTTGGTGATGCGGCTCAGGCGAGTGTCGTAGCGGTTTTCGTGGATGTGGCGTTCGATGCCCGCTTGCCATTCGGGGGGAAGGCGCGACCAGATCGCGGCGACTCGGGATTGGGCGGCCGGTTCGGATTCGGCGAGCAATTGCAGGAGGGCCGGCCAGTAGGTGGCGTCGGTGGCGTGGGCGGGCAGGGCGGCTACCGAGGTTTCGTCCAGTTCGGCCAGGGTGGCGGCGATGTGGCGGCGGGCCGGTTCGCTCAGGCGGGCGGAGAGTGCGAAAAGGCCGCGCCACGGGTCGGCTTCGTCCTTGCCGTCCAGCGAGCGGACCAGTGCTCCGAGCACGTCGGTGTCGGCGAATTGCGGGTTCGTCGACAGTGCCCACAGGGCAACCGGATTGAGTCGGCCGATGACAGTGAGCAGGGCGGGAGAGGCGTTTCGGTTGACCGCGGTGAGCAGGAATCGACCGACCTCGTGCGTGGTACCGCGGCCGAAGAAGATGTCGCCGAGGGTGGCCGCGACATCGGGGGCGACCTTGCAGAAGAACGCGAGCATCGCGTGATGCAGGGCGGGGGGACCGGCCAGCACCGTCTGGAGCATGCCGGGTACCCGCCCGCGCGGGCCTGCGAGCAATTGCCGGACTATCCGGCTCAGCGTGTGCGCGGGGTAGGCGTAGGCGGCGGTGAAGATCAGACCGGCATCGTCGAGAACGGTCTGCTCCAAAGCCGCGACCAGCGGTTCGTTCACCACCGAGAGAAACCGCGCCGCTGTCACGTAGTCGCGACGCCGCAGTAGCTCGTTGATGATGAGGGTGATCGGCTCCGGCCTGCCGTATCGCATCAGCTGTTCGAAGACGTCGGGGTCGAGAAACGGTGCGCCGTCGGCCGCGTAGATGGCGTCGACCATGCACAACGCCTGCGCGCACTTCTCGGGATACTTGACGCCGACCGCCCCGAGGAATCTGGCCGCGACCACCGGCGGCACCACCCGCTCGAACAGCTTGACACCGAGCGCGACCGGGAAGATCGGTACGACCGGGCCGATCCGCCGGAACATGTCCGCGTGCTCGGCGTGCAGCGCGCGCAGGATCTGCTGCTGCATCGCCGAAAGATGCACCGCGCCGAGCCGGGCCAGCGGTGCGAGATGCTGCGGCGGCACCTGCAGAGTGCGGGCGAGCACCACGAGTTGAGTCTGAGCTTCCAGTTCGGTCTCGATCATCGGTTCAGCGACCGAAAATGATCTTGCGGGTGACCGTGCGCAGCGGGCCGGGCATCGCGGTGAGCGCGGCATCGATGGCCCGGCGCAGTGCCCGCACCTCGTTGGCTCGCGCGGCCCGGAACAGTTCGATCAGCTCCCTGGCCTCGGCCTCGGAGAGCAACTCGAACGCATGCACCTCCCCGCCGACCTCGCGCGCAAGCTCACGTCGATATTTCATCGGACTGACCATGCCGTATTTCATTAGCCACGTTGGCAATTCGCGCGAAATTTGTGCGTTCCGACAATCGATGCCGACCATCCCCTGTCACGACAACGCCCCCGTCGTCCGAAAGTATCGGTCGACGAGGGCGTTTCGTGTTGGGGGTTCGGCTCAGCCGAGCAGGCGCCAGTCTTCGAGGCCCTGGTACAGCGGGACGCTCTGAGCCAGGCGCGAGACACGACCACGCAGGGTGTCGACGTCGGAGGTGCCGGCCAGGGCGGCGGCGATGATGTCGGCCACCTCGGTGAATTCGGTGTCGCCGAAGCCGCGGGTGGCCAGGGCCGCCGTACCGATGCGCAGGCCCGAGGTGACCATCGGGGGGCGAGGGTCGAAGGGGACGGCGTTGCGGTTGACGGTGATGCCAACCTCGTGGAGCACGTCTTCGGCCTGCTGACCGTCGAGCTCGGAGTTACGCAGGTCGACCAGGACCAGGTGCACGTCGGTGCCGCCGGTGAGGACAGAAACGCCCTTGTCCTTGACGTCGGCGCCGGTCAGACGCTCGGCGAGGATGCGGGCACCGGACAGGGTGCGGACCTGGCGGTCGGCGAACTCCTCGGTGGCGGCGATCTTGAACGCGGCGGCCTTGGCGGCGATCACGTGCATGAGCGGGCCGCCCTGCTGGCCGGGGAACACCGCGGAGTTGAGCTTCTTGGCGAATTCCTGCTTGGCCAGGATCAGGCCGGAGCGGGGGCCGCCGAGGGTCTTGTGCACGGTGGACGACACCACGTCGGCGTACGGCACGGGCGAGGGGTGCAGACCGGCGGCGACCAGGCCGGCGAAGTGGGCCATGTCGACCCACAGGTAGGCACCGACCTCGTCGGCGATCTCACGGAAGCGAGCGAAATCCTGGTGACGCGGGTAGGCCGACCAACCGGCGACGATCACCTTCGGCTTGGCCTCGAGCGCGATGTCACGCACCTCGTCCATGTCGATGCGGTGGTCTTCCTTGCTCACGCCGTAGGAGTGGACGTCGTAGAGCTTGCCCGAGAAGTTCAGGCGCATGCCGTGGGTGAGGTGACCGCCGTGCGCGAGGTCGAGGCCGAGCAGGGTCTCGCCCGGGTTCATCAGCGCCATCAGCACCGCGGCGTTGGCCTGCGCGCCCGAGTGGGGCTGCACGTTGGCGAACTCGGCGCCGAACAGCTCCTTGGCACGGTCGCGGGCCAGGGTCTCCACCACGTCGACGGCCTCGCAGCCACCGTAGTAGCGGCGGCCCGGGTAACCCTCGGCGTACTTGTTCGTGAGTACGGAGCCCTGCGCCTGCAGGACCGCCCGCGGCACGAAGTTCTCCGAAGCGATCATCTCGAGGGTGTCGCGTTCGCGGGCGAGCTCGCCCGCCATCGCGGCGGCCAACTCGGGATCGAGCTCACCGAGAGACTGGGTATTCACCGAAGCGGTCGTCTGCGTCACGCATGCGAGTCTATTGCCGACCGTGTGCGAGCCGAGCACGGGGATACCGCAACACCGTCCGAGCCGCCACCCGAGAGACCAGCGTCACAGCACGCCTGACCAGGTTCGATAGCCATCGAACACGGCGAACACGGCGTAACGACCCGTCCGGCGGTGACCGATGACACAGCAGTTCGACCCCGGCGGCTGCGCCATCATCCAGTAACGCTCATCCGCCGGATCGCCCCCGGTGTCAGCGGCTCGTCGAGCAGACGCCCGAACCGCTCGACCCGATCCTGGGCACCGGCCGCACCGTCGAGCCACCCACCGAGCAGCCGGTAACCCTCGACATAGGTGCTGATGTAGGCCCGCCACAGCGGTGAGGACAGAAACCGCAGCGACTGCCGCGCCCGTTCCGGCGTCGCCAGAATCCACCGCTGCAGGAACTGCGCCACCTCGTCCTCGCCGCGATGCTGATCGTGCAGCAGCAGCGCGGCGTCCTGGCGCACGTTCAGCAATTTCGCCGACGCGATCGAGAAACGTTCGGCCCGTTCACCGTCGAAGCGAAGGCCGAGGTCGGCGTAGATCTCCTGGGCCCACATGCCCCAGCCGGGTCCGACGATCGACTGCAGGGCCAGGTCGGCAAGGCCCTCGGCCATCAGGCACTGCGGGGTGTTGACCAGGAACAGTGTCTGCTCGTCCTCGCCCGCCGCGACCAGTCCGGCTTCCTTACGGCAGTGCTCGGTGTGATGGCCGGGGTAGGCCTCGTGCGCGATCAGCGCGGGGAGGTTGCCCATGTGCTGTTTGAGGTCGGAGTTGATCGCGACCGTCGAGGCGAAATTGCCCAGGTAATAGTTGAAGCCGGACCAGGGCTTGTCGCCGACCACCTCATAGGTGACGTGCTCGTGGTCGGGCAGCGGATACCGATCGCGCACCCGCTCGCGCAACGCGCTGGAGAACGCTTCGACACAGACCGCGAGCTTCTCCGGCGGGATCTCGTCGCCGCGGCGGTAGGTGGCGGCCCGTTCGGCGAGCGGACCGTCGCCACCGAGCACCTCGTCCATCTGCCGGTGCGCTTCGCGGTAGTCGTCGGGGTCGCCGGGTGCGATGTCGACGTCGAAGTAGGCGCGGACCTCCTCGACGAAGCCGATCTGCTCACCGGCGAACTTGCGGCCTGAGCACTCCATCGCCACCAGGTGGGCATCGAGGAATTCGGTGCGCTGGGCCGAGAGCCCGGCATCGGGCAGTGCCGCCCGCAGCTCGACGGCGCGCCGGGCCAGCGCGGCGGGTTCCGGGACCGCGGCGTTCTCGACATCGCGACGCAGCTGCGGATCGCCGGTGTAGGCGTCGACGAACCCCTCTTCGAGGCGATCGAAAGCCAAACCGAGGCGCAGGTATTCAGTGACAAGTGGATGTGACCCCATCCGCCCGACATTACGTGGTCCATCCGAAAATGGCGCCGTACCTCGGGGTTGTTACTAGTTACCGACTGGTAGCCAAACCCCCTGTTGCGCGCCGGTGGCGAGCACGGAGCACAATCTCGCTATGCGGTCAGAGTTATCCCGGATCTCACCAGACGGGCAGCCAAGCTGTGCGGATGCGCCCGGACGGGGGGTCGGGTAGGTGGCACGGATGAGCGAACCGAGCCCCTATGTGGAGTTCGATCGAAGCCAGTGGCGCACTCTGCGCAAATCGACTCCCCTGGTACTGACCGAGGACGAACTGACCGGCCTACGCGGTCTCGGCGAGCAGATCGATCTCGAAGAAGTCGCCGAGGTCTACCTGCCACTGGCCAGGTTGATCCATCTCCAGGTCGCGGCGCGGCAGCGGTTGTTCGCCGCCACCGCCACCTTCCTCGGGGAGAAGCATCCCGACAAGCAGGTGCCGTTCGTGATCGGTGTCGCGGGCAGTGTCGCGGTCGGCAAGTCGACCACCGCGCGCGTGCTGCAGGCGCTCTTGGCGCGCTGGGATCACCATCCGCGGGTCGACCTGGTGACCACCGACGGATTCCTCTATCCCACCGCCGAACTCATCCGCCGCGGCATCATGCACCGCAAGGGTTTCCCGGACAGTTATGACCGGCGCAAGCTGCTCCGGTTCGTCACCGAGGTGAAGTCGGGCGCCGAAGTGGTGTGCGCGCCGGTGTATTCGCACAAGTCCTACGACATCGTGCCCGACGAGAAGCACTGTGTCCGTCAGCCCGACATTCTCATCGTCGAGGGCCTGAACGTGCTGCAGACCGGTCCGCGACTGATGGTGTCGGACCTGTTCGACTTCTCCATCTATGTCGACGCCCGCATCGAGGACATCGAGAACTGGTATGTGCAGCGCTTTCTGGCGTTGCGCAAGACCGGCTTCGCCGACCCCGACGCGCACTTCCACCACTATGCGGCGTTCAGCGACGAGCAGGCCACCGCGGCCGCGCGCGATATCTGGAACTCCACCAACCGGCCCAACCTGGTGGAGAACATCCTGCCGACCCGTCCGCGCGCGACCCTGGTGCTGCGCAAGGACTCCGACCACACGATCAACAGATTGCGGCTGCGCAAGCTCTGATCAGCCTGCGCGGCAACAGGTTCCGCGAACAAAATCAGTCGGTCGTGGCGGTCGGCGCACCCAGCGAAATGACCTGCTGCGCCAATTCCTCACGGGCGTCGCCCTTGTGGACAACCAACACCCCGTGCGGTGTGCCGCGCGCATCGGTCGGCTCACCGGCGACCACCTCGATCATCGACTCCTGCGCCCGCGGGAGCATGTCGACCACCGGGTACTCCCCGACCGGTGCCCACCCCTGCGCCGCCGACTGCAGCCGGTCGACCGTGCTCGGCGCGCCCGCTAGGTCGGCCCATTTACGAGTGGCGATCGTGATCGAGCCGTCGGTGCTCCAGCGGGGGCTGTAGGCCGCCGAGCACTCGCCCGGCAGCGTCGGCAGCGCCCGGACGCCGTTGGTGGCGGCGTCGATGGTCGCCACATTGCCGCTGCCACAGGTGGCGCTGCGCGCGGTCGCGCCTGCCAGCACGAAGGTGTGCCCGTCTGGTCCGGCGGCGGCCGAGAGTCCGGCGTCTATGCCGGGCACGCGGCCCAGCGGCAGGATGGCGTCGGCGCCGATGGCGTAGAGGTGGCTCTTCTCCCACCACAGTCCACGCGATTCGACGCGAGCCAGCAGGACGAATTCGTCGGTGGCCGCCACGAGCTTGGCGCCGTCCCACCCGCCGCCGGTCAGTGGACTCGGCGAATCCGGCAGGACGATCTCCCGTTCGGGTCCGGCGGGCTCGGTACCGGCCAGATCCATGCTCATGATCTGTCCCGGCTCCCGCCACCAGCCGACGACCGACCCACGCAACGCGACCGCGTCGGTGCAGTCGCACGGTATGCGCGTCACCGACCGGTCCCGCACACCCAGCGCGACCAGTGTCTTGCTGCTCGTCTCCACCGCGAACGCGTACTGCCCGTCCCTGGTGAACGAGACCGCGGCCGACGAATAGCCGAAACTGCCCGGCGCCCTGACGGTTTCGGCGCCGCGCACCACCGCCAGCTCGGCGTCGGTGCGATAGGCGAACACCGGGCCCTTCGCGGCCTGCTCCTCGGCGGGCGTCAGTCGTGGCGGCGCGGGCTGGTCGACCCCGCCGCAGCCCGCGACGACCAACGCGGCACCGAGCACCGCGATCCGCGCACGCCATCCGCTCGCCTTCGTCGCAACTCCCACAGCTCACACCCCTGCAATGTGTCGTCGGGCCCGGTCTCGTGCGGCAGCCTAATGGACACAGCCGGCGCAGCCGCCCAAAGACGTGCCCACAGCCGGAGCGAATGCGGAGGTATGCCTAGCCGGGGGACGTCCAGGATCGGGCGCGTACTCCACTACAACTTCCAGGCCCCGTCGAGCCTGGTCGCCAGGTCGATGTCGCGGACAGCCGCGATTTCGGGCTTGCGGATCTCCTGGGCGATACCCGGAATCGCGAGGGCTACGACATCACACGCCGAAACGACGGTGGCGCGCGGCGTAATCCCTTAGTGCGCGCAGGAAGTCGACGCGCCGGAATTCCGGCCAGTACGCCTCGGTGAACCAGATCTCCGAATAGGCGCTCTGCCACAACAGGAAACCCGAAAGTCGCTGCTCACCAGAGGTTCTGATCACCAGATCCGGGTCGGGCTGGCCGGAGGTGTAGAGATGCTGGCCGATCGCGTCGACCGTAATCGACTGCACCAGATCCTCACCCGACTCCCCCGACGCGATCTCCTGGCGCACCAGCGACCGCACCGCGTCGGTGATCTCCTGACGCCCGCCGTACCCCACCGCGACGTTCACATGCACGCCATCGCGCCCGCTCGTGCGCTCGGCGGCCACCCGAAGGCGCTTGGCGATCAGCTCGGGAAAACCCTCGAGCGACCCGACGATCCGCACGCTCCAGTTCTGCTCCGGGGCGGACAGTTCCTCGACGACATCGGTGATCACTTCGAACAGCGTCTCGAGCTCATCGGCATCGCGGCGCAGGTTCTCGGTCGAGAGCAGATAGACGGTGACCATCTCGATGCCCTGGTCGGAACACCAGCCCACGAGCTCGGCGATCTTCAGCGCGCCGACCCGATGGCCGTGGCTGACATCGGTGAACCCGTTCTCGCGCGCCCAGCGACGATTGCCGTCGCACATCACGGCGACATGGCGAGGGTGCTGCTTGTCTGCCAGCTGCTGCGACAGCCTGGCTTCGTAGATGCGGTACGGCAATCCACGCACCCGACCAAGAAACGACTCCACAGCCGCACCCTACGCCTGGAACTGCCTCACTCCCCCGCCTCCCCGGTGTTGCCGTAACCTCGAGCCGGTAACCTACGGTACCGTAGGTTTTGGCTTGGGAGGTTTCGTGGAGGCGGTTCGGACTGAGGCCGATGGGCACTCGAAGCCGCGGTTTCGCGGATGGATTCACACCTGGGCAGTGGGCGTAGCCGCTGTCGCGGTGACAGTGCTCGCGGTCTTCGGGTTCCTGACGTCATTGACCGCGGGCTGGTCGACGCTGCTCTACGGGGTTTCGGTGTGCGCGCTGTTCGGGGTGAGCGCGGTGTATCACCGGATCACCTGGGCGAGCGTGCGGACCAGGGTGCGGATGAAGCGGGCCGATCATTCGATGATCTTCCTGTTCATCGCGGGCAGTTACACGCCGTTCGCGCTGCTCGGGTTGCCCGGGCGGACCGGGCAGATCCTGCTGGTCGTGGTGTGGGCGGGGGCCATCGCGGGGGTCGCGTTGAAGGTGTTGTGGCCGACCGCGCCCGCCTGGGTGGGGGTGCCGCTGTACCTGCTGCTCGGGTGGGCGATCGTGCCGGTGGTTCCCGAGCTACTGCACAACGTCGGAGTGGCGCCGCTGGTGCTGCTCGCGGTCGGTGGGGTGATCTACAGCGTGGGCGCTGTTCTCTACGCGACCAAGTGGCCCAATCCTTGGCCCGACTTCGGGCATCACGAGATCTTCCATGCGGCGACGGTGGTCGCGGCGCTGTGTCACTACGTCGCGATCTGGCTCGTCGTGCTCGGCTGAACGGCGCGTGCGCGTGGCGTGAACCCGCGTGCCTTCTATGCTCAATAGTTGTGTCACCGGTCAGCGCAGCTCGTGATGCCCGGGCGTCCTCGGGCGCCGGGGCCGGGCGTGCGCGGTGAACCGGCTGGTCCGGTGGGCGCTGCAGTCCTACTGGGGACTGGCGCTGGTGGTCACCTCCGCCAATGTGGTCGGGGCCGCGGCCATCTTCCTGGTCAGCTTGGCGGGCGGGGTGTTCAGCCGGGTCGGCACCGATTGGAGTGACGCGGCGGCGCTGATCCTGATCTATCCGGTTGTCGGCTTCCTCGCAGGCATCGGGATCTCGCTCTACGACCGGCGCCGGTACATGCGCTGGCTCGACGACAACCGCAAACCGACACCCGAGGAAGCGTTGGTCCTGATCCGGCTGCCCGCCGCGATCACCGCGCGCGTGATCGCGCTGTGGGCACCGGGTGTCGTGTTGACCGTGTGGCTGATCGACCGATTCACCGAATATCACAACGTCACCGTGCTGCTGGCGGCATTCGCCCTCGGCGGACTCGAAGCGGCGGGCGCGACCTATCTGATCCTGGACCGGCTGATCCGACCGGCCGTGCCCATTGTCGCCTCGGTGCTCGGGCCCACCGTGGATCCCAGCTCGACTGTGCTGGTCAAAGTGCTCGTCACCTGGGCGGTATCCAGTGCGCTGCCGGGACTGATCATCATCGTCGTGTTGAGCGATTCCACCACCTCCGCGTCGGACCGGGTGCGCGCCGCCTGGCTGTTCTCGATCGTCGCGCTCGGTGTCGGCACGTTCGCGACCGCGCTGCTCGCGCGCTCGGTGGCCACCCCGATGCGCACGATGTACCGGGCGCTGGACCGGATCACCCGCGGCGAACTCGATGTGCGGGTGCCGGTGGGCAGCGCGAGCGAGATCGGGCGGCTCGAACACTCCGTCAACGAACTCGCCGCCACACTGCGCGACCAGATGCGCACCGAGGACGTCTTCGGCAGGCACGTGGGCTCCACCGTGGCCGAACGCGCGCTGGCGGGCAGCACCGACCTCACCGGCGATGTGCGCATCGTCTCGGCGCTGTTCGTCGACGTCACCGGCTCGGTGCGGCTCTCCGCCGAAATGGCGCCGGAGGATTTCGTGCACAAGCTCAACCGGCTGCTCGCCACCGTCGTAGCGGCCACCGAGGACAACGGCGGCCTCGTGAACAAATTCGCGGGCGACGCCGCCCTGTGCATCTTCGGCGCCCCCTCCACCCTGGCCGACAACGCCACCCCCGCCCTCCGCGCGGCCCGGCGCATCCGCGACGAAGTAGTCGCCACCGGCGAACTCGACGTCGGCATCGGCGTGGCCCGCGGCCAGGTGTTCGCCGGCGACATCGGCGCCGACACCCGCCTCGAATTCACGGTCATCGGCGACGCGGTCAACGAGGCGTCCCGGCTCACCGACGTGGCGAAGGAAGTGCCGCGCCGCGTGCTGGTGAGCGATTCGATCTGGCAGGCCGCCACACCGGCCGAGCGGTCCAAGTGGAAGCGCCACAAGGACTTACGCCTGCGCGGAATCCCCGGCCGAACCCGGACCTGGACGGACATCTCGCCGGGTAAGTGAGTCCGAGGCGCACGCATCACATGGGCGTGCCCCACCCTGACGCCTCGGCATACACCGCGATCGGCGAAGCAGCGGAGTGTCGGCACGAAGACCCGTCACGATCACGGTCGGCGGTCACCGACGAATTCCGGCCCGGCACATACGCCGTGCCGGTCGGCCGATGGATCAGGCGTGGCGATGCACGGATCGGCTCACCGTCGAAGTGATGCGGTCAGGGCGGCCGGATCGGTGACCGGGAGGTCGCAGACCGCGCCTCGGCAGACGTAGGCGGCGGGGGCGCCGTCGACCAGGGGGCGGTCGGCGAGGAGGGGGGCGGCGTTCGGTGGGGCGGCGAGGATGATCGAGCCGCCGGGGGCCGCGGCGCGGGCCGCGGCGAGGAGTTCCATTGTGGTGGATGACTTTTCGGTGGCGGCGATGGCTATCTGGTAGGGGCCGCGGACCGACGCTTCGGCGACCGAGAGCCAGTTACCCGCGGTGCGGGGGGCACGGGCCAGCAGGAGCGCGCCGCGGGTGAGGGTGTGGTCGGCGAGTTCGCGGTAGCGGGTGGCGCGGTCGGGGTCGGCGACCGCGGAGGCGGTGAGGAGGGCTTCGGCCAGGGCGGAGGCGCCGGAGGGGGTGGCGCCGTCGACGGGGTCGCGTGGGCGGGCTACCAGGGTTTCGGCGTCGTCGGCGGTGTCGAACCAGTTACCGGGTCGTTCGGAGTCGGCGAAGTGGTCGATCGTGTTGTCCAGCAACAACTGTGCGGCGGCGAGCCAGTCCGGTTCGCCGGTGGCCTGGTAGAGGGCGAGCAGGCCGGTGACGAACCAGGCGTAGTCCTCCAGGACGCCGGGCGGGGTGCCCGCGACACCGTCGAGGGAGGCGCGGCGCAGTCTGCCGTCGACGAGGTGGACATCGAGCAGGTAGCGGGCGCAGCGCACGGCGGCGGCGATCCACGACGGTTCTTCCAGCGCCGCACCGGATTCCGCGAGCGCGGTGATGGCCATGCCGTTCCAGGCGGTGACCACCTTGTCGTCGCGGGCGGGCTGCGGGCGCAGCGTGCGGGCCTCGAACAGCCGCGCGCGCAGTCGATCGAAGCGCGACGCCTGTTCGGCGTCGACGGGGTCGCTGTGGCGGGTGAGCACCGAGGTGCCCTGTTCGAAATTGCCCCCGGTGGTGACGCCGAAAGCGTCTGCCGCCCAAATCCCTTCGAGCGGGCCGAGTTCGCCGATCAGCTCGGCGGGCGTCCACACATAGGTGGCGCCCTCGACACCGGGACCGCCCGGTTCGAGATGGGTGTCGGCATCGAGGGCCGACGCGAAACCACCGCCCGTGGTCCCGAGATCACCGAGCAGGAATTCGACTGTCTCGCGAGTCACCCTGTGCGGCAACGACTCCAGTGGGGTGACGGGCGCGCGGCGCGCGAGATGGGCGTAGGCGCGCAGCAGCAGGGCGTTGTCGTAGAGCATCTTCTCGAAGTGCGGTACGAGCCACCCGGCATCGACCGAATAGCGCGCGAACCCACCGCGCAACTGGTCGTAGATCCCGCCGCGCGCCATCGATTCCGCCGTGCGCTCGACCAGATCGAACACCGCCTGGTCGCCGGTCCGCTCCCAGTGCCGCAGCAGTCCTTCCAGCAGCGCCGACGGCGGAAACTTCGGTGCCCCACCGAATCCGCCGTGTGTCGAGTCTTCGTCGGCGGCGATCGCCAGCACAGCCTGGTCGAGAAGCTCAGGGACAACGGTGAATTCGGCGTCGGGAAGCCCCGATGCCTGCGCCTGGAGCGCATCGGTCACCTGCCGCGCGGCCTTGTCCACGTCATCGCGCCGGTTGAGCCAGGTCTCGGCCACCGCGGTGAGCAACTGTGTGAACGACGGCATCCCCCCGCGCGGCTGCTTCGGGTAGTAGGTGCCGCAGTAGAACGGCGCACCGTCGGGTGTGAGGAAGCACGTCATGGGCCAGCCGCCCTGCCCGGTCATGGCCACGGTGGCATTCATGTACACCGCGTCCAGATCGGGGCGCTCCTCCCGATCGACCTTCACACAGACGAAATCGGCGTTCATCTGTTCTGCGGTCGCCACATCCTCGAACGACTCGTGCGCCATCACATGACACCATGATTGGTAAGTAGCGCAGCTACCAGTGGCAAGACGCATACCCTACTGAAAGTAAAATGGGCACGTCTCGCCTGGTCGCTTCGCTACTTGCCTCCTCTCCCCACTCGTGCCAGTGCACGGGGTTAGCCGCGTGCTGGCGCAGGTAGGGCGATGTGGCTTCGCCTAACCGATTCATCTGTTCACCGTACCCCGGGTTCGACCCACAGTGCGGCAGCAGCAGCGCCAAGCCGCTCCTACACTACGATCCTGCATGTCCGGCCATTGTCGTGATCATGCGAATACTGCTGTGGGGACGCTTCTGAGTCCCCTTCCCCACTGGGTAGACCAGTACGGCGGAAACTTCCGCGAGGATGATCGATCGTTTCCGGTCCAGGTCGTAGCCGCCTGCACTGACCGGTTCAGACCAGCGCTCGCGGCAATCCGTCACAAAATCGACCGACAAAGCATGTGCGCGTTCGTACTCCGCCTTCGCCTTTCGCAAGGCGTCCACATTCTGATCGAGGAGGGGCGACAGTCGATAGAACCGATCGTCGGACTCCTCGCCACTGCTCCATCGCACTTCGAAGGCATCTCGCCGACGAATGGCATCAGAGAGTTCCGCCTCACCAGCCCATGTTTCCCGCTCAATAACCGGTCGGGATTCGAGCATCCCGAGAACTGCATCAGAGACTGCCTTATCGATCCATTCCCCGGCAACACTTACGCCGCCGCAACCTCCATCAGCAGAAGACCTGCACGAATATCGATATTTCGATTTACTACGACTGTCTTTCTCCGTAGAAAATCCAATCATGACCCCATTGCACAGTCTTCCGTCGACAGTCTTGCCGCACCGCAGCAGCCCCGAACAAAGGTACTTGCGAGCACTGCCCGCTTTAGCATCTGGCGGCGCGTCCGTACGCGCGCGTCGGTTCCGTGGCGGGTACCGTGCAGCAACCGATTCCCAGTCACCAGTGGAAATAATTGCCTCCCACTCACCAATTACCGGATGACCGTTGTCGTCACGAAGCAAGTCGAGCTCCTCGCCGAGAATCCGCAGTCCTGCGTTGCGAGGGCTGGATATGATCTGCTTGACAGTCTGGCGCCGCCACGGACCACCCTTCTCAGTCTTCAGACCGGACGCCTGGAATAGCCGGACGATACTTGCCAGGGATTGCCCTTCAACGCACGCACCTACGGCCAGGCGGATCACATCTGCTTCCCGTGGGACTACTTCAATCTTCCCGGGCTGCGCTATTACCGGACGATAGCCAAATACCCGACCACCGGTGTGAGCGATACCCCGGCGCGCCTGCTCTTCATGCCAGCGCCGAACTCGCGCTTTGCATTTCCGGTTCTCACCCATCGAAATTGCCACACTGCGCAATCCGACATCCTCAGCATCCTCCTCGTACAGATCTCGCATACCAGAGTAGTCAGCGAAAACCCGATCGGGAAACGAACGGAACGCCGCAATGAATCGATCCCATTGTTCCGGAGTTTTGTAAATTCGATCCTCGTCAACCGCAATAACACCATGAACTCGGTAGCCTTCGCGAGTGCATCCTCGATGTAGGTCCGTCAGCATGGATTCAAAATCTGGCCGGTAATCACCCTTACTGGCGGAGCGATCATTGTCGGTATACCGCTTGACAACCATCAGATTCTCCCGGCGGGCAATTCGACGCCCCGCGGCATGCTGGTTGGTGATGCCGTCGAGGCGCTTCTCAGGATCCCCCCGCTTTCCTGAAAGGTCACTGATCCGAGCATAGACAAGGACACACAACACCTCGTCCTCGATCAGGTTTGCCGGACTCGGAATTCCCGACGGTACGCCCCGCTCCGCTACGTCGATTCGGGCGACTGCACCCGAGTCCAGTGCATCCGAATCATCAAGTGCCACATCAACCCCCCAGGTGTCGGACATAACAGCACCGATCATACTTTCAACTCACGGCGTGTACCAGCGGGTATCCTTAGTTGCCGGTGTCCGATTCACTGCCGTCTACCGAGCCGAAGCGCCGCAACAGGAGTCGCCACTGCCAACCGACCCGTCGTCCGATTGGCCGCAGCCGACAGTGGCTGCTGATGCACCGCCTCGGTCCCCGGCTCCCTGCGGCCGCCGATCGCGGATGACTGTCACGGTTCGCGATCAGCGAACACGCATACCGAGTCCGGTGAGCATCGCGGCCATCTCGTCGGCGACTGGCAGATCTACCGGGCAACGGGCAAGTGAGGCCCGCAGCACCGCCGCCGCGAGATCCGGACGCGCGCCTACCTGATGAAGCTGGGCACAGAACAGTGTTGTCTCGCCGGCCTCCCGGTGGCAACCAGTAGCGATCAGCGCCTCCTGTACCGCGCCGTATCAGCCCCGGCCACTACCGGCCGGGTTGCTGTCCCGAGTTCGACGAATCCCTCGGGACAGCAACCACACTCATCAGAACGAACAGTCGCCGGGCCGACCTGCCCAGCCGCCCTTCAGGAAAATAATGACGGCACAGAACACATCCGCCGACGAGGAGCCCACCGGTGCGGGAGCCGAGGTCGGAGCGGCAGGTGCGGCGACAGATTCCGCGGCGGCCACACCGGCTGGTGCGACGAGCCCGGCGATCACAGCGGCGACAACGACAAGCTTCTTCATCACATGTCCTGTTCTGTAGTTGTGGATGGCGGGACGAAGTTTGGCATATTTGACCGATCGGTCGCAATAGACCTAGCATCGTGGAATATGGCACGCACCAAGGAATTCGACCCCGACGTCGTCCTCGATCGCGCATTGGACCTGTTCTGGCAGCGCGGCTACGAGACGACATCGATCGCGGATCTGGTCGAGCACCTCGGCATCGCCAGGGCGAGCCTGTTCGCGACCTTCGGCTGCAAACACGAGCTCTTCATGAAGGCGCTGCAACGTCACCTCGAGCTCGTCGACGCGCGGATCACCGCGGAATTGGCCCGCCCCGGCCCGGCGCTACCCGCGGTCAAGGGCCTGATCGATCGGTTCGTGAACGAGTCGTGCGCGGAGAACAGATTCCTCGGCTGCCTGGTCACCACCGCCGCGGTCGAACTGGCTGCCCGCGACCCCGATGTCGCCCGGCTGGTCGAATCCAACTGGGCGCGTACCGAAACCGCACTGGCCTCCGCCCTGTCGCGCGCCCACGCCCAGAACGAACTGGCCCCCGACGCCGACCCGCGCGCGCTTGCCCGCTTCCTCCTGGTCTTCTTCCAGGGAATCTGGGTCCTCGAACGCACCCCCAACGCCGCCACCCGCCTGCGCGACGCGGGCCGGGTAGCCGCGTCGATCCTGGGCTGAGAAACCCGGCAGCCTCACCGCGTTCATACAAGAACGAACGATCTAGTATTCGCGTCAGCGCGCATCGTGTTCTTGACTGCTCGCTGCTGCCCGACCTGCTCGCACTTCCCCTGCGATCAGAGCAGTTTCGCACTGGCCACGCTCGTATTTCTCCGCCTCCGGTTCGGGGGTGAGCTGGTTGTAGAACACGTCGTCATCACCCCACCGACAACGGTTCGCGTTGCTGTTGCGGCGGACCCGGCGACACGTCGATACCCTGGTGAGGGTGAGCATCGATACCCGTTCGGAGATCCGCAGATCGGTGCGGACGCCGACCGCGTGGGTCCGGCCGGGGCACATCGGGTACATCGGGCCGGATCTGCTGCCCGACACGCATTCGCCGCCGGTCGCGATGCTCACCGTAGGGCTGGACGGGCCGCTGATCGTGCACACCTCCCGCGGTCCGATTCGCACCGGCAGCTCCTTCGCGCCTGCCCGCACCGCGCACCGCGTCGTTGCCACGCAGGGGTGGATTCTGGTGCTGTTCATCGACCCGTCGAGTGCGCCCGCGACCATGATCGCCGACGAGATGACTGCCGCCGCAGGCACTTTCGGCCTGAGCCACCGCCGCGAGCGCGAACTCGTCGAGCTGTGCGGCGAACCCGTCGCCGACCCGGATCTCCTCTACAGCCGCGCCATCGCGGGCCCGAACCTCGGCACCGACGCACGGATCTCCAGGCTCGCCGCCGCGATCCGCGACCAGCCCGCCAACACCCTGCGCGCCGACCAGATCGCCGCGAACCTAGGCCTGTCCACGGGCCACTTCTTGCACCTGTTCACCCAGCACTGCGGCACCACCTTCCGCGGCTACCAACGCTGGAATCGCATGGTCTGCGCGGTGAGCAGCGCCGTCAACGGCCACGACCTCACCCGCTCCGCCATCGACGCGGGCTTCGCCACCCCCTCCCACTTCAGCGAATCCTTCCGCGCCATGATCGGCTTACCCGCCACTAAAATGCTCGGAGCCGGCATCCACTTCGACCTCGGAACCCGCATCATCCAGCCCGGCTGAGCGTCATAGCCGCGACGGCTTCAGCGGCTCGATAGAAGCTAAATTTGCCGTACCAGCCGATTTAGCAGATCGCGCATCGGTCCGTTGTCACCACGCAGCGATGCCATCGACATCTGCACGTTCTCCTCCGGCTCGAGGCCGGACCAGTCGATCACCCAGTCGGCCTCACGAGCGAGCTGATGAAAGAACGCCCGCTGAGTACGACCGTTCCCCTCACGGAACGGATGGATCGCGTTGACCTCGCCGAAGTAATGGGTCAGCTTCGCGATGAAGTCGGTTCGGCTCAACCCGCGCAAGTGCCCGTCTGCCGCGAGAGCGGCGAAAACCTCCGATGCGTAACCCGCGATGTGGCGCGGCAGACAGAACGGATCCGATTTGGCGATACCGACCGTTCGAACCTCCCCTGCCCATAGGTACACATCAGCGAAGATCTCACGGTGGAACGCGCACAGGTGCTGTAGGTCGTAGCGACCAGGCAGCGATCTGATACCTAGGTCGGCCAGCGCAGCCTGACTCAGATCGGCCTCCGCTTGGCGCAAGGAAGCGGCGTCAACGATCCCGAGCCGATTACGCCACACACCTGATTCGGGGTCTAGGTACGGATCCACCGTCACGCTGCGCCGTGCATGCCCCGGATCAGCTCACGCATCCGCGTGGTGCTGATCTCGCCACGCGCCCACTGCCCCATGATTCCCTCGGCCGCCGGACTCGCCGACTCACCCTCGGCCCTGACCGAAGCCGCAGCCTGCGCCAACGACCGTGATCGCTCCGCGGTCAACTCCTCGAACACCTCGACCGGCACCATCACCGCCTCGGTCTTGCGATGCGACCCGACCCCGACCGGTCGCCGATCACCTTTACGGAACCGCGCCAAAAGACCAGACAACTGCTCCCTCGCCTCACGAACCGATAGCGTCTCCATACAAAAAGTGTACACAATTGCATACACAATTGGCCCTTTTATCCTCCGAAACTACGCTCCGCCTGCTGACCGGCCGCGGCACGCCTGAGTATCGCTGTACGCGATCTGCCCAATCCGGGCAGGCCATGGATGCGGGCCGCTCCGAGGACATCATCAGGTATTCCGAAGAGGCGTACATGTACCTGATCATTGGTGCGGCACGTGCACGCAGACCAGGCGGAGATGACCGTGGACGCGCGATGGCCATCGGCGGCTTGGTAGTCGATGAGGCAAATCCGCCTCGCCGTTGCGGCGGTATGGGCTGGCGAAACCGCTGCTCAGCGGGCGGTGCTGAGGCATGATGAAATGTGGAATCCTTGCCCGGTTCGTCTAGTTAGGAAGACCCGAGATGGTGCAGCTCACGCTTTCCGCGCAGCGCGCTGCGCTGGAGCGGGAGTGGGCAATGTGGGTGCCGGGCGGGGTGGAGGTTTCGGGGGCTGGGGTGCGGACCGAGGTGGCGCAGTCTTGGTCTCGGTCGTTGCGGACGGTGGATCCGGGGCGGGATCACGCGCCGGTCAGTGAGACCGATATCGGGCCTCGGTGGGCGGAGTCGCCGTTGCGGGGGCCGGTTACCGAGTTGAAAGAGCAGTTGCACAGTGTCGCCGATGACGCGGGGTACGTCGCGGCAGTCACCGATGCTTCGGGGACGATTCTGTGGACCTATGGCGGGCCCGTTATGCGCAGGCGGGCCGAGCAGGTGAATTTCGCGCCCGGTGGGCGGTGGGACGAGGCGCACATGGGGACCAACGCGTTGTCCTTGGCGTTGCGTACCGACCAACCGCACACGGTGTTCTCGGCCGAACATCTGGTGGCGGCACTGCATGGTTGGGTCTGTTATTGCGCGCCGATCCGCGCCCCCGACGGGACCTTGCTCGGCGTGCTCGACCTGTCGACCACCTGGAAGCGCTCGCATCCGCTGGCCATGGCCACCGTGCGCACCATGACCAGTGCCATCGAGTCGAAATTGCACGCCGCCGTGCCCGCGTCCGCCGGGATGCGGCTCACCTGCCTGGGTTCCGGCAGGTTGATGCGCGACGGTCAGCAGATCCGGTTGCGGCCACGCCACCTCGAGATCCTGACCCTGCTCGCCCTCGACACCGACGGCTACAGCCACGAACGCCTGCACTACGCCGTCTACGGTGCCCGCGCGGTCGGCGCGAGCACGCTGAAATCGGAGATGTCGTACCTGCGCCGCGCCACCGGCGGCGACATCACCAGTCGCGTCTACCGCTTCACCACTGCCCTGTCCTGCGACGCCGTCGACGTGCTGCGTGCCATCGAGCGAGGCGATCTCGACACCGCTGTTCGCCTGTATCACGGTCCGCTGCTTCCTGATTCGGATACACCCGGCATCAGCGAGTGGCGCGACTACCTCGAAGTCGCCATGCGCAACGCGGTCCTGAACAGCCCCGACGCGAATCACGCACTGTCATACGGCGATTCCGCCCCCGACGACATCGCCGTCCACGAACACGCACTCGCACTGCTCCCCACCCGCGATGCACGTCGCGCGGTCGCCGCCGCACGCTTGCACAGCGCCCTTCGCGCCTGATCGGTCCGGCTTCAACGTTTCATCAACCCTCAGCAGGGATAGTGATGGGCGTCACGATTCATCGGAATCAGCGAGGAGCCACCGCACATGATCTACGCCAAGCCGGGCACCGAGGGCAGCATCGTCAGCTACGCGCCGCGATACGACAATTTCATCGACGGCAAGTGGATTCCGCCGGTAGAAGGCCGCTATTTCGAGAACACGTCCCCGGTGGACGGGCAGCCGTTCTGCGAGATCGCCCGCTCGAGCGCCGCCGATGTGGAACTGGCACTCGACGCCGCCCACCGCGCGGCGCCGGCCTGGGGTGAGACCTCAGCCGCCGAGCGCGCCAACATCCTCAACAAGATCGCCGACCGGATCGAGGCCAACCTCGAGGCCCTCGCCGTCGCGGAGACCTGGGACAACGGCAAACCGGTCCGCGAAACCCTGGCCGCCGATCTCCCCCTCGCGGTCGACCACTTCCGCTACTTCGCCGGGGTGCTGCGCGCGCAGGAAGGCGGCATCAGCGAGGTCGACAAGGACACCATCGCCTACCACTTCCACGAGCCGCTCGGCGTTGTCGCGCAGATCATTCCGTGGAACTTCCCGATCCTGATGGCCACCTGGAAGCTGGCTCCCGCCCTCGCCGCGGGCAACGCGGTGGTGCTCAAGCCCGCCGAGCAGACCCCGGCCTCGATCATGAAGGTCGTCGAACTCGTCGCGGATCTGCTGCCGCCGGGAGTTCTCAACGTGGTCAACGGTTTCGGTGTCGAAGCCGGTAAGCCGCTGGCCTCGAGCCCGCGCGTCGCGAAGGTCGCGTTCACCGGTGAGACCACCACCGGCAGGCTGATCATGCAGTACGCCAGCGAGAACATCATCCCGGTCACCCTGGAGCTGGGTGGCAAGAGCCCCAACATCTTCCTGGCCGATGTGATGGCCGCCGACGACGACTACCTGGACAAGGCGATCGAGGGGTTCGTCATGTTCGCCCTCAATCAGGGCGAAGTGTGCACCTGTCCGTCGCGCGCGCTGATCGCCTCGTCGATCTACGACGAGTTCATGGAGCGCTGTGTCGAGCGCACCAAGGCCATCATCAGCGGCAATCCCCTCGATGAGGCGACCATGATCGGAGCCCAGGCCAGCAACGATCAGTTCGAGAAGATCCTGTCCTACATCGACATCGGCAAGAAGGAAGGCGCCGAGGTACTCACCGGTGGCGCGGTCCGCAGCGTCGACGGGCTGGCCGAGGGCTACTACATCGAGCCGACGATCTTCAAGGGCAGCAACGACATGCGCGTGTTCCAGGAGGAGATCTTCGGCCCCGTCGTCGCGGTCACCACCTTCGACTCCACCGAGGAGGCACTGTCGATCGCCAACGACACCCTCTACGGCCTCGGCGCGGGCGTGTGGACCCGCGATATGAACACCGCCTACCGCCTCGGCCGCGGCATCAAGGCCGGTCGGGTGTGGACCAACTGCTATCACGCCTACCCCGCGCACGCGGCATTCGGCGGGTACAAGAAGTCCGGCATCGGGCGCGAGAACCACAAGATGATGCTCGATCACTACCAGCAGACCAAGAACATCCTGGTCAGCTACTCGGCGACGAAGCTCGGCTTCTTCTGATGGTGCAGCGCGTCGACCTCACCGACCAGGCGGCGGCGCTGCTGCGGGACTTGACCGGGCAGCACGGCCCGGTCATGTTCCACCAGTCCGGTGGTTGCTGCGATGGCAGCTCGCCGATGTGTTATCCGCGTGGGGAATTCCGTGTCGGCGGTTCGGACGTGCTGCTCGGGTACCTGCCCGGCGACACCCCGTTCTGGATGAGTGCCGACCAGTTCGAATACTGGAAACACACCCACCTCACCGTCGACGTCGTGCCGGGCCGCGGCGGCGGATTCTCCCTCGAAGCTCCCGAAGGCGTGCGGTTCCTGATCCGCTCACGCCTGTTCACCGACGAGGAAGCGGCCGCGCTGGAGTCGGCGCCGCCACTGATCACCGGGTGATCCGAAACACCCGTATACAGCTCGTTTCCGCAGGTCAGCGGTGCTCGATACGCACCGCTGACCTGACGGATCCACGGCCGTAACAGTCGTCAACCATTCTTCAACCCTCGACGAGCACCGTGGCCGGTCGAACGCGCATCTGTTTGTTGATGAGGAGCACCAGTGAGCACAGAAACCAGCCCCGCCACCGGCGAGGGCGCACCAGTCGACGAGTATCTCGCCAAACGCACCCTGCGCAAAGGCTCGGCGGGCTGGGTGCTGCTCGCCGGCCTCGGCGTGAGTTACGTGATCTCCGGTGACTTCTCCGGCTGGAACTTCGGTCTCGCCGAGGGCGGATTCGGTGGCCTGCTCATCGCCACCGTCGTCATCGCCGCGATGTATCTGGCCATGGTGCTCGGCATGGCCGAAATGTCCTCGGCGCTGCCCGCGGCGGGCGGCGGCTACACCTTCGCCCGGCGCGCGCTCGGACCATGGGGCGGATTCGCCACCGGCACAGCCATTCTCATCGAATACGCCATCGCACCCGCCGCGATCGCCACCTTTATCGGCGCCTATGTGGAATCGCTGAACCTGTTCGGGATCACCGACGGCTGGTGGGTGTATCTGGCGGTGTACGCGCTGTTCATCGGCATTCATCTGGCCGGTGCGGGCGAGGCGCTCAAGGCGATGTTCGTGATCACCGCGATCGCGCTGGTCGGTCTGGCGATCTTCGCGGTGGCGGCACTCGGCAGGTTCGACGTGGCCAACCTGACCAACATCGCGGCCGATCCTGCGGCGACCGGATCGTCGTCGTTCCTGCCGTTCGGCTACCTGGGTATCTGGGCCGCCATCCCGTTCGCGATCTGGTTCTTCCTCGCGGTGGAAGGCGTGCCGCTGGCCGCCGAGGAAGCCAGCGAGCCGGAGAAGAACGTGCCGAAGGGCATCATCGTCGCGATGCTGCTGCTGTGCGTCACCGGCGCGGTGGTGCTGTTCCTGGTGACAGGCGCGCTCGGCGCCCAGGACGCGTCCGCCTCGGGCAACCCCCTTGTCGAGGCGCTGGGTGACAGCTCGATGGCCAAGGTGGTCAACTACATCGGCCTGGCCGGTCTGGTCGCCAGCTTCTTCTCCATCGTCTACGCCTACTCCCGGCAGACCTTCGCCCTCTCGCGCGCCGGCTACCTCCCGACCAGCCTGTCGGTCACCAACTCCCGCAAGGCGCCGGTGCTGGCGCTGATCGTGCCCGGCATCATCGGCTTCGCTCTCTCGCTCACCGGTGAGGGCGCGATGCTGCTGAACATGGCCGTGTTCGGCGCGGCGCTGAGCTACGTGCTGATGATGGTGAGCCACATCGTGCTCCGCGTGCGCGAGCCGGCGATGCCGCGTCCGTATCGCACGCCCGGCGGCATTGTCACCACGGCGTTCGCGCTGGTCATCGCGGCCATCGCGGTGGCAGCCACGTTCCTCGTCGACCCGAAGGCCGCGCTGTGGACACTCGGCGTGTTCGTCGCCTTCATGGCCTACTTCGGGCTCTACAGTCGCAAACACCTGGTCGCCAAGTCGCCGGATGAGGAGTTCGCGGCGATCGCCAAGGCGGAATCCGAGCTCGAGTAAGCCGTCAGGAACCCGGCAGCGTCGCGCATGCTGCCGGGCGCCGGTAGCCGAGGAAATCTCTCGAAAGGGACCCGATGACCGTGTACCGCAGCACAATCGGCGTCACGACCCACACCTTCGACGGCTTGATCGACCTGATGGCGAAAGCCACGCCCCTGCGCAGCGGCGACGAGCTCGCCGGTTGCGCGGCAGCCACCGATGCCGAACGCGCCGCGGCGCAGTGGGCGTTGGCCGAAGTGCCGCTGACCACGTTCCTGAACGACGTACTGGTGCCGTACGAGACCGACGAGGTCACTCGGCTGATCATCGACAGTCACGACCGGTCGGCGTTCGCGCCGATCTCCCATCTGACCGTCGGCGGATTGCGCGACTGGCTGCTCGCTGTCGCCGCTGCCGACGATTCCGCGGTCACCCTCTCCGCGGTGTCGCCGGGGCTGACACCGGAGATGGTGGCCGCGGTCAGCAAGATCATGCGCAATCAGGACCTGATCGCGGTGGCCAAGGCGGCTCAGGTGACCGCGGGATTCCGCACCACCATCGGCCTGCCCGGCCGATTGAGCACGCGGTTGCAGCCCAATCATCCGACCGATGATCCGCGCGGGATCGCCGCCGCTACCTTGGACGGGCTGCTGCTCGGCTGTGGTGACGCGGTGATCGGGATCAACCCGGCCACCGATTCACCGCAGGCCACCTCGGATCTGCTGCAGCTGCTCGACGAGGTGCGCTTGCGCTTCGATATCCCGACCCAGTCGTGCGTGCTCTCCCACGTCACCACGACCATCGGTTTGATCGAGGCGGGTGCGCCGGTGGATCTGGTGTTCCAGTCGGTCGCGGGCACCGAGGGCGCGAATACCGGCTTCGGCGTGAATATTTCGCTGTTGCGGGAGGGAAACGAAGCGGGACGATCCCTGCGTCGCGGCACCGTCGGCGACAACGTGATGTACCTCGAGACCGGGCAGGGGTCAGCGCTGAGCGCGAATGCCCATCTGGGCGTTGGTGATCGGCCGGTGGACCAACAGACCCTGGAAGCGCGCGCCTACGCCGTAGCGCGGGATCTGCAACCGCTGCTGGTGAATACGGTCGTCGGCTTCATCGGACCCGAATACCTCTACGACGGCAAGCAGATCATCCGCGCCGGACTCGAGGACCACTTCTGTGGAAAGCTCCTCGGGCTGCCGATGGGCGTTGATGTCTGCTACACCAACCACGCCGAGGCCGACCAGGACGACATGGACACCCTGCTCACCCTTTTGGGCGCGGCCGGTTGCGCCTTCGTCATCGCGGTCCCCGGCGCCGACGACGTGATGCTCGGCTACCAGAGCCTGTCGTTCCACGACGCCCTGTACGCCCGCCAGGTCCTGAACCTGCGCCCCGCACCGGAATTCGAGGACTGGCTGTCGGGTCTCGGCATGCTCGACGCGAACGGCCGTGTGCGACAAGTAGAACCATTGTCATCACCCCTGCGCGCGCTGACGGCCACCCGATGATCGCGTACAACCCGGCGCAGGCCGCGCCCCAGCGCTTTCCCAGCGCCCTGAACGTCGATGGACGATGCCCTCACGATTTCGACCACCTGAGCCGGGAGCCGAAGATGCCGAGCATGGACGACTCAGCGATGCCGCACGATCCAGCTCGTTGCCCGCACGCCGAGGACCCGGTCGCATCGATCACCGATCACCAGCCGGAATCTGATGTCGCCCAAGACTTCTGGGAAGTTCTCCGGGGTAGCACACAGGCCCGGATCGGGCTGGGCCGCACCGGCGACGCGTTACCGACGACAGACGTCCTCGCACTTCGCGCCGCCCACGCGGCCGCCCGCGATGCCGTTCACCTTCCGCTCGACGTCGCGACCTTCACCGAGCAGATCGCGGCAGTCGGACTCGGCACTCCGGTGTCCGTCGCCAGCAGGGCGGCCGACCGCGCCGAGTACCTCCGGCGGCCCGATCTCGGCAGATTGCCCGCCGACCTCACCCCCGTCACCGACACCGGCGCGGATATCGGTTTCGTCCTCGCCGACGGGCTCTCCCCCGTGGCCCTGTCCGACCACGCCGTCGGGTTACTCGCCGCCCTGGCGACCGAACTCGGCGACCGCTACACCCTGGCCCCGCCGGTCATCGCGACACAGGCCAGGGTCGCACTGGGCGACCACATCGCCGAAGCCATGGGCGTGCGCACGGTACTGGTGCTGATCGGCGAACGTCCCGGCCTCTCGGTCGCCGACAGCCTCGGCATCTACCTCACCCACCTGCCCCGCCCCGGCCGTGCCGACGCCGAACGCAACTGCATCTCCAACATCCACCCTCCCGACGGCCTCACCTACGCCGAGGCCGCCCGGGTTGTGGCAGGTCTGGTCGCGGGGGCTCGCGCACTCGGCCGCTCGGGAGTCGACCTCAAGGACACCTCGCGCACCGATTCGCTGGCCGCCGCCGCAACCCTGACCGTCAAACCAGCACCTGGTTCGTGAGCTGACCCAGACACCAGGGTGACGCGGAGCACGTTTGGCGTGAGCCGGAGCCGATCGCTCCCTAGAGTGATCCCCATGATCCGCACCGCCGCCCTCGCCCATGTCCGCGACCGCAGGCTGATTCAGACGCGTCCCGAAGGCAAGGATGTCTTCTACATGGCGGGCGGCAAGATCGACCCCGGCGAGACCCCTTTACAGGCGCTACATCGCGAGATCGAGGAAGAACTCGGCGTCGGCCTGGCCGGTGTCGCCGAATTCGGCGTCTTCGAAGCCGAAGCCTTCGGACACCGCCGCAACACCGGCCTGCACATGACCTGTTTCCGTGCCGAACTCACCGGAGAACCCCACGCCACCGGCGAGATCGCCGAATTCCGCTACTTCACCGTGAGTGAATACGCCGCGATGGAGCACGTCGCACCCGGTTCGATGATGGTGTTCCGGCGCCTGCACGAACTCGACCTCATCGACTGGTAATTCGCGGACGGCGTCGATTGGATATCGGCCGAAACAAACCAACGACCGGCCACGATCCCATAGCTGTGAACATCCCGATATCCAGCGCGCCGATGACAGTGTCCGAACGCCGCGCCGCTCTACGCCGACTCGTCGCACTGTTCGGCCTGATGAACACGATGATCGAGCTGAACGCCAGTGGGGCGCCGCGGTCGGTGGCCGAGCACGCCGCCGCCGCGCGCGACCTGGTCGGCGAACTCGTCGCCGACCTGGCCGCGGCGCGCTAAGTACTCTGCTTCGGTTCCGAATCCTCGACCGTGATCACACCGGGCTCGGTGCCGTCGTCGGCCTTCTGATCCGGTTCCGGATGCTCGGGTTCGAACGTCTCGGGCAGGCCCTTGAGGTGCTTGTTCATCGAGCGAACCAGCAGCACTGTGCCTGCCAGCAGGATCAGGATGACCAGCAGGCCGAGGGGCGAGGCCTTGCCGAATTCGGGGCCCGTCGGTTGCTGCGCGAGGTAGACCAACATCACCGGTCGTTGTCCTCGATGCCGGCGAACAGGTCGGTCTCCGGGATTGCGGTGGACACGCGTGTCTTGGCCAATTCGAACTCCTCGGTCGGCCAGAGCCGCTGCTGCATCTCCAACGGGATCGCGAAGAACGCGCCGTTGGGATCGATCTGGGTGGCGTGGGCGCGCAGGGCGTCGTCACGCTGGGGGAAGTATTTCGAGCATTCGATCTGGGTGGTGACCCGGCCCATGATGTCGCCGCGCGCCGCCTGGTACTGCTTCATCCGGTCCAGCCACTCCTGGAGCGGGAACGGTTCACCGATGCGTTCGTACTCCTCGGCGAAGGCTTCCAGGCGCTTCATGCTGAAACCGTGGTCGTAGTACAGCTTGAGCGGCGTCCACGGCTCGCCCGCCGCGGGGAACTTCGTCGGGTCGCCCGCCGTCTCGTAGGCGGCCATCGACACCTCGTGGCAGCGGATGTGGTCCGGGTGCGGGTAGCCACCGTTCTCGTCGTAGGTGGTGATCACCTGCGGCTTGAACTCGCGGATCACGCGCACCAGCGCCTCGGTGGACTCCTCGAGGGGCACCAGCGCGAAGCAGCCCTCCGGCAGCGGCGGCAGCGGGTCGCCCTCGGGCAGGCCCGAGTCGACGAAGCCCAGCCAGTGCTGGCGCACGCCGAGCGCGTGGGCGGCCGCGGCCATCTCCTCGCGCCGAACTTCGTTGATCCGGTCGAGCACACCGGGGGTGTCCATGGCCGGGTTCAGGATGCTGCCGCGCTCGCCGCCGGTCAACGTCACGACGAGCACCTCGACGCCCTCCGCGGCGTACCTGGCGGTCGTCGCGGCGCCCTTGCTCGATTCGTCGTCGGGGTGGGCGTGCACTGCCATGAGGCGAAGGCCACTCACTTCTCGTTCACCGTCGCTCTCGCTCGCGGGTGTCAGATGTCGTTACCTATAGTTCCATCCGACCCCCCGTTTGTTCCGACCACCCCCGGGAGCGCGAAACCGATGACCGAGCCCGCACCCGACTCCGCCGCGACCTCGGCCGCCGCAGCAGCGCGACACGCCGACCGATATGGCACAAAACCACCTGCGCGTCGCCTGTGGCTGATGGTTTTGCTCGGTGTCGGCGTCGTTGTCGCCGGCTTCGCGGTGGCCTATCTCGGCTTCCAGAAATATGGTCCGAAGGCGGTCGAGACCGAGCAACTCGGCTACGTGGTCGTCGACGATGCCACCCTGCAGGTGCGGATCAAGGTCACCCGCGACAACCCACAGCAGGCCGTGGTCTGCTTCGTGCGGGCGATGGATCGCGACAGCGCCGAGGTGGGACGGCGCGAAGTGCTCGTCCCCGGCTCGGACTCGACCAGCGTGCAGGTGACCACTATCGTCAAGTCATCGGCACGGGCTTCGGCGGGCGACATTTATGGTTGCAGCGACCAGATTCCTGGGTATCTGCGCACCAGCGCCGAGTGAACCAGCACCAGCGCCCAGTGAACCAGCACCAGCGCCGAGTGAACTGGCGCACCGAATAGCCTGCCTGACTAGCCTGACCTGCATTTTTATGAGACATGCTAAAATGGGTTGATACACGGTTCCGGGGTTCGGAGCCGTGTTTGCTGCATTGGCGGCCAGCGGTGCTGTTTGCGGGTATCGGGTTCACCCCCAGGATCGCTCCAGCCGTCGGGCTGGTGCATGCCCTCTTTCGGGAGGAATCGCGCTGGTTTCAGGGAATCCCGGTCCGCCGGGAACAACTACTAGGGAGTGATCGAGATGACCGAGAATGTGACCTGGCTTACCCAGGAGTCGCACGACAGGCTCAAGGGCGAGTTGGACTCGCTCATTGCCAATCGTCCGGTCATTGCCGCCGAGATCAACGAGCGCCGCGAAGAGGGCGACCTCAAGGAGAACGGTGGCTACCACGCCGCGCGTGAAGAGCAGGGCCAGCAGGAGGCGCGTATCCGCCAGCTGCAGGAACTGCTCAACAACGCGAAGGTCGGCGTCGCCCCCACCAAATCCGGTGTGGCACTGCCGGGTTCGGTCGTCACGGTCTACTACGACGGCGACGAAGGCGATACCGAGACCTTCCTGATCGCGACCCGCGAAGAGGGACTCGGCGCCACCGGCCTCGAGGCCTACTCGCCGAACTCGCCGCTGGGCGGCGCGCTGATCGACGCCAAGGTGGGCGAGACCCGCGAGTACACACTCCCCAACGGCAACACCATGAAGGTAACGCTGGTCAGCGCGGAGCCGTACCACAGCTGAGCCTGCTGAACCCGTACGTCGAGAACCCGAACGCAAGCGGCCGCATCCGGAATCCGGATGCGGCCGCTTCGTCATGTGTTGGGTCCGCTGCTCAGCTCAAAGCCTGTTCGACGTCAGCCAGGAGATCGCTGATGTCTTCGATGCCGACCGAGAGCCGGACCAGGTCGGCGGGAACTTCCAGGGCCGAGCCCTCGGTGCTCGCGTGAGTCATCGCGCCCGGGTGTTCGATGAGCGATTCGACCCCGCCCAGCGATTCGGCCAGCGTGAAGATCTCGGTCCGCGAGCAGAACTTCAGTGCCGCTTCCCGGCCACCGGTCAGGCGCACCGAGATCATCCCGCCGCTGCGCCGCATCTGCTTCTGCGCGATCTCGTAGCCGGGGTGCGTGGGCAGGCCGGGGTAGATGACCTGCGAGATGGCCGGGTGGTTGGTCAGGAACTCCGCGATGACCTCGGCGTTGTCGCAGTGCTTTTCCATCCGCACGGCCAGGGTCTTGATGCCGCGCATCGTGAGGAAGGCGTCGAACGGGCCGGGCACCGCGCCCGCGCCGTTCTGCAGGAACGCGAAATCCTTGTCGAGCTCGGCGCTGTTGGTGATCAGCGCGCCACCGACGACATCGGAGTGACCGCCGAGGTATTTGGTGGTCGAGTGCAGGACCACATCGGCGCCGAGCAGCAGCGGCTGCTGCAGGTACGGGGTGGCGAACGTGTTGTCCACAACCAGCTTCGCGTCGGCCTCGTGGGCGATATCGGCCAGCGCGGGGATGTCACCGATGCTCAGCAGCGGGTTGGTCGGGGTCTCGATCCACACCAGCTTGGTGTTGGGGCGGATGGCCGCGCGCACCGCGTCGAGGTCGGCGATGTGGGCGGGCGAGTGCTCGATGCCCCACTGGCTGAAGACCTTGTCGATGAGCCGGAAGGTGCCGCCGTAGGCATCGTCGGGGATGACGATGTGGTCGCCCGGGCGCAGCATGGCGCGCAGCGCGCAGTCGGTGGCCGCCATACCCGAGGCGAAGGCGCGCCCATAGCTGCCCGATTCGAGGGCGGCGAGGTTGGCTTCCAGTGCCGTGCGGGTGGGGTTGCCGGTGCGCGCGTACTCGTAGCCACCGCGCATGCCGCCGACGCCGTCCTGGGCGAAGGTCGAGCTCGCGTAGATGGGCACGTTGACCGCACCGGTCTGAGGATCGGGTTCGTATCCGGCGTGCACGGCCCTGGTGGAGAATCCCAGCTCACTCATTGCCTCAGACTAGTTGGCCGGTTCGGGTCGGTGTCGCAGGGGTTCTCGACATGGTCGAAGTGTCGGATTCGGGTTCGGTACTGCGGTTAAGCTCACGCCATGGTCACCGTCGAAGAGTTGTTCGCCATCGATCCGTTGCTGTCGCAGGAGGAGCGCGAAATCCGCGACACGGTGGCGCGATTCGGGGAACGCAGGCTGCGGCCGCACCTTGCCGACTGGTTCGAGGAAGGCACGTTCCCGGCCCGCGAGATCGCGCCGGAACTGGGCAAGCTCGGACTGCTGGGCATGCACCTCGACGGCTACGGCTGCGCGGGCGCGTCGGCCACCGCGTACGGGCTCGCCTGCCAGGAGCTCGAAGCCGTCGACTCGGGTGTGCGCAGCATGGTGTCGGTGCAGGGCTCCCTCGCGATGTCGGCTATTCACTTCTTCGGGTCCGAGGAGCAGAAGCAGCAGTACCTGCCCGCGATGGCGGCCGGTGAGGTGATCGGGTGCTTCGGGCTCACCGAACCCGACTTCGGGTCCAACCCCGGTGGGATGCGCACGCGGGCGCGCCGCGACGGTGACGACTGGATTCTGAACGGGTCCAAGATGTGGATCACCAACGGGTCGGTGGCCGATATCGCCGTCGTCTGGGCCTACGCGGAGGAGCCCGGTACGGACAAGCCGCGGGTGCGTGGCTTCCTGGTGCCCGCGGGCACACCGGGTTTCACCACTCGCGAGATCCACCGCAAGCTGTCGCTGCGCGCATCGATCACCGCCGCACTGGATTTCGACGACGTACGCTTGCCCGCCGATGCGGTGCTGCCCGAATCACGCGGGCTCAGTTCGCCGCTGGCCTGTTTGAGCGAGGCGCGGTTCGGCATCATCTTCGGCGCGCTCGGCGCCGCACGCGACTGCCTGAGCGCGGCTATCGACTACTCCCGTACCCGCGAGGTGTTCGACAAGCCGCTGGCGGGCTACCAGCTCACCCAGGCCAAACTGGCCGATATGGCGCTCGAGCTCGGCAAGGGACAGTTGCTGGCGCTGCACCTGGGCCGGTTGAAGGACCGTCACGAGATCACCGGCGAGCAGATCAGCGTGGGCAAGCTGAACAGCACCCGTGAGGCGATAAAGATCGCGCGGGAATGCCGAACCATCATGGGCGCCAACGGAATCACCCTCGACTACCCGGTTCTGCGGCACGCCAACAACCTGGAGTCGGTGCTGACCTACGAGGGCACCGCCGAGGTGCACCAGCTGGTCATCGGCAAGGCGCTCACCGACGCCAACGCGTTCCGGTAGGTCGGCTAACGGCTCGGTCGCGGAGCGGGCCTGATCATGCCGCCCGCGAAGGCCGCGGCGAGCATCACGATCACCACCGTGAACACAGTCAGCGCGATGGGCACGGTGATCGCTGTGGGAATGCCGAGCACGGTCAGGCCGGCCACACTGCAGCAACCCCAGATGATCGCGGCGGCCAGACGGCCGAGCAACGGCGCGTAAGGCGACCGAGGCCAGGCACCGGCGATCCTCGTCTGCGCTGAATACCCTGCGCTAGCGGCGATTACGGTGCTCATGCCGAACAGGTGGACGGCTGGGTCGGTGACCTGCACTGCGGATCCTTTCGCTCGCCGAGCATGTTTGCCGAAAGTTGTCTCCGACCGGTAATAATTGATCTTGAAATTATCCAATTGCAACATTGATGGATAGATTGCTACCATATTGTTATGTTTGCGCCAGGTCCCGCGTTGCTCGAACTTTCGGCGCAACGACAATTACAGCAGTTGAACACCGAGTTCGGCGCCCCCGCGGCCGCCGTCGCCGCGGTGGTGCCCGCACTGTCTGCCCAGTTGGACCAGCACGCTGCCGCGGTGCGTGACATTCTCGCCCTCGGCGTCGAGGATTCCGCGCGGGTGCCCCTGATCATTCTGCTCGCCGGTTATGTCCGCGGACTCCTCGATCATTTCGCCGAGCGGGCCGACGGATTCTTCGCGGGCGCGCCGGACGACTGGCACGCCGCCGACTGGCTGCAATTACGCCTCGCCGCGGTGTGCGCGTACGCCGCCGACTGATCACCGCGCACAGACCGACGCCGACGCACCGCCACCCAGAGGTAACGGTGCGCCGGCGCCAGTTGGTTACCTGGCTGTCTCGCCACCCCAGCCCGGCTCGCGTTCCGGGTAGCTCGCTCCTGGCGTGACCCACGCCTCCCTGCCCTGGTCGGCCAAGGTCGGCGACACCTGCTCGCCCTGACGTGCGGCGTCCTCGCGTCCACGCTGGTAGGCCTGGGCATGCCCCTTCATCGCTGGCATCTCCGTTTCCAGATTGCCGAGCCAATTGTTCCAGCGCTGTTCCATGGGCCTGACCAGGCCGCCACCGACACCGACCACCATGATGCCGCCGATGGTGGCGAGCACGGCGATCAGGATCGGGGTGGTCACCGAGGTCGCGACGCCGATCTGGTTCAGCGCGGCGATGATGCCGATACCCCAGATGAACACCGCCGCGATCCGGCCGAGCATCTTCCCGTAGGACAGCCCGCCGAGCACATTGGAGATCAGATCACTCACCGCGTGGGCGATGGCCGCCGCGATCACGATGATCACGATCGCGACAACGGCCCTGGGCAGCCAGGCCACGATGCTGGTGAGCAGCGCACTGACCGGGTTCGGCCCGAACACCGCGAAACCGATCTGTAGGGCGATCAACAGAATCGCATAGTAGGCGATCTTGGCGATGATGTCGGAAGCGTCATACTTACTGCGGGACAACATTGTCCGCAGTCCGCCGCGTTCGACGAGTCTGTCGAATCCGACGCGCTCCAGCACCGCGTTCACGATCTTGGCGACCACCTTCGCGATGATCCAGCCGACGAGAAGAATGGCGATGAATGCCACCGCTTTGGGGACGAACTGCGCGACCGAACTCCACGCATCGGTCAAGCCCTGCTGGAAATCTATCGCAATGACGGAGGTATCCACGGCCTGTCCTTTCGCTTTCCGATCAGTGCGGCTGAATTGCCGATGCACCTGTTCGTGGTGTTTACCCAGGTAATTCTCATCGAATCGGTGAAGTAGCGATAAATTTGCTCACGGCCGGTCAGCGGCACAATATCGCACCGATCACCGTGGCGGTCTTGTGCTCGCCACGCGCTCGAGTCACAGTAAGTAAGCGGTTACTTACAGCGGAGGTGGCGAGTTGTGCACATCGCGGGAGCGGATCCTGACCGAGGCATTGCGTCTGTTCGGGGAACAGGGGTTCGCCAAGACCTCGGTCGCGCAGATCGAGCGGGCAGCCGGGCTCTCCGGCGGGTCCGGCGCGCTGTACCGCCATTTCAAATCCAAGGACGAGCTGCTGGTGCAGGCGGTGGACGCGCGGCTGACGGATCGGGGCGAGTGGGAGCAGTTCCTGGCGCCCACGTTCTCCGTCGTGGCGGCGCTCGCGGCGATCACGCCGTCCGAGGACACCGTCGACAAACTCGTCGCGCTGTGCCGGATCGGCCTGGCGCGACTCGACCACGATCGCGATGTGACCCGAATCCTGTTGCGTGACAATTCGATCCCCACTCCGCTGCTGGAGGTGTTCCGGCAGCAGGAATACGCGGTGGTGATGTCGATGGTCACCCACGGACTGGTCGAACTCGCCGGCGACCGGGCGGGTGAGCAGGACTGGGACGCCACCGCGGCGGTGCTGGTCGGCGCGCTCGCCCACTTCTGGATGATGCGCGACATCTTCGACGGCGACCACCCGGCCGACGTCGACACCGATCGCTATCTACGAGCCACCGCAGAGATGATCGCCGCCCGGCTCGACTGGGCGGCCGCAGGAGAGGACCGAGGATGAACACACCCATCACCGTGGTCGGGGGCGGACTTGCCGGGCTCACCGCCGCGATCGCCGCCGCCGAAACCGGCGTGCCGGTGCGGCTGTTCGAGGCGCATCAGACGCTCGGCGGACGGGGTCGCGCGACGCCGCCGCCGCACGTCGCGCACGAGGGCGCGCACGTGTTCTATGCCGACGGCCCGCATTACGCGTGGCTGAAGGAGCGTGGTTTCGTCGCAGGCCTCGGCTGGCCGGGGATCACCGACTTCGCGAAGATCGGCTTCCGCACCGGCGACCGGATCCGGCGGACACCACCTGTCGGCGTCCTGCGCGCCCAATCACGCAAATGGCTGCAAGCCCCCGTCGACGTCGACTTCCACAGTTGGGCGGCGGATCGCTGGGACGCGACCACTGCCACCCGGATCGCGAACATGATCAGCGTCGTCACCTACGACGCTGACACCGGCAGGTTGTCCGCCGCCTTCGTCTGGGATCTCTTCCAGCGCGCAGTCGGTCTGAACGTGCCCGGCGTGCGGTGGGTACGAGGCGGGTGGCAGCAGGTGATCGACCGGATGATCACACGCGCAATCGAACTCGGCGTCGTCATCGAGACCGGGTCGCGGATCGACGAACTTCCGAGCGGCGGACCAGTTATCGTCGCCACCGATCTGGATTCGGCACGCCGCCTGCTCGATGACGACACTCTGCACGGTACGAGCGGTTTCACCGCGCTGCTCGATCTCGGCGTCACGAAGAGTCGACGCGACCGCTTCGTCGTCTTCGACCTGGACGAAGGCGGCTTCCATGAGTGCTACACCGCTCAGGACGACACCATCGCCCCTGCGGGCCAATCCCTGTATCAACTCCAGATGCCGGTGCGCGACAACGAATCCCGCGATACGACCCACCAGCGGCTGGAACATTTCGCGGACTCGACCATCCCGGATTGGCGCTCGCGCACCACATTCCGCCGCACCTCCACCGCGAAGGGCCGCACCGGCGCGCTCGACCTGCCCGGAACCACGTGGCGGGACCGACATGCCATCGATCGCGGGGACGGCGTCTATCTGGTGGGTGACATGGTCGCCGCGCCCGGCATGCGCGGCGAAATCTCCATCAACAGTGCGATTTCCGCCGCCGCGTCGGCGGTAACCGCGGTGCGGACGGTATCGGGCAGCCACGCGAACACCGAATCCGCCTAGGCCGACACCCGACGATCCGATCGACGCTGGTCAGGTGCCGCGCCGATCGGATCAAGACCCGCCCTAAATTCAGTTGCCCGCCGCCCCGATGGTTCCTAGAGTTGGTCGCATGTCGTGCCACTACTTCACTCGCCTCCGCTACAGCCGGGCTCTGGCCCGCTAGCGGACGCGGATAACTTCATCGGCGTCCACCGGCGCGCCCAGGGCCCTTCGAGACCGTATTTCGACTCGAAGACCCGAAGGGGCACACTGCCGTGGCGCAGGATTTTGCACACCGAAACTACTCACATACTCAGCGCAAGGTCACCGGTAAGAGCGGCGGTCGGACCGCCCGTGACCATGCGAGAAGGACACTGTCCCAGAACTTTCTGGTGGATCGTGCCGCCGTCGACTCGATTCTGACGGTGGCCGATCCGGCCGGGACCGTTCTCGAACCCGGTGCGGGCGAGGGCATTCTCACGCACGCCTTGGCTCGCAGTGGCGCACAGGTCACCGCGTACGAGATCGATCCGCTGCTCGCGGCCAAGCTCTCGGCGCAAACGCGTTCCGAGGACGGAATCCGTGTTGTACGTGGCGATTTCACCAAGGCCAAGGCTCCTCGCGAGCCGTTCGCCGTGGTGGGGAACATCCCGTTCTCCGTAACCGCCGATATCGTCGACTGGTGCCTGACCGCACCGACCCTGTCCTCGGCAACGCTGCTCACCCAACGCGAATACGCCCGCAAACGCACCGGCGACTACGGCCGCTGGAGCCTGCTGACCGCGACAACCTGGCCATGGTTCAGCTGGGAACTGCGCGGGCAGATCCCACGCACCAGCTTCCGCCCGATCCCGTCGGTCGACTCCGCGATCCTGCGGATCACCCGACGAGCAGAACCCCTTGTCCCCCACCGGGATTCCTACACCGAGCTGGTACGAACCGGCTTCTCGGGAATCGGTGGCACAGTCCGCGCTTCCCTACACGCCCACTACCACGGCGTGGACGAAGCCCTGGCTACCGCGGGCATCCCACACGACACCGTGGTCGCCTACGTCCACCCAGATCAGTGGGTGGATTTGCACTCGATTCTCACTCGCTGACCGTGAGTCGGTGCTGCCTTCCATTGCGCGGGCAGCACCGACGTCACTGCGCGAATCAACTGCCGAACACCAGCCTCGATGCCGCTCAGCCGACCGCTTCTTGCTTGCCCCGCGATCAGGGAATGACGACAGGCCCGGTGAGCGGGGACGGGTCGCCGGCCCAGCGGTGGCCGATCTCGCGAGGGGTGACGCCTTCGTCGGTCCATGCTGTCAGCAGCTGTGCGACCTTGTCGTGCATCGTGGTGCGGAGCCGGTCGAACGAGGTTTCCGGGGTGTCGTCGACTTCGCCGAGCAGCAACCACCACGCCCAGGCCACCGCGCCCGCGTTGGCGACGAAGTCGGGCAGCACCGGGATGCCGCGGGCGGCGAGCATGGCTTCGGCTTCCGGTGTGGTGGCGGCGTTCGCGGCTTCGACGACGACGTGGGCCCGGATGTCGTACGAGTTGTCCGGCGTGATCGCATACGAGATCGCCGCCGGCACAAGGATATCCACGTCGGCGGCGACAATGGCGTTGCGCGGCAGCTGCTCGATGCCCGCGGGCAGCCGGGAGCGGTCGATCTCGCCGTAGCCGTCGCGCAGATCAAGCAGCGCCGGAATGTCGAGCCCCTCGGCGCAGTACAGGGTGCCTGCGGCGTCGGCCACCGTGGTGATCTTCATCCCGGCCTCGTGCAGGTAGTACGCCGCCGCCCCGCCCATGGTGCCCACGCCCTGGATCGCGGCCGTCGTGTCGGCAGGTGCCTTCCCCCACTGCACCGCCGTGGCGAGGCAGGCGTGCGCGACGCCGTAACCGCCGATGACGTCACCGAGCAGGAAGCCGCCGTCGACCGCCGCGTTGAGTCCGTTGCGAACCCGCTCCAGAGTCGCCGCCGGGTCGGCGGAGCGCCGGATCGCGGCGTGGTAGCTCTGGTCCAGGTCGAGCTTTTCGAAGACCTCGTCGATCAGATGCTGCGGAACACCGAGGTCCTCAGCAGTCACCCAGTGCGCGTCGAGCCACGGGCGCATCGCCTCGCAGAATCGCTGCAGCACGTCGACGGCGCGCGGGTCCTTGGGATCGAAGTCGATCCCGCCCTTGGCGCCGCCGATCGGCAGGTCGAACGTGGCGGTCTTGTTGGCCATGCCGCGCGCCAGATCCTCGACCTCGCTCAGGGTGCAACCGGCCCGCATCCGGGTGCCGCCGGTGGCCAGGCCGCCGCGCAGGGTGTGGACGACAAGGTAACCGACCGCGTCGGTGAGCGAATCCGTCCAGTGCAGACGCAGATACGGCTCGCGACGACGGATCGTGGGAGTGACGGCCGGGTCCGTGGGTGTGGTCGCATCGGTATGCGAAGTCACCTGCGGCGTCCCTGCGCCCGGGTTCAGCATCGTCATGGTGCTCACCTCCTCGTTCGTCGTGACGGACCTCGTCGTCCCGATAGCACCAAGCCTGCGGGCCCCCTGGCCGCGCGTCTATTTACGGTTCGTTCACGGCACCCTTCACAGTTCCTGCACAGTGCCTACGCTCGGTGTTATGGAGCTGTCTCTGGCCCGCCTGCGAATGCTGCGCGAACTACACCGGCGCGGCACCATCACGGCCGCCGCGGCCGCTCTGCACTACACCGCGTCGGCGGTTTCCCAACAGCTCGCGCAGCTCGAACGCGACGCGGGCACCCGGCTGTTCGAACGACGCGGGCGCCGAGTGCAGCTCACCGACCTCGGGATCGTGCTCGCCGAGCACGCCGAAGAGATCCTGGCCTCGGTCGAGCGCGCGACCCAGGCGCTAGAGGAAGCCGGCGGATCGGTGACTGCGAAGATCACCGCCGGGGTGTGGGCGTCAGTCGCCTCGGGCCTGCTCCCCGACGCGCTCACCACCCTTGCCGCCTCACACCCGGGCATTCTGGTGCGCACCACCGAACTCGCACCGGAGTCGACGGCCGCTGCCGTCCGTGACGGCACGCTCGACCTGTCGTTCGTGCTCGACTACTCGAACTATCCGATGACCTGGGACCGCGGCCTGGAGCGGGCGGTCATCGGTGTCGAACGCATCCACGCCGCCGTCCCCGCCGGCGCGGTGCCCGCGGCCAGCGTGACCCTCGCCGAGCTGTCCGAGCATCCGTGGATCATCGCGCCCGCCCGGTCGCACTTCGGGCACGCGGCACGGCTGGCGTTCCAGTCCGCCGGGCTACGGCCGCGCATCGACCACGAATTGGAGGAGCAGGCGACCGCGATGGCGATGGTCGCGGCCGGGCTCGGCGTCACGCTGGTATCGGATCTGGGTTTGGCGTTGCGCCCACCCGGCGTGGATATCGTCGCGCTAGGCGACGCCCTCACCCGGACGGTGTCGCTGGCCTACCGCACCAACTCGGCGGGCCGAGCCGCACTGCTGCTGGTGGTGGACGCGATCCGGACCGCCGCGGCGAACAAGGGACTCGGCCCCGACATCCGCACCTCGCCCACAGTGCATCGAGCCTCAGATGGTGCAGGCGCTCAGGAAGCTGAGTAGACAAGAGTCCGATCAAGCAACGGATCGATATCGATCGGCAACGCGACGGATCCGCACCATCATATTCAGGTTACGGAACTGGAGTGTCATCCTCACCTCCTGCGAGCGCTATCGCCACTTTCTGGCATCGATCCCGGACCCGGCTCCAATCGTGCCACTTGCGATCGAGATTGCGATACGCCGACAGCTGCTGGGTTACCGACGAATCAGCGGGTCGCGGATCAGCCAACTGACGCGCAACCTGCGAGGAAACCGGAACCCCGTCGATGCGCTGATCGGCGTAGTACTCATCGATGTCGGCGAGTACAGCGGCCGCCTCCATCGTCCCCATCATCTCGGTGAGTGCGGCAACGTCGAGGAAGTCACGTGTTTGATTACGCCGCACAATGAGGAAAGCCTTGATACGCAACGTCTCCGCGACTGTCGGCACGCACAACTCACGTCCCGACGGAAGCTCAACGATGGCCGTCTCCAGCGGGCGCGCGCGAATCAACTGCCGAACGCCTGCCTCGATATCGCCCAGCCGACCGAGTATCAGCTTCCCCAGACGCACACGATTGGTTACCCACTCCCCCTCGGACTCGATGGCATCGAGCACCATGTCGAAACGATCCCGCAGCGGCTGGACGGCGGGACTATCGAAGAAACCGACGCCTGAGCCGTTGTTCTCACCACACGGTATTTGCACCCGGTCCGCGCCACACACCACGCAGCGCAGGATGACGCCGCCCGCCACCATGACCCTGCCGCCCGGATTGTTTCTCACTTCGCCCACCGATGACACTGGGCAACAGCTACTTCAGTGTCAGATAGAACCCGTGCTGAGGAAGCCGAGTAGGTCGTGGCGGGTGATGACGCCGACGGGCTTGCCGTCTTCGACGACCATCAGGGCGTCGGAATCCGACAGGGCCTTGGTGGCGGTGGAGATGGGTTCGCCGGAGCCGATCAGCGGGAAAGACGGGCTCATGTGCTGGGCGACGGAGTCGGTGAGGTTGGCGCGGCCTTCGAAGACGGCCGAGAGCAGGTCGCGTTCGGTGACGCTGCCCGCGACCTCACCGGCCATGACCGGGGGCTCGGCGCCGACGACGGGCATCTGGGAGACGCCGTATTCGCGCAGGATCTCGATGGCGTCGCGCAGGGTTTCCGACGGGTGGGTGTGCACCAGGTCGGGCAGGCCGCCGGACTTGCCGCGCAGCACGTCACCGACCAGCGGTTCGGGGCCCGCCTCGAGGGGAGTCTGGAGGAAGCCGTAGGAGCTCATCCACTTGTCGTTGAAGATCTTCGACAGGTAGCCGCGGCCACCGTCGGGCAGCAGCACCACCACCACGGCGTCGGGATCGCGGCGGGCGACCTCGATCGCGGCGACCACGGCCATGCCGCAGGAACCACCGACCAGCAGGCCTTCCTCGCGAGCCAGGCGCCGGGTCATCTCGAAGGAATCCGCGTCGGAGACCGCGATGATCTCGTCGGGGATCGACGCGTCGTAGGCGGTCGGCCAGAAGTCCTCGCCGACACCCTCGACCAGATACGGGCGACCGGTGCCGCCGGAGTAGACCGAACCCTCCGGGTCGGCGCCGATGATCTTGACCGTGCCGCCGGAAACTTCCTTGAGGTAGCGGCCGGTGCCGGAGATGGTGCCGCCGGTGCCGACGCCCGCGACGAAGTGGGTGACCTTGCCCTCGGTGTCGGCCCAGATCTCGGGACCGGTGGTCTCGTAGTGGCTGTCGGGGCCGCCCGGGTTCGAGTACTGGTTGGGCTTCCAGGCGCCCTCGATCTCGCGGACCAGGCGATCGGAGACGTTGTAGTAGCTGTCGGGGTGCTCCGGCGGCACGGCGGTCGGGCAGACCACGACCTCGGCGCCGTAGGCACGCAACACGTTGCGCTTGTCCTCGCTGACCTTGTCCGGGCACACGAACACGCACTTGTACCCGCGCTGCTGGGCGACCAGCGCCAGGCCGACACCGGTATTACCCGAGGTGGGCTCGACGATCGTGCCGCCCGGCTTCAGCAGTCCGTCCTGCTCGGCGGCGTCGATCATCTTGACCGCGATCCGGTCCTTGGAGCTGCCGCCCGGGTTCAGGTATTCGACCTTCGCGGCCACCAGGCCGGCGTTGGGGCCGACCACCGAGTTCAGCCGAACAAGGGGGGTGTTGCCGATGAGGTCAACCACATGATCCGCGATGCGCATACTGGCCCGCCTCTCCGAGTATTTTGCCGGTCGTAGGTGCCGCCGGACATTGTGTTCGGGCCCGCGTCTATCGGTGGGCAAGTCCTGGGCGTCCCCGGCGAGTTACCCATGTACCTACGAAATCGATTCTTCCGGCACGAGAGTAGCCGAGCACTTGCGCTCGCGACCGGGCGGAGGCGCCCCGCACCGGAGTGTGTGGTCGGTATCTCTGCCCGGGCCGGTCCGCGACGTAGAATTTTCGAATGTGAGCGCACCTCGAATCAGCTGGCGTACCGCTGCCGTCACCGGGGCGACGACCGTGCTCGCCGGGTCCGGCGCAGGCACCGTCTCCTGGGCGACCTATCGATTGCTGATGACGCAGGCGGGTGCGGCGCGCGCGGTGATCGGCCGCGACACCTCCAAGCCGCCCGAGGCCGACGGCGTGTACGCGCCGGGCGCCACCCTTCCCGAACCGTGGCGCAAGAGCACGCCCTTCGACCTGCACCTGATGGTCTTCGGCGACTCCACCGCGGCCGGGCTCGGCTGTCTCGGTGCGAGCGATGTGCCGGGCGTGCGGTTGGCTCGCGGGCTGGCCGAGGCCACCGGCATGCGCATCCGGTTGAGCACCAAGGCCATCTCCGGCGCTACGTCGAAGGGCCTGGCCGGACAGGTCGACGCGATGTTCGTCGCGGGCCCGCCACCGGACGCGGCAGTGATCCTGGTCGGCGCCAACGACATCACCAAGAAGCACTCCATCCGGGCCTCGGCACGCAGGCTCGCGGCGGCGGTGTCACGGCTGCGGGAAGCCGATGCGCTGGTGGTGGTCGGCACCTGCCCGAACCTGGGCACCGTCACCGCGATCCAGCAACCGCTGCGCACGATCGTCGCGAACTGGAGTGTGCGGCTGGCCAAGGCCCAGACGGTCGCCACCACGATCGCGGGCGGCATCGCGGTGCCGATGGGTTCACCCCTGGTCGCCTCCGAGTTCCGGGCCGCACCCGAAATCCTGTTCGCCACCGACGGATTCCACCCTTCCGCGGCAGGCTACGAATTGGCCGCTGCGCAGCTGCTTCCCGTGCTGATCGCGCAGGTGCGCGACCGACCTGCCCTTCCCGTCGCGCAACTGGAGACGTAGATTCGAGAGTTGACCGGCAGGTAAACAGCCGTTCACGTCGAACAACGCGAAAAGGAGTCCTCATGCCCGAGGCCGTCATCGTCAGCACCGCCCGTTCCCCGATCGGCCGTGCCGTCAAGGGGTCATTGGCGGGAATGCGCCCGGACGACCTGACCACGCAGATGGTTCGTGCCGCGCTGGCCAAGGTGCCTTCGCTGGATCCGACGCAGATCGACGACATCATCCTGGGCACCGGCTCCCCCGCCGGCGAGGGTGGCTTCGGTATGGGCCGCATGATCGCCATCGAGCTCGGCCTCGATGTCGTCCCCGGCACCACCGTGCAGCGCTACTGTGCGTCGTCGGTGCAGACCACCCGGATGGCCTTCCACGCGATCAAGGCAGGCGAGGGTGACGTCTTCATCTCCGCCGGCGTGGAGACTGTCTCGCGCTATGCCCGTGGCTCGGCCGACAGCTCGCCCGACACCAGGAACACCATTTTCGACGACGCCGTTGCCCGTACTGCCAAGGCCGCCGAAGGTGGCGCCGGTGTGTGGCACGACCCGCGCCAGGACGGCCTGCTTCCCGATGCCTACATCGCGATGGGCCAGACCGCCGAGAACGTCGCGTCGCTGACCGGCATCTCGCGCGAGGACCAGGACCGCTGGGGCGTGCGCTCGCAGAACCGCGCCGAAGAGGCCATCAAGGCCGGCTTCTTCGAGCGGGAGATCACCCCGGTGACCCTGCCCGACGGCACGATCGTGAGCAAGGACGACGGCCCGCGCGCCGGTGTCACCTACGAGGCGGTCAGCGGGCTCAAGCCGGTGTTCCGTCCCGACGGCACCATCACCGCCGGTAACTGCTGCGCGCTCAACGACGGCGCCGCGGCGCTGGTGATCATGAGCGACACCAAGGCCAAGGAGCTGGGCCTGACCCCGCTGGCCCGCATCGTCTCCACCGGCGTCTCGGGCCTGTCGCCCGAGATCATGGGCCTCGGCCCGGTCGAGGCCGTCAAGCGCGCGCTGGCGCTGGCGGGCAAGTCGGTCTCCGACATCGACCTGTTCGAGATCAACGAGGCCTTCGCCGTGCAGGTGCTCGGCTCGGCGCGTGAGCTGAAGATCGACGAGGACAAGCTCAACGTCTCCGGCGGCGCGATCGCGCTCGGCCACCCGTTCGGCATGACCGGTGCCCGCATCACCACCACCCTGCTGAACAACCTGCAGACCTACGACAAGCAGTTCGGCGTGGAGACCATGTGCGTCGGCGGCGGCCAGGGCATGGCCCTGGTCATCGAGCGCCTCAGCTGAGATAGATAGACCGAAAAAAGCGGCCCACCTCGATGAGGTGGGCCGCTTTTGTGTCTTCTATCAGTCGCGCTGGAAGTAGCTCAGCAGGCGGAGGATCTCGATGTAGAGCCAGACCAGGGTGATGGTGAGGCCGAGGGCGACGCCCCAGGCTGCCTTTTCGGGGGCCTGGGCGCGGATCAGCTGGTCGGCGGCGTCGAAGTCGAGCAGGAAGCTGAACGCGGCGATGGCGATGCAGACCAGGCTGAACACGATCGCCAGCGGGCCGCCGTCGCGCAGGCCGAAGCCGCCGTCGGTGAAGAAGCTCGCGATCAGGTTGCCGACCATCAGCACCAGCACGCCGACCATCGCACCGATCAGCATGCGGGTGAAGCGAGGGGTCACGCGGATGGCGCCGGTCTTGTAGACGACCAGCATGCCGAAGAACACGCCGAACGTGCCGAGCACCGCCTGGCCGATCAGGGCGCTACCACCCACGCCGCCGAAGGTGACGTCGGTGAACATCAGCGACAGCGCGCCGAGGAACAGGCCCTCGAAGGCCGCGTAGGCCAGCACGATGGCCGGGTTGTCCATCTTGCGACCGAAGGTCGCGATCAGGACGAGCACCAGGCCGATGATGCCGCCACCGATAACGAACAGCGGCGCCAGCGACGGGTTCGCGCTGGACAGCGCGAAGGAGACGATCGCCGAGACGGTGAGCACCGCGAGGGTGATGCCGGTCTTGGTGACCACGTCGTCGATGGTCATCGCGCGGGTGGCGGGGGCCTGCTGGAATTGCTGGCCGTACTGCTGCCCGTATTCGCCGTACTGCTGGTTGCCGACCTGTCCTGCGCCTGCTACGCCCGAACCGAAGTTCGCGTAACCGCCGACACCTTCCTGGCGGGGAAGGTTCTTGAACACCGGATTCGATGAGGTACGCACCGTGCGCCTTTCTTGGAGATACGAGTCGCTGCAGAAGCTCCAACTGCCCTGTTCAACGCGCCACGATCGGACAAAGTTCCCAGCGATCCGGTCCGTGACCACACCGCTCGCCCGTTCGGACAAATCGGACTCTACCGCTTTCGGGTCGCCCTATCGTTGTACGTCGCGCAGACCACGAACGGACCGCGTGACCGTGAACTTCTGGTTCCGGCCGATCACATCGGTGCGGCCGACCATCCGCTCCACCACGCCGCGATAGTTCAAGTGCGAGTTGTACACCGTCCACAACTCACCGCCGGGCCGCAGCACCCGCCCGGTCTCGACGAACATCTTGATCGCCGAGCCGGTGTGCACGGCCGCGCCGACATGGAACGGTGGATTGCACAGCACCAGGTCGGCGCTGTTGTCGGCCGCCGAGGACATGGCGTCGTCGCGCACCACCGTCACCCGGTCCGCGACACCGTTGGCTTCGGCGGTTGCCCTGGCCGAGGCGACGGCGGCGGCGGACTGGTCAGTGCCGACCACCCGGATGTGCGGACGGGATTTCGCCAGCGCGACCGCGAGAATGCCGGTGCCGCAACCGAGATCGACGGCATCGCGCGCGTCGGGCTTCATCCGGTCCATGTGCTCGAGCAGGAAGCGGGTGCCGATATCGAGGCGCGATCCCGAGAACGCCGCACCGAACGCGACGACATCGCCGTCGATCTCGATGACATGCTCGCGCACGGGAAACCGGGATTCGCCCACCGGCAGCGGCTCGCCGACCACGAGCACGCGCGACTTCTGCCGACCCCGGCCCGCGCGGACCTGCGCGAAGGATTCGGCGAGCACCTCGTTCATGGCCGGGGTGAGGTATTTGTCGCGACCGCCCGCGAACACCACCACGTCGTCGGCGGCGTAGCGGGCGATGGCCTCGGCGATCTCGGCGACGCCCGAGAGCATCCGCGGCAACCGCATCAGGACCACGCGCGCGCCGGTGAGCAGGTCGGCGTCGAGGGCGTGGGCGGTGTAGCGGTCGGTGAGCCCGAGGGTCTTGGCATTGGCTGCCAGCGCCGATTCGCCGGTGATCAGGTCCTGGTGCACGCGAATGCCTGCGAGTCCGTGCTGGGCGGCGACCCCGAGGGTGAGCGCGCCGTAGGCGTCGCCGATCACCGCAACCTCGCCGCTACCCGCGGCCGCGAGGACGTCCGCGGCCGTGTCGAGGATCAGCCGGTCGGCGGCGTCGACGGCATAGAGGTTCGGCGCCTCCACATCCGGGTACCGGCGTAGTCGCTCGAATACGTCCTCAACACTGTCCACCCGGCAAGTGTGCTGGATCGTTGCCCCACTGTCACATCCGGGCCCGGTATCGGCTGTCGGGGTGGCCCACAAGGGGGCGTCGTAGGATGTATTTCGCTGAGCGATAACGGGTTCCATCGATTTGCGATGCCCTTGCAGACCGCCGGCGAATTCGCCGATCTCACGAATTCCATTGCTCCCCAATGCGTCGGCCACGATCGCCTGCCAACCCGCGCCGCAGGCCGATCACCGCAGGTGGCGCTAACTACCGAACTGGTACGCGTTCACCGGAAATCCCGGCTGCGACCTGCGTGCATCGGCCGGAACAGCTCCCATTTGGAAGTCACCAGCAAACTTTCCGTAGCCCGAACACACCCCGCGCTCCTTCGCCCACCTCGCCGAGGTCCCTGCGTACCATCAGCCCCATGCGCAACGCCCTCGTGTTCGTGCTGATCGCCGCGGCCGCGGTGTCGGTATCCGGTTGCGGTACCGATGACGCACCGGCCACGGCGCCACCGACGACAACGAGCACCACCAGCACCTTCGCCGATGCCACCGGTGAGGTACCCACCGACGCGGGCCCGAAGTCCGGCGCGGCCTCCGCGGGCGCGGCGCTCACCGTCAGCGATATCCGGATCGGCCAACAGCCCGGCTTCGACCGCGTGGTCTTCGCTCTCGGTGGCACCGGGACTCCCGGCTGGCAGGTGGCCTACACCGATCGCGCGGTGCAGGACGGCAGCGGCAAGACCGTCGACGTGGCCGGCCGCGCGATTCTCGAGGTGCGCATCCTCGGCTCCGCGTATCCGTTCGACTCGACCGTCCCCCTGTTCGCCGGGCCAGATCCGGTGACCGACCCGAGCACACCGACCATCACCGGGGTCTACAAGAAGCTGGTCTATGAGGGCGTCACCCAGTCGTTTGTCGGCATCGACGCCGATCAGCCGCCCTTCGCGGTCACCGCCCTTGCCGATCCCCCGCGCCTGGTCGTCGACATCGCCACTCGGTAACTCTTACCCCTACCCGGTATCACGATGACGATCGCTAGACTGGTCGCCGTGATGGACCAGCATCCGCCCGCGCGCGCACCCGGCATTGCCAGGGCGCTCGCCGTGCTGATGCTGCTGGCCGGAATCGTCGCCATGCACTCCGCGGTCTTCGGCACCGCCCACGCGACCGACAGTGCCCACGGCCCCGCGCCGGCAGCATCGAACGTCACCATCGCACCGTCCGACCACGAGGATCCGCGGCTATCCGCGGCTCCGACCGACGAGCATGCCGCGGTCCTCGCGCCCGACCACTCCACGCCGAGCACGGTTGTCCTCGCCGAAGCAGCCCCATTCGACTCGACACGCTCCATCGCGGCTCCGTCCGACCCGCACACGGGGTGCGGCGCGGCAGGCTGTGATGAGCACACCGCCGTCCACGCCTGCGTTTTCGTTCTGGCCGCACTCGCCATCGCTCTGACCCTGGTCCTGCTCTACCGCCTCGGCGACACCGTCGAGGCCGCACGCCGCACGCCTCGAATCTGGCGCGGTAGGCGGATGCGCCCTCCACCATGGACCGTCCTCACCCTTTCCCAACTGGCGATTCTGCGGATCTGACAGGCGCGGCACTTCTCGTGCCTCGCCAGTTTCGACACCTCACCCGAATCCCCAGGAGGATCACCATGTCCATCAGTCGTACCCACGTCCTCGTCGCCGCCGCCGCCACCGTCTTGTTCGCGGCCGGTTGCAGCGACGACAGCACCACAACCACGCACACCACCGAGCACTCCACCACCACCACCACGACCAGCGCTGCCGCCAGCACCGACTTCAACGATGCCGACGTCAGCTTCCTGCAGATGATGTACCCGCACCACGCGCAGGCCGTCGAGATGGCGAAGATGGTGCCGAGCCACACCCAGAATCAGCAGCTCATCGCGCTGGCCGCCCAGGTGGAGAAGGCGCAGGCGCCGGAAATGCAGCAGATCACCGACCTGCTGGCCGGTTTCGGCAAGCCGGCTCCGAGTGCGACCGAAGGGCACGGCGGGCACGACATGCCCGGCATGATGACCGACGCGCAGATGAGCAGCCTGCAAGCCGCCAACGGCGCCGATTTCGACCGGCAGTGGCTGGAGATGATGATCGCCCACCACGAGGGTGCCGTCGCGATGGCGCAGACCGAGCTGAGCGGCGGCGTGAATCCGCCATCGCGGCAGCTCGCGACGAAGATCATGGCCGACCAAGAGGCTGAGATCACCACCATGCGCGGCATGCTCGGCCAGAACTGATCAGAGGCGGCGCCGGGCACGACACCCCCGGCGCCGCGTCTGAAGTTCGTTATCGAAAATCACCACCGCGACCTGACGTCACCCGGAAGTTGCCAGTACGGTCGATATGTTCGGCTCCGGCCCAACCGGTGCCTGCAATCTCGAGGCAGGAGAGAGAAATGCGCGTACTGGAACGGCTGGGGCTCGGGACCGCGCTCGCGGCCACCGCGACCGGAGTGATCTTCATCGGCGCCTGCTCCAAGCAGGTACCGGGTACCGCCGAGGTCAACCAGGGCGAGCTCGCCTCGTATACCTCCGAGGTGGCAGCGTCATCGGCGGCGGCGGAGGCGTCGCGGGCGGCGAAGATCGAGGCGGCCAACGACACCGCGTGCGATGGCCTGCGTTCGGCCAACAAGACCTCGGTCACCTCGTTCAACGCCTACATCGCGGCGTCCAACGAGCAGGCCCCCGATGCCGATGCCAAGGCCACGGATGCGGTCACCACCCTGCGCAACAGCGCCAAGGACCTGGACCGCAGGATCACCGCCGATGTGATCCCCGATCTGTCGGTGCCGCTGCGCGACTACATCGAGAAGACCAACTCCCTCGCCGACACCCTCGAACGCAGGGCGCCCACCGACGAACTCAACGGTGTGATCGACATTTTCAACACGTCCAAGGACGAGGCGATCGGCGTGTGCACCCCCTACGGCAGCTGATTCCCCGCGTAACAAGAACGTGATCGTTCACGATTCCCCTCCGGACACACCACCTGGAGGGTTACGTGCAGGGCTATCTGAAACACGTTGTGGCAGCAACGATTACCGCACTGACCCTGATTTCGGGGGCATGGCTCCCGAGCCCGGCGAAGGCCGACCCGGTCACCGCGAAGCAGTGTGAGGTCACCACCGGTCGCACACCACAGTCCGCGACACCGGCCGAAGCCGCGCTCGACCCCGCCGTGCTGGCCACCGCCATGGCGCGGGCCAGCGACGTCACCCGGTTCAATATCCAGCTGTACCGCAACAACTGCCTGATCGCGACCGGCCCGCGCAACGCCGAATCCGGCGGGGTGGCGTGGAATCTGTGGAGCGGGACCAAGAGTGTCGTCGCGCTCGTCGCCGGGGCGGCCGTCGACGAGGGGCTGCTGCGGATCGACGAGCCGATCGGCAATTATCTGCCGCCGGGTCTCGGCGACGCCGCGCACCGGGAGATCACCGTGCGCAATCTGCTCACCGAGTCCTCCGGCATGGAGGTCGCCGTCGCCGCCGAGGGCGCGACGGGGCTGGCCCAACTCGATCCCAATGTCGTCGCCCAAGCACTCGCGATGCCGATCGAACGCCCGCAGGGCACGATGTTCCGCTACAGCCAGCGCGCGGTCGACCTGCTGGTCTATGTGGTCCAGCAGTCGGTCGGCGAGGACTTCCAGGCCTTCGCCCAGCGAAAGTTGTTCGACCCATTGGGCATTGCTCGCGGCGACTATTACTGGGCCCGCGACCGCGCCGGAAACACCTACGGCCACGCGCATTTGATCCTGCCGCCGGACGATTTCGCGAAACTCGGCCTGCTCGTGGGTAATCGGGGCCGTTGGAACTCCCAGCAGGTGATCTCCGAGGACTACATGCGCGCGGCGGTATCGCCCTCTCCGAGCATGCCCTGCTACGGCTTCCTGTTCGTGATCAACGGCGCACCGTGCCGCCTCGAGTTCCCCGGACTGCCCGACGACGCGGTGAAGATGTCGGGCATGCTGCGCAACGACAGCTTCATCGTGCCCAGCCTCGGCATGGTGCTGAATTGGACCGGCGTCGCGACGGTGGGCAGTTCGACCACCTACACCCACGACGTGATGCGCACGCTCGTCTCCGCGTTCCGCGACCAGCAGATCCCCGATCCTGGCCCCTATCGGGAGCGTCCCGATGTGAGCGTAACCGACCCGATGATCGCCCGCCCCGACCCCTTCTTCGGCACCCTCGGCGTCGGCCCGTACGCCTACCCCGGCTGCAACTTCCTCGACTGCCTCGGCGAGACCCCGAAGGCCCCGTTCGCGGATTCGCCACCCGGATGCGTCATCCTGGGATGCATCGGCACCGACCCACGCACACCGGGCATCCGCTGAGCCGGGCATAGATCTCTGGGTTCCCGGGCGCCGGTCGCGTATTCTCGAAACCACCGGATAGGACCAGTAGGGACCGGTCGGCCTACCAGGACAAAGGAGCCACTGGCGATGCCCGCACCGCTGCGCGACAGCGCAGTGCCCAAACACGAACAGCTGCGCGCGATTCTGCTGCAGAAGTGCACGCGCGAGCTACAGCCGGGCGACCTGCTGACCAGCGAGCGCAATCTGATGCAGGACTACGGTGTCAGCCGGATCACCGTGCGCGAGGCAGTCGGTCAACTGGTCAACGAAGGGTATTTGGTCCGGGTCCGCGGCAAGGGCACCTTCGTCGCGCACCGGCCCGTGCAATCGCGACTGCACCTGGCCTCGTTCACCGAGGAGATGCGCGCACTCGGCCACCATCCGACCACCCTGGTGCTCGTCGCCGAGGAAGCGATCGCGCCCGAGGCCACCGCCCGCGCACTGCGCCTGCCCCAGGGTGCGCTCGCCTACCACGCGCGCCGATTGCGGCTGGCCGACGAAGATCCGGTCAGCGTCGACGACGCCTGGTTCAACCCCGAACTGGTCCCCGGCCTGATCTCGCACGACCTCACCGGTTCGATCTACCGGACCACCGCCGATCGCTACGGCAGGCCGATCGAACGCGCCGTGCAGACGGTCGACGCCCAGGCGGCCGAGGCCGGTGTCGCGGCCCTGCTCGGCGTCAAGAAGGGCGCTCCCGTCCTGCATTTCGACCGGGTGTCGTTCAGCGCGGAGGTGCCGATCGAGCACACCCAGAGCTGGTACCGCGCCGACCGCTATCGGGTGCAGATGGAAGTGGGTCAGCGGCCGCAGTCGTAGCCGGACCACACCGATCCAGTGTGAAATCAGCGTATTTCAGTTACCGTCTGAGGGCTATCACAGCGAAGCGCTCGGAGGTAACACCCATGTCCATCCGTCATTCCACTGCCGCCAGGGCGGGCCTGCTGGCCGTGCTCGCCGCGGGAACCCTGCTCGGTGCCGGCGGCACCGCCAACGCGGTCGGCGGCGCCGATTGGGATCTACTCCCCTCCGGTTCGGTCGAGCTCGGCCCGCCCACCGGCAGTTCGATGGGCTCGGTCGACGTCGGCAGCGGCACCGGCTCGTTCGATGCCGACCTCGGCTCCAGTGCCCCGCCGCCATCGACGGGCTCGGCCGTGCTGCCGATCTTCGCACGCTGATTCACCCCCGAACTGCCGTGGCCGACAGGTTCGGCCACGGCGGCTCAGGCGGCCCGCCTCTTGCGGCACAGCCTGTTTCGGATCGGGAAAACCGGGCATGCGGCCTATGTGGGTGCCCACCGGTATTCCACAATCCCGACACCGAACAAGGTGATCTCTGATGATTATTCTCGGCGCAGTTCTTCTCATAGCCGGACTCGTTTTCGGCATCCCCCTCCTCAGCACGGTGGGAGTCATCCTCCTGGTGGTCGGCGTCGTACTGCTATTGGTCGGTAGCACAGGGCGTGCTATCGGTGGCCGTCGGCACTACTACTGATCATGCGCAGACTCCGTCGAAATAGAGGACCAGTCATGTCAGGCAGTAGATCTCGCATTCTTTCGATCGTCGTGCTGGTGTGGTTGCTGATCGGCATCCTGGCCGCGGGACAACGCGGCTATTACACCGAACGCGACCAGAACTGCGCGACTCTCGGCACCATCGCGGTGACGATCATCGCGGGCCCACTGAACTATGTGGGCGCCAATCCGAAGGTCGATGACTGCGCGCTACCCCAGCCGAGCTGACCGATGCCGCCGTGGCCGAATATCCGGCCACGGCGGTCAATCCGGCTGACGCGGCCAGTGCTTCCCGCTGGCGGACAGCGTGGCCGGATCGGTGCTGTGCATCCCGCCCGCGCTCGTTCGCACCGGCGCGGATTCCGCTCGATTCTCGCCGACTTCCAATTCGGCCAACCCGACCACGATCACCAATCCGGTGACCACCAAGGACACCGTCGCGATCAACGGCAGCAGCAATTGCACTGGCGTGACACCGTCCACCACGGTCGTCGATTCACCATGGTGCACGCGCATTGCCGCCATCGCGGTGTAGTGCATGCCGCATACCGCGGTTCCCATTACCAGCGCGGCGCCCGTCGTCATCAGCAGGCCGCGCACGTGCAGCATGAACCACAGTGCCGCCGTGGCCGCGACCACCGCGATCACCAGCGACAACGCCATCAGCACGGGCTCGTATTCGATAACAGCCGTGGTTCGCATCGCCCACATCCCCAGATAGTGCATGGCGGCCACACCGAGCCCGGTGGTCGCGCCGCCCATCGGCAGCGTCACCCACTCGTTGCCGCCGCCGGTGACGATGGTGAGCCCGATCAGCACCACCACGACCGCGATGACCGCGCTGAGCAACGTCAACGGCACGTTGTAGCGGATGGGCGCCCCGTCGATGCTGAAGCCGAGCATCGCCGTGAAGTGCATAACCCAGATCGCCGCTCCACCCAGTGCGACGGCCGCGGCGATGAGCCAACCGAGCGGTGCGGGCGACGCTTTGGCATGCACCGCGCACCGTAGCCCCAATACCGAACCGATGAACGACAGGCCGAAGGCCAGCACCGGATTCATCCAGCCATTGTTGAAGTGCTCGATATGAAGCACGCGCGTTCCCCTGATCTACGCATTTATATTGGCTAGAGACTAAACCAAATACGCAGACAGAACATCGGGTCAGTGAATTCGGCAGAACTCTGTCAGCGCGAAATCCTCACAATGGAGAAATACGGACCGGTCGGAATTCGTGCCGAATCATTCATTCTGCGAACGCGCATGGATCAAATCGGCCAGCCGATCCAGGGATTCCTGATTGCGTGCCGCGAAGAGCAGGTCCTGGGCCACCCCGGGGATCAACTGCGCGGGTCCACGGGCAGCGCGTTCGATCATCCGGATCGTGGTGCGCCCCGGCGCTTCCTCTACGAGGGTGAGCGTGATCCACGCCGACCCGACCGACCAGAGCCGCGCCTCCAACTCGAGCCGGTGCGGCGGATCGATCGCGCGCACCTGGGTCGTATCGCTGATCAGCACCGGCCACAGCCCGAATCGGTAGTGGATGCGGCTGCCGACCGCGGGCCAATCGGGGTCGACCTTGCCGATGTGGGAGGCTCCGACCACCCAGCTCGCGTAGAGCCAGCCGTCGGCCAGGGTCGCGAACGCCCTTTCCGGCCGCACCGGCACGATCACCTGGGCTGTCAGCACGTCTGATTTCCTCATCCGTCGCGGGAGTCCGGTCACCACAGCTTAATTCGTGTCGGCGCCTGCCGCCGGACGTGTTCGCGGCGGCCCGGCGGGCGCGGCACGCCGAACCCGCGATGATGCGGGAAAATTGCTGTCCGCCGTTTCGGCGTGGGATCGTTCCCTTATGTCCACGGAAGAAACACGGCTCGGCAACCCGCCGAACCCTGCCGACACGGCGGCCGAACGCACCCTGTTCGGTCACCCCATCGGTTTGACCAATCTGTTCGGCGTCGAGCTGTGGGAGCGTTTCTCCTTCTACGGCATGCTCACCATCCTGGGCTACTACCTCTACTACTCCACCACCGAGGGTGGCCTCGGTATCGCCCAGAGCACCGCGCTCGGCATCGTCGGCGCGTACGGCGGCCTGGTTTACCTGTCCACCGTGCTCGGCGGCTGGATTGCCGACCGGGTGCTGGGAATGGAGCGAACCGTCTTCTACGGCGGTGTCGTGGTGGTGGCCGGGCATCTCGCGTTGGCGGTGTTGCCCGGGCTGACCGGTGTCGGCGTCGGCCTGGTGCTCGTCGCGCTCGGCAGTGGCGGGTTGAAGGCGAACGCGTCGTCGTTGCTCGGCACCCTCTACGCGCCGACGGACGCGCGGGTCGACGGCGGGTTCACGCTGTTCTATCTCGGCATCAATATCGGCGCGTTCTGCGGCCCGCTGCTGACCGGCCTGTTGCAGCGCGAGTGGGGATTCCACGTCGCCTTCGGTGCCGCGGCGATCGGCATGGCGCTCGGACTGGCCCAGTATGTGACCTTCCGGCGCAATCTCGGCACCCACGGGCGCGAGGTGCCCAATCCCATCACCCGTCGCGAGCTGACCCCGGTGCTGATCGGTGTCGCCGTCGCGGCGGTCGCGGTGCTGGTGGCCGTGCTGACCGAGCTGATCACCCTCGAGAATCTGTCCGACGTCACCACCGGCGTCATCGTGGTCGCCTCGGTCGTGTATTTCGCGGTGATGCTGCGCAGCGCCAAGGTGACGCAGGTCGAGCGGACGAGGGTGGTCGCGTTCATCCCGCTGTTCATCGCCAACGCGGTGTTCTGGTCGCTGTTCCAGCAGATGTTCACCATGCTCGCGGTGTATTCCGACGAGCGTGTCGACTGGCGGATCTTCGGCTGGGAGGCGCCGGCGAGCTGGATCGGTTCGGTCGAACCGGTGTGGATCATCGCGCTGTCGCCGCTGTTCGCGCTGCTGTGGACCAAGCTCGGCAATCGCGCGCCGAGCACACCGATCAAGTTCGCGCTCGGTGTGATCGGCATGGGCATCGCGTTCTGGTTGTTCGCGCTGCTCAGCGGTTTCGACGGCAAGACCGTGCCGGTGCTCGCGGTGTTCGCGATCCTGGGCGGCTTCGCGATCTCGGAGCTGCTGCTCTCACCGATCGGTCTGGCGGTGACCACGCATCTCGCGCCCGCCGCGTTCCGCTCGCAGATGATGGCGCTGTACTTCTTCTCCGTCGGTATCGGCACCTCGATGGCGGGCACGCTCGCCCGCTTCTACAGCCCCGAGAGCGAGACCGCCTACTTCGGGTTCAGCGGTGCCGCGGCCATCGTGGCAGGTCTCGTCGTCGTCGCGTGTGCGCCCTGGATCAAGCGCCGGATGCAAGGCGTGCACTGACCGGATTTCCGGGTAATCCACGATTACGTTTTCGTAGCAGAAGGAGAAATACCGTGCCGACACCGCAGGACCCTCCAGGCCTGGGCCGATCGCCCGGCCGCGGGAGCGGGTTGTTCCGCACCAAATCCGTCGAGCAGTCGATTCTCGATACCGACGATCCCGATTCCAAACTCCGCAAAGATCTGACTGCCTGGGATCTCACGATCTTCGGTGTCGCCGTTGTCGTCGGCGCGGGCATCTTCACCCTCACCGCGCGCACCGCGGGCAATGTGGCCGGGCCCTCGGTCTCGCTGGCATTCGTTTTCGCGGCGATCGCCTGTGGTCTCACCGCGGTCTGTTACGCGGAATTCGCTTCGACCGTGCCCGTTGCCGGTAGTGCCTATACCTATTCCTATGCCACCTTCGGTGAATTGGTGGCGTGGATCATCGGCTGGGACCTGATCCTGGAATTCGCGCTCGCCGCGTCGGTGGTCGCGAAAGGCTGGTCCCAATACCTCGGCACAGTATTCGGATTCGATTCGGCCACTGTGGAATTGGGGTCCGTCACCTTCGACTGGGGCGCGGTGTTACTGCTCGCGGTGCTCGGTGTGCTGCTCGCCGTCGGCACCAAGGTGTCCTCGCGGGTGTCGGCGGTCGCGGTGGCGATCAAGCTCGCCGTCATCGCGCTGGTGCTCGTGCTCGGCATCACCTACTTCAAGGCGTCCAACCTGAGCCCCTACATCCCGCCGTCGCAGCCTGCCGAGGAAAGCGCCAGCGGACTGCACCAGACCCTGTTCCAATTCATCACCGGCGCGGGTGATACCAACTTCGGCTGGTACGGCCTGCTCGCCGCGGCCAGCATCGTATTCTTCGCGTTCATCGGTTTCGACGTCGTCGCAACCGCCGCCGAGGAGACCAAGAACCCGCAGAAGGCGGTGCCGCGCGGCATCCTCGGTTCGCTGCTGATCGTCACCGTGCTCTACGTGGCGGTGACGCTGGTGCTCACCGGCATGGTGCCCTACACCGAACTGGCCGGCGAGAATGCCACGCTGGCAACGGCATTCCAGATCCACGGCGTCGACTGGGCCAAGAACGTCATCTCCATCGGCGCCCTGGCCGGCCTCACCACCGTGGTGATGGTGCTGTTCCTCGGGCAGACCCGCGTGCTGTTCGCGATGTCGCGCGACGGACTGCTGCCCCGCGGGCTGGCCCACACCGGCAAGCGCGGCACGCCGGTGCGGCTCACCGTCATCGTCGGCGTGATCTGCTGTGTGCTGGCCGGTTTCGTCGACTTCGGCACGCTGGAGGAAATGGTGAACATCGGCACGCTGTTCGCCTTCGTCCTGGTTTCGGTCGGCGTCATCATCCTGCGCCGCACCCGCCCCGACCTGCCCCGCGGCTTCCGCGTCCCCCTGGTCCCCCTCGTCCCCATCCTGGCCGTCGCGGCCTGCCTGTGGCTGATGGTGAACCTCTCGGTGGAAACCTGGCTGCGCTTCGTGATCTGGATGGCCATCGGCTTCGCCGTCTACTTCGCCTATGGCCGCCGCCACTCCGTCCTGGGCAAAAAGGCCGCGATCACAGACTGACCAGCACCTTCGATGACATGATCGGTCCCGGCGTGGTCCGTTCCGACACGCCGGGCCGACCTTGTCGACCAACAGGATTCCGGTACACCCGTACGATTCGCTACGCTATCCGGGACGCCCCTATAGCCCAATTGGCAGAGGCAGCGGACTTAAAATCCGCACAGTCAGGGTTCGAGTCCCTGTGGGGGCACTTAACTACCAGGTCAAGCCCGGTTCCCTGGCCTGAGATCTCGCAAAATGCGGGCCGTCATCAAAAATACGCAAAGAATTCCGGGCCAACTTCCTGTCGCCGGTCGCGGATTCTATCGTCCGGTCTGCCGTCGACCGGTTGACCGCACTTTGATCAGGACGATGACCTGCGACCAGCGATGACGTGCAGTCGACCGCCGAAACCTGCCAGGGGTTCGTTGGCCCGGACATGATGTTCTGCCTCTGGATGGTCCCAACCCAGCGCGGGAAGCGGACACAATCTCGCGGTAGATGTGGCCGGATTCGTCCAGTGCCCTGCACTGCCCCGACACAGTCATGCGCATGAGCTACCAATACTCCAGCCTGGCCACCGCAGAGAGTCAGCTCCGATGCAGGACAGGCGGCCACACACTTGTAGCCGCAGGCGCTCCGATGGGAAGTTCCCAAGGCCGACGCGCCCTGGCGATCGCCAATGGACGTCGCGCGGCGGTCCCCCCTGACGATCTACGCCATCGAATTCCTTAGGAAGATGGAGGGTTCGGCGATTCACTGATTTCATGCGTGAGCCGCACGACTTGCCTCTCTGAGATTGTCGATGCTGCATGGGACAGCTACACGCCGACAAGGCCTACGACATTGCCGAGCTGCGCGGCTGGGTCGCCGACCGCGGCATCGGAGTCCGTATCGCCCGCAAGGGTGTCGAACGCAGTGACCGACTCGGGCGCCACCAGCCTTCCGCTTTCGAGTTCCTCGAACGGACACTGTCAACCCGGATCGGCGATGATTCGACCCGGTATGCGCTGAACGGTACCGAAAGTCGCACACCGGAACGGCCCGTGAAGCGCTCGCCGCTTCCTGGTCGCTGTGCAGGCTCGAGGACTACCCCTGGCGAAGTGCCCCGATTGCGACGAGCATTGACGGAGTCCTCGTGACGAGTTCGGTATTGAAAGGCTGAGATAGTTGAAAAGCGGAGCCGCGAGCACCGACGGGGTTTTCATCCTATATACGAGCGGACACGACCCGGACGGCGCCGAGGCCGAGCAGATCGTGCATTCGGCCGTTCGCGACACGGGCATGTGTTTCGCCGGTGCCGAGATAACCAGATGTCACGGATCGGGAGACCTCGGTGAAGCTTACGGACGGTTCCTCATCGAAACGTATGAGCAGAACAAGAGTCTGCCGCACGGTGCGGTCGATCGCGCGCTGATCCGCGATGTCACCGTGAATGGCGTTCGACGAATCGTGGTGGTGGTGTTGAAGGATGAGTTCCATGCATGGGTGCGCGAACTCATTCCCAGACATCTGGCACATCTCGAACGCGCCGATCACTCTCTTGCCGTGCGGCCCGGATTCACCAGCCTGGACGACGAAACCGCGTTGTCGTTCGTCGCGGGGGCTTGGAACGGTGATGTACGGCGGCGCGACGATGCGGAGATCATGGTGAGCCTGTTCGCCGACACGGACCCCGGACGGATCCGGAAAAGGATTCCCGGCGGTGATTACACGAACTGGGTAACGCCGTGGGTGGAGCAGGCCCGCGAGCGCGGGGCAGACGCCGCACATTGGTTGGTATGCGCGGACGGCCGCGTCGGCGTAGTGCACCTCGGATACTTCGCGGCAGATGGTTCCACAATCACTCTGCCGTGGGATCTGTTGTCGCCGATCGAGCAGCAGAGGGTCAAGCGTATTCCGCAACCGGCGGGCGAACCCCGACCTCGCGACGTACCTCGGGTCGCCGACATCGGAGTTGGATCAGGCAACCAGATACGCCGGGGTGAGACCGAGAGCCCGCGACGCGAAGGTCCGCGCGCACCCGATGCCGGCAACGAGCGCGCCCAGGGCGGCGACCGGGGGGACGAGATCCGCCAGGCTGGCCGAAAGAACCCGCGCGGACGGGGAATCGAGTCGCGGCACTTCGGCGATGTGATCGGCGACCTGTACGGTGGTCGCGCGGTCTTCTCGGGGGGAATCGAGCCGTGGCACGTCGGCGATGTGATCGACGACCTGTACGACGTTCGCGCGGTCGTCTCGGGTGGGATGGGGGTCGTTTATCGGGTATGGCATCGAGGCTGGCGGGCGGAACTGGCGGTCAAGACACCGCGCTTGGAGCTTCTGGGTTCACCGGTCCACGTGCGCAGATTCGAGGAAGAAGCCGAAGCGTGGGTGGGATTGCGTGTACATCCGAACACGGTGACCTGCGTGTACGTGCGGCAATGGCGCGGGACGCCAAGGGTTTTCGCCGAGTGGGTCGACGGCGGCAGCCTCGCCGAAGCGATGGCCACGCGAACCCTTTACGTCGGTGCGGAACCTGAGGTGCTGGATCGTCTGCTGGATGTGGCGATCCAGTTCGCGTGGGGCGTGACGCACGCACACGAGAACGGATTGGTCCATCAGGACATCAAGCCGGCGAACGTGATGCTGACACGTCAGGGAACCGTGAAAGTCACCGATTTCGGATTGGCGAGAGCCTATGTCCGCGATGACAAGGTATCGCAGCCGAGCCTGCGTGTTGGCTACAGCGGGGGCATGACCATCGCGTACTGCTCACCCGAGCAAGCTCAGGCCGCTGTCGACCCGGCAGTGCGGCTGTCGGGAGCGACGGATGTGTGGTCCTGGGCGATAAGCGTGTGGGAGCTGTTCGTCGGCGAACCACCGTGCCGATATGGTCAGACTGCGGCAAGGACATTCGAAACATTCCTGGCTGACAATCGTACGGTCGCGGGAATTCCCGCGCTGCCGACAGGATTGGCGAACGTCTTGTCGAAATGTTTTGCGATAAACCCGGATACGCGTCCGACTATGCACGTTCTCGCCGACGAGTTGATCGAACTCTACGCAGAGTTGACGGGTGTGTGCTATCGGCGGCCGCGGCCGGAGCGGCGGTCGCTGACCGCCGACTGGTTGTCCAATCACGCACTGTCCCTACTCGACGTCGGCAGTCCTGAACGCGCGGAGAAACTCTGGCAACAGGCGAGAGCAGCGGATCCTGATCACCCGCACACCGCGTACAACTACGGGTTGCGCCGCTGGCGACAAGGTCGGATCACCGATGCCGAATTGATCGCCGAATTGGAGGCGGCTCGTCGTCGCGGCCCCGGGGACCCGGCTCGCGACCATTTCCTCGGGCTGGTCCATCTGGAGCGCGGCGACATTCGCGCTGCCCGTGGGCATCTCGAGCTCGCCGCCCGGGCGGCACCCAACGAGGGAGAGATTGCCGAAGCCCTCGCTCATGCGCGCGAGCAGGACGTCGAGGCCGAGCCAATCGTGTTCTCCGGGCACGATGGCCCGGTGGGTGCAGTTTCGATCAGCGCCGACGCCCGCGTCGTCGCGTCTGCAGGCGCCGACGGGACTGTCAGGATATGGGACATCGAGACCCGCCGGTGCCGTCATGTCTTCGCGGTGGGCGACGCGGTCGAGACGATGGCGCTGAGCAGGGATGGTTCTCGCGTCATCGCACGCGATGCCGCAGACACTGTGACGGTCTGGGATGCGGTCACCGGTCGCCGTCTCCATCGTCTCGGCGAGATTCCCGCAGCGTGTATAGCGATCGGCGCGCACGGTTCGATCGCGGTGTCCGGCGGATCGGGGCCCGTGCGGGTGTGGGATCTCGACTGCGGCCGAGTGCTGCGCACCCTGCGGGAAGGGCGCCGCCATCGCCCCGAAAGCGATGCCGCGCAATCGGTGGCGCTCACTGCCGACGATCGCTTGGTGGTGGGCTTCTATCCACACGAAGAGGTGACGCGGGTCTGGGAGGTCGGCTCGGGACGTCTCGTGCGGGCGCTCGACGGATTCACGGACGTTATCCTCGATGCGGATAGTGAACGGGCGGTATCACCAAGTGTCACAACAGGAACGCACACGCTTACGGTGTGGACCGTCCGCAACGGCAGGACGGTCGATACGGCGCGCATTCCGCCCGGACGACTCGCTGGACCTGTGGCACTCAACGGCGAACGACTGGTGATCGGCGGAGATGCGATAACCGGGCGGCGGGTGGAAATCTGGGGATTCGGCGGAAGTGGGCGCTGCCTGCGGACGCTGGTCGGCCATACCGGGCGTATCACCGCCGTCGCGTCGACCGCCGGAGGCCGGATCGTCGTGTCCGGCAGCCGAGATGGCACGCTCCGCGTGTGGCACCTCGCGCCGCCGGGGCCGTCCGCGCCCTGGCAGCTGGCCCAGGCGACGATCACTGCTTGAACGTCGTCAGGCCGCGCGCTCAGTCACGCCATTGGCCGATGTTGTGCCAGAGATAACTCACCCGCACGTTTGCGAACAGCGGTCCTGTCGGCTCGAGGATGTCGAATGTGCGCCGCATGAGCGGTAGTCCGCCCACTCGGTCGAGTTGACGTCCGATAGCACGTATTTCGGCGTGCTCTGCGAGCCATGGTTCTATGGGCGCTGCGGTGGACAGCATGGCATCGAGATGGTGCCGGTCCGCCCAGAGTTGCATCTGGGCCACAGTGAGATCGCGTCTACGCGCTCGGGCGGCAGCGGTGAGTTCTACGAGCCGCTCGCTGGCCTGCCTCGGCTCTGCCAGTTGAGTCGGCGTCAGCGGAGCCCACTCGGTCGGCGGCGATGCCGACGAGCCCTCCTGAGCTTCGGGGCTGGTGTACGTCTCTACGGTGTAGTTGCGGCTGTCGACCCGATTCACCGTCCCGCAGCCGGGGCAGCGGACGGCGGTGAAGTCTCGGTATCGGATGCCATCCCACCAGCCGGACCCGCAGGATCCGCACCGCAGCTCGGCGACGAAGTTGTCCATTGTGCCTTTCGCCGCGGTAATCAGCCCACCGGACGGATCGCCGATGCCGGGGATCCGGACAATGTCGGCATCACAGGTCGCCCGGGCAATGTCGCGCTGCCAGGGCAGCAGGTTCTCCAGGTACAGGCCATCGATGTCCCTGCCCCAGTTGCCCTCCGGCGTCTCCACGACGAAGTAGATCAACCTCGCGTCGACTCTCAGGTCGTCGGCCAGAAATCGCTTCGGCTGGTCGGCAGAGTCGGCTCGGAAGACGGCGAAGCGTGCGGTCGCGGTGGTCTTGATGTGACTTGGGGCCAGTCCAGCGTCCGCTGCTTTTCGTGCCACCCGTTCGGGGTCGGCGATGCCGGCGGCGGCGAACTGACGCGTCAGTAGATCGACAATAGTCCCGGCATGGTCGGATTCGTGGCCCTTGCGTTTGAAAAGTGCCATCCCCTGCACTCTCCTCCCTGGTGTCTTCCGTCGCACCGATCGTCGCGCGGGCGCGTCGGGTCGAACACTCGCGCACCGCCGCTCGAGACGCAACCTGAAAGTTGTCAGGTTGCCATCACACAGCCCCGGACGGATCATGGTCTACGCAGCACCGAGGAGTTCTGTCCGGAGAGTCAAGGGCACGAAGTCGATTTCGTGCGGCCGGGGAGGATGAGCTGCAGCCGAGGGAGGGAGAGATCATGCGATTTCGTTTCGATCGCAAACGGACTGGCGATGACGCGGCCGAAGGCACCCGAGCCGCCGGTGTGGCCAACGCCGTACTGGCGGACAAAGTCATTGCTGCAGCACAGCAGCTACCGCCCGTCAGCATCGAGGAGATCGAACCAGGCTTCCAGTTGGTAGCCGATGTATGGGGCGCCAAGGAGATAGTTGTGATCAGCCCCGGGGAGCTCCGACGTCGGATCTCGAAACTACTCGCGGACAACGGATCCGACGGTTTCACCGACTCGAGCGTCAAAACGCCCGCAGGCGGAGGCCCTCCCCATGTTCAGCTCGACTCGATGTCGGACTCCACATGGCGGCCGTACCGGATCTTCAAGAACGATAGCGACACGTTCGCAGTCTACGGTCACGCCACCATGTATTGAAGACCTGTTTCAGGTGGGATCGATGCGCCACACTGGTGTGGTGATCTCGAACGACAGCTGCTCGGTCCTCGTTCATGTTCCGGCGCCGCTGGAGGGTCCGCGGCAGCCGGCGTTGAACCTGTGGCCGGGCGAGGCGAGTTCATTCGGCCGCGGCTCGGATACGTTCCGCGTCGATATCCGCATCGACCGACCTGGTATCTCGCGTGTGGCCGGGCGCATCGAGGTGGTCGATTCCTATTGGCTGCTCACGAATTTGAGCTCTCGGACGACGGCGACTTATGTCGTTCACAACGATGAGGGGCGCGGCGAGCATTTCACGATCCGCCCAGGTGAACGGCTCCCGGTACCCTTCGCCTCCTCGCGCGTGGAATTGTTGTCGGCGGAAGGGGAGGTGGTGGATTTCAAGGTGTTCGCGATGCGACGACCGCTGGCCACCATCCCAGAAGTCACCGTGACCGGACGCACCGCCGATCCGATCCGGCCGCTCGACCCGACCACCAAGCATTTTCTCGTCCTGGTCGCCCTGTGTGAACCGCGATTGGTGTACGGCTCGGCCGCCATCCCCACGATCCCCGGACTGCTACGCACCCTGCGCAGGACCGCAACGGGACAAGACCTCGCGACGACGGCGGCGGTGAATTATCACATCGAGTACCTGGTCGAGCGTCTGGGGCTGAAAGGCTATGGGGAGCTGGAGGATCGGCGGGCCGCGCTGATCGGCCGGGCGCTATGGTTCGGCATCGTGCGAGAGGAACACTTGGCGCTGCTGACTCCGGTCGACACCCTGTAGGGCGTCAGGTTGAGTGCCGACGCCATCGCGTTCACGCTGTTCGACAAATGTAGTGAGCTCGATCGGCGCGGTATGTTGCCGCTATGGGAAGGGAGGGGCACTGACCATGTCCGCCAAGGTGACATTGACGGTGGTTACAGGTCCGTCGACGGGGGTGCACTTCGCCGTGGACGAGAAGGCTCACTGCGTTGCCGGGCGTGCCGTCGATAGCACGTTGCGGGTCGTCGACGATCCTGAGCATCCATTGGTGTCTCGACATCACTGCCTGTTCGACATCAACCCTCCCGATATCCGGGTACGAGACTTCGGCAGTCTCAACGGGACTCACGTCAATGGTGCGGAGATCGGGCGCCGCCTACCGGGCCAGACCCCGGAGGAAGGCGCCCGGCTGGAGTTTCGCGAACGCGATCTGGCCGACGGCGATGAGGTGCGGCTCGGGAAATGCGTCATCCGGGTCGGTGTCGTCGTCTCGCCGACATGCGGCCGTTGTGGCCGGGATGTCACCGTAGGCCTTGCGCTATGCGACCGATGCCGAGTCACCGAGCACAACGATGCTCCCGGCGCACCGCGCTGCCAGTTGTGCGGTCGATCGACCCCGGGACGCCGTGCGGGCAAACAGCTCTGCGACGACTGCCGCAGGGACCCGCAGGCGTTGTTGGGTGCGCTGCTGCAATCCGTCCCCCGGCCGGGCGTGGGTGTGCCCGTGATCCGTGGCTACGAGCCGGTTCGTGAACTCGGACGAGGTGGACAGGGCGTGGTGCACCTGGTGCGCCACACCGAGTCCGGGGAAGCGCGAGCCCTGAAGGTGCTGCCGGCGCAGGTCGGTGTCGATCCGAAGGCGGAGCAGGGTTTCCTCCGCGAAATGGACTGCATCCGTGGCTTACACCACCCGAATATCGTCGGCTTCAGGGAGGGCGGCGCGGAGGGCGCGACGTTCTATTTCGTGTGCGAATACTGCGACCGAGGCAGCGTCGATCAACTGGTCAAAACCAAGGGGCCGCTGGGTGTCGGCGAATCTGTCGCCCTCATCACGCAGGTGCTCGAGGGACTCGACTACGCACACAACGTTCCGGTCGATTGGGCCACCATCGATACCGAGCCAACCGCAATCGGATTGGTGCATCGTGACGTCAAACCGGCCAACATCCTCCTCGCGGGTCCGGGTACGGCTCCGATCGTGAAGCTAGCCGACTTCGGTCTGGCGAAAGCCTTCGAACGGGCAGGGCTGTCCGGTCACACCCTGACTGGCTCGACAGCGGGAACGGTCGGTTTCATGTCCCGTCCGCAGCTGATCAACTACAAGTTCGCCCGGCCCGAGGTCGACGTCTGGGCTACCGCCGCCTCACTCTATTTCATGCTCACCTGCCATACCCCTCGCGAGTTCCCGCCCACCGCCGATCCCATCGCGATCGTGCTGCACGACAACGCCATTCCCATTCTGCAACGCAATCCCCACATCCCAAGCAAGCTCTCGAGGGTCATCGACGAGGCCCTGATCGACGAGCCCGCCATCCAAATCACAAGCGCGAAGGAACTACGGCAGGCACTGATCGATGCTCTGTAGCGGCAAGGGAGCACTGTTCTAAGACTTTGTCTCATGTCGCTGATCGGACCTTGGCCAGCTTCTTTGAAAAAGGTGAGCGCGGCAGCCAGGGTCCAGAACCCGAGGAAGTGTTCGGCCTTGCGGTCGTAGCGCAGGTGAGCCGGTGGTAGCCGGTCAGCCAGGAGAAGGTCCGTTCCACGACCCACCGGTGGCGCCCGAGTCGGTCACTGCGTTCGACACCCTTGCGGGCGATACGGACTCCGGTGCCGCGGTCGGCGACCCAGCCGCGCAGCTCGGCAATGTCGGTGATTGTCCATGGTCGTCCGAGACCGAACGTGCATCACACCTTGGAATCGTCGCAGGTAGATCGGCTACCGTGATCCACCGGGGTCGAGTGTGACCACCGAAAACCCCCGAAACCAACACGCACAGTCAGGGTTCGTGAGGTTCACCTCGAGTAGTGGACACCGACTTGGCAGGATCATCGATCCTGCCAAGTCGGCGGTGGCTTATAAAAAAAAACGAGCC
>NZ_JBHZBG010000022.1:102835-111358 GCF_042754695.1 Nocardia sp. NPDC059195 | reverse complement strand
GTTAGCGCTCGAGACTAGAGCCTTCGGCTCAGCGCTTTCGAGCGCTAACCGGCGACCCGGCCGCGGACCGGCCACTTCGTGGCCGTCCCTCCCTAAGGGTCGGGAGTGCGGTGGTTGGGTTGGGTGGGTTGTGGAAGACGGGGACGGGCTGAGGTGTGCGGGGTGGTTGGCGGTTATTCGCCGGGTTAGTGGGCAGGGGATACGCAACCCACTGATTATGTGAGGACATGGGTAACTCCCCTGTCGCCTCCCAGCTGCTACTTACACGAAGTAAGGCCGGGAGCTAACGGGGTTAGCTCCCGGTCGGCCCGCTAAATTCGCGGAGAGGCGGAACAAGCGCCTTCCAATGCGGTTATGAAGAAGGGGAATTGGGCGGCGAAGCGGTGGAGGTTGGGGTCTCGGTCGTAGCCGGCGAACCAGTAGAGGCCTGGTTGTGAGTCCGCGGCGGGGTTCATGTCGCGGAAGGTGCGGATCCAGTTGTCGGCTCGGCCGCTGATCACCGTGTAGGGGAGGGCGCGGGAGAAGATCGTTTCCTGGTCGATGGGGGGGATGCGGTCGCGGGTGACGGTGTCGAGGCCGCGGTGCATGGCGCGGATTCGGCCTGCGACGGTGTCGCCGAGGGGAGTTCGGGTGGGGAGGTAGGTGGGGAGCAGCATCGCCGCGCCGCCTGCGAGGGCGATGGCTACGCCTACCAGGGCGTGGCCTGCGGTCAGGGCGAGCGTGACCGTGATGATCAGGCCGAGGGCGATCAGGGCGGCGCCGATCCAGCGGGGGAGAGCCCGCTGCTTCGGGTCGGCGAAGGCGCCGGTGGCGACGGCGTCGTTGCGCATGGCGGTGCGGATCGGGTCCAGTTGCAGGCGGCCGGGGGTGCGCAGTTCGCGGACGGCGACCGCGTCGGTGCCCTCGGGGAGCAGCATGTCGTAGACGGCGCGTTCGTAGTCGCGCAACTGGTCGTCGGGGGCGTTGACGCGGCTGATGCGCCAATCGTCTTCGCCGCGCGCGTTCACCGGGGTGATCCACAGGTAGCGCCGAACGGCGAGATCGACAACGGTGGCGGCGATGTCGACTGGATCGGCGTGCTCGTCGATGATCAGGCCCGCCTCGCCGGGAAGCACACCATCGGGGGAGGTGAACTCGACGCGGCCGCCCTGCTGGATCAGCGGATCGAAGGCATCGCTGCCCGCGACCGCGGCGGCGGCGCGCTTTCGCGCCAGCAGCACATAGGCGATCATGCCCGCCAATGCCAGCAGGAAAGTGCCGAACGCGGCGAGCACGGGCGTGGTGAAGGCGAACGGACCCGTATCTCCGCCGCGCACATCGGCATTCGCGGGCACGGTGCCAGGGGGCATCTGCAAGGTGAGGTCGATGGCATCGCCCTTGCGCAGGTCGGTCTGGTGCAGATAGAGCACGCCGTCGGGTTCGGTGTGGACATCGGCGCACGGCTTGGCATTGCCCGCGGAGCCGAGTTTGCAGTCCACGATGCCCATTTGGAAGCTCGGGCTGATCACCGAGACGTCGAGCACGGCGATATCGGCGTTGAGCACGCCCAGCCAGTGGAACACCTGTGTGCCGGGCATATCGGAGACGGTGTTGTGCACCGAATACGTGAACTTCGATTCGCCCGGCTCGGCCTCGACGACGAACTGATCGTTGACGGTGGTCGCGGTGCCCGCACCGCTCGCCGTCACATCGGTGACCTTGAAGACCCGCTCGACATCGTCACCGACCTTCAGGCGCAGCGGCAGCGACATCGTGAAATTTCCATCGGCAGGTACCGCGACAGTTTCGATGACCTCGAGCACACCGGTTTCGGTGAGCGTGAGGTCGGCGGTGATCGAAACACCGGTGGTCTCGGGCTGCGTGTGGGCTACCGGCGCGGCCACGAGCAAACCCGCCGCAGCGAGCAGCAGCGCGCCCGCGGCGCCCCCCCGAAAAGTCAGCATGGGTGCCTACTCTAGACAGCTTGCTATTCTGCGTCAGCGGCTGTCGACGAACCATGAGACGAGGGGGGCACGGGGGAGTGACTCAACCACCGTACGGTTATGGGCCGAATGGCCCAGGTGGACGACCGGTTCCGCCACCCCCTGGCTATGGTCCGCCCCCGGGATATCGGCCACAACCGGGATATGGGCAGCCAGGTTATCCACAGCCGCAGGGTTATCCACAGGGGTACGGGCAGCGTCCGGCGTATGGTCCGCCGCCGGGATATCGCCCGCCGCCCATGCCCTACGGGCCCCCGGGCAGGCCGACTCCGCCGCCACGTAAACGCGGTGGTGGCTTCACCTCGGCAATCCTCGTTGTCATCTTCCTGCTGGTCGGTGGTCTGGTGAAATACGCCGTCAACACCGGCGTAGATTTCGGCATCGGCGCGATCGGCCCCAAGCCGACCACTACCTACACTCCACAGCCCGGTACCGCGCCCGCCGCGACCAGCGACAACCCGCTGCTCACCGACTCCGACGGCACCCTGGTCCCGGCATCGTGCAACTACGCGCCGTGGGGAACCCAGGTGGACAAGGCACGCGCCTTCTTCGAATCGGCCGCGACGTGTCTCGAATCGGCGTGGAAACCGCTACTGGCGGAGAATAATCTGCCCTTCGAGTCGCCGACGCTCAACATCACCGCGACCACCGACGGCATCTCCACCCCGTGCACCGGATCGACGAGCAACTTCGCCGCCTTCTACTGCCCGGCGAACAAGACCATCTACATGCCGATCAGCCAGCTGCAGACCGAGCAGTTCCGCGACAACTGGGTGGTGTACCTGTCGGTATTCGCGCACGAGTACGGCCACCACGTGCAGGCCCAGTCGGGCATCTTGCGCAAGGCCAACAGTGAGCGCGTCGACGCGGGCGCCCGCTCGGCCAAGGGGCTGGAGCTCTCGCGCCGAGTCGAGTTGCAGGCCAACTGTTTCGACGGCATGTTCATCGCCTCGTCGAAGGGCGGCGGCTCGCTGTCCTCGTCGCAGGTCACGGTCGCCACCAAGGATTCCTACGGCCGCGGTGACGGCCCCGGCGACATGCGCGACCACGGCACCGCCGAGCACGGCGGCCAGTGGTTCGAAACCGGCCTCGACCGCAACCTCACAGCCCAGTGCAACACCTTCACAGTATCCGCGAGCGAAGTGAACTAGCTGTCCCGCCTCTCCGCGCCTTCTAGCCGGACTTGTGTGCCGCACAGGTAGCGTTGGCGGCCGACGGTGGGGTGTGGGGTGAGTTGGCCCGTTCCCGGTGAGTTACCCATGTCCGTGCGTGATCAGTTGTCAAGGTGATTGATGTATCCCCCGCCTCCCCCGCAGCCGCCCTATGGCAGGCCAATGCCGCCACCGTACGGCGGGCAGATGCCACCGTATGGTCGGCCCGCGATGCCGCCGTACGGGAGGCCGTTGCCGCCGCCGTACGGCTATGCGCCGCAGGGGTATCCGCCGCCGCGTCGGGGTGGATCGGGAGCGGTCGGTGCCGTATTGACGGTGTTGACCGTGTTCGGGGTCATCGGGTTGCTGATTGCCGCGGTGACTCTGTCCGATCAGAGCTCGCCGGGTTCGGTCGCCAAGACGACGCCGCCGAGTTTCACCTACAGCTCGAATTCGCCGGTGCCGACTACGAATCCGACCTCAGCGCGAGCCACGACCACCGCGCGCACCACCGCGCCGACCACAACTAAACCCGCAGGGCCGCAACCTGTTATCGCTCTCGGTCAGCATCCGCTGTTCAAGAACGACGACGCGGGCCTGACGAACATGGACTGCGATCTGCCGCGCTGGTCGACCAACGCGGCGGTGGCCAAGGCCTTCTTCGCGGCGGCGCAGGTCTGCCTCGATCAGATGTGGCGGTCGAATCTGGCCGCCGCGAATCTGCCGTTCAAGAGCCCGGGTCTGGTTGTCGCGGAACAGCCTTCACAGCTGTCATCGCCGTGCGGTGGCTCCACCAGCGACGCGTTCTACTGCAGCGCCTCTAGCACCATCTACATGTCGACGGCGGGCCTGGTCATACACAACACCCCGTATCCGCCGATGGAGGCGCTGTCGGTCTACGCCCACGAATACGGTCACCACGTCCAGGGGCTCACCGGCCTGATGCAGGCCTCGTCGAATCAGCGCCGTGAGCAGGGCGCGATGTCATCGGATGGACTGGAGACCTCACGTCGAATGGAGTTGCAGGCCAGCTGTTTCGGCGGCATGTACATCGGTTCGTCCGAGGCGGGTGGCTCCTGGACCTCGCAGGAGGGCTACGCCGCGGTGAAACACAACTACAACCGCGGTGACGGCAACGGCCGCCACCGCGATCACGGCACCTCGGACAACAACGGCAATTGGTACAACCAGGGCTACACGAAGAACCGCAACTTCCAATGCAACACCTGGCTGGCACCCGCCGACGAAGTCAGTTAATTCCCGTAGTGGCCTTCGCCGAAGCGGCGCGGCGAACTGCCGTGCACCCCCTCGGCATAGGCGGTTTCGGCGTGGAGGGCGAAGTCGATGCCCGCGGTTTCGTCTTCCTTGCTCACGCGGAAGCCGATGAGCTTGTCGATGCCCTTGCCGAGCACCCACGAGACCGCGAAGGCGTAGGCCGCGACCACGAGTACCGCCACGAGTTGCTTGCCGAGCTGGGCGAAGCCGCCGCCGTAGAGCAGGCCGTTCACGCCGCCGGTCATCACCTGGGTGGCCAGCAGGCCGATCAGGACGGTGCCGACGATGCCGCCGACGAAGTGCACGCCGACCACGTCGAGCGAGTCGTCATAGCCCGCTTTGTGTTTCCAGCCGACCGCGAAGGCACACACCACACCGGCGGCCAGGCCGACGATGACCGCACCGAAGGTGTTCACCACACCGCAGGACGGGGTGATCGCGACCAGACCGGCCACCACACCCGAGGCGGCGCCGAAGGTGGTCGGCCTGCCGTCGCGGAGCTGTTCGACGAGGAGCCAGCCGAGCATGCCGAGGCTGCCCGCGACCAAGGTGTTCAGGAAGACCGCCGCCGCGGCACCGGTGGCACCCAGCGCGGAGCCCGCGTTGAAACCGAACCAGCCGAACCACAGCAGACCGGCGCCGAGCAGCACGAACGGCAGGTTGTGCGGACGCATCGCGTCGATGTTGAAACCGATCCGCGGCCCGAGGACCAGCGCCAGGGCCAAGGCCGAAGCACCGGAAGCGATCTCGACCACCAGGCCGCCCGCGTAGTCGAGCGCGCCGAAATTCAGCAGCCAGCCGTCGGGTCCCCACACCCAGTGCGCGATCGGCGCGTACACCGCCAGGGTCCACAGCGGAACGAACACCATCCAGCCCGCGAACTTGGCGCGGTCGGCGATGGCGCCCGAGACCAGGGCGGCGGTCAGGATGGCGAACGTCAGCTGGAAGGTGACGAACAGCAGCTCCGGAATGGTGCCGCGGACGGAGTCGGGGTTGATCCCGGCCAGCCCGACGTGCTCGAGATTGCCGATCAGGCCACCGCCCGCGTCGTCGCCGAAGGCCAGGCTGTAGCCGGCGACCAGCCAGACCACGGTGACCAGCGGGATCGCGATGAAGCTCATCATCAGCATGTTCAGCACGCCGGTCGAGCGCACCATCCCGCCGTAGAAGACGGCCAGTGCCGGCGTCATCAACAGCACCATGGCGGTAGCCGCGAGTAGCCAAGCAGTGGCCGCGGGGTCGATCGTTGCGGGCACGGTAACTCCTTTCACGCGTGAATGCGTTGCGAGAAAGTTACCGAACACTCACCGCGGATGGCGGCGCTAGGCCCGGTTTTCCTTGGCCAGTGCCCGCGCGCCGCGCTTGCCGGGAATGGGCAGGTCATCGCCGTCCGCTAGCCATTCGGCGGTGGTGAGCCAGCGGCGCTGGGCATGCGCGTCGGCAACGTCGAAGAACACGCGGCGGCCGCGATCGTCGCGCGCGTCGCGGGCGAGCACCGCCCAGCTCGGCGGCTTGCCCCGGTCGGCGGTGTGTTCCACGACGAAGCCCGCGACCAGCTTGCCGACCATGTTCACCGGCTTCTGCGAGACCCGATTGCCGTATTTCGCGGTGTGCCAGCGCCGCGCCGGACACAGCGAACCAGGGCCCGCGTTCGAGGCGATCCAGCCGGCGCGCTGCGCCCGTTCGATCAGCCACAGATGCTTCACCGCCGACGGCGCGATCTCGCCCACCCGTTCGGCGATGAGCTCACAGACCTCGGCATCGGCGAGGATGTCGCGCCTGGTCGGGCCGATATTGTGCTCGGTCCAATGCGCGGCGGCGAGGCGGGCGAGGATGCGACCGAACTCGTCGATGCTGCGCTGGGCACGGCGGCCGAGCCGCTCGATCCGCTCGGCCTCGCGGCGCATCTCGTTCTGCGCGGTGAGCGTGCGGATGGCCGCCATCGTGGGTACCTGCCCGCGTTCGAGCAGTTGCAGGATGGCGTCGGCGGTCGCCGGGTCGGCCGCGGCCGCGACGGGTAACGAGTCGCGTTTGATGTCGAAGTCTTGGGGGCTGATCGCCCGGCTCAATAGCCCGACCGCGGCATTGTCGCCAGCGAAGTCGGTGTGGGCCAGCCAGGCCGTTGCGATGTCATCACACGACAGCACGATGAAACGTTCCTCCGGTCGATGCGGTGGGGGAGCGATCGGTGCGCGAAGGTTGTGCCCCGGTCGGGATGAGGGACCGGCCGGGGTCACCAACCTGATGAAGGTTTGGCCACCGAAGTTGCCGAGATCCACGGTAGCCAGACACTTGCGTCGCTGTCACGACGGTTCATGGTTTCGTTACATCCAGTAAGAGGCCGTCAACCAGGGAACAGGTACGCATTTCCGGTGTTACCAGGGTCGATGGATTGGTCGACAGTGTATTCGCCGCTCGGATGGCAGTCGATAGCTCGGCCGTTGCACCTACTGGACCGCTTTGCTCCTACGCTTCAGACCGCGCAATTCAATGTGATTTGCATCACAGTTCGTTCATTGCTTCGTTACCGCGTTACCGCACAGTGCCAGCCGCCGATAAACCCTGTCGGACGCTCTCGGTAGCCTGTGGGTCGTGGCTCTGTACCGGAAGTATCGACCGGCGACATTCGCGGAAGTAGTGGGTCAGGAGCACGTCACCGACCCGCTGAGTACAGCGCTGGATACCGGACGGATCAGCCATGCGTACCTGTTCTCCGGGCCGCGTGGCTGCGGCAAGACCTCGTCCGCTCGTATCCTCGCGCGCTCACTGAACTGCGTGGACGGACCCACCTCGACACCGTGCGGTACGTGCTCGTCGTGTGTGGCGCTCGGGCCCGGCGGCACAGGCAATCTCGACGTCATCGAGCTCGACGCGGCCAGCCACGGTGGCGTCGACGACACCCGTGAGCTGCGCGATCGCGCGTTCTACGCGCCTGCCGAGTCGCGCTATCGGGTGTTCATCGTCGATGAGGCGCACATGGTCACCACGGCCGGTTTCAACGCGCTGCTCAAGATCGTCGAGGAACCGCCCGCCCACCTGATCTTCATCTTCGCCACCACCGAGCCGGACAAGGTGCTGGCGACGATTCGCTCACGCACGCACCACTATCCGTTCCGTCTGCTGCCGCCCGCCACCATGCGTGGACTGCTCGGCAAGATCTGCGAGCAGGAGCATGTGCCGGTGGAGGAGGCGGTGTATCCGCTGGTCATCCGTGCCGGTGGTGGTTCGCCGCGCGACAGTCTGAGCGTGCTCGACCAGTTGCTGGCGGGTGCCGGACCCGACGGTGTCACCTACCCGCGCGCGGTCTCGCTGCTCGGCGTCACCGATGTGGCGTTGATCGACGACGCTATCGACGCGCTGGCCGCCAACGACGGCGCCGCCCTGTTCAACACCGTCGACCAGGTGATGGAAGCAGGCCACGATCCGCGCCGTTTCGCCGTCGACCTGCTCGAACGACTGCGCGACCTGATCCTGCTGCGCGCGGTCCCCGACGCCGCCGACCGCGGCCTGGTCTCCGGCCCCGGCGACGTGCTGGAACGGATGCGCGACCAGGCCGAACGCCTCGGCCCCGCCACCCTCACCCGCTACGCCGAACTGCTGCACGATGGCCTCGGCGAAATGCGCGGCGCCACCGCCCCGCGCCTGCTCCTCGAAGTGATCTGCGCCCGCATGCTCCTACCCTCGGTCTCCGACGCCGAGTCGGCGACCCTGCAGCGCCTGGAACGCCTGGAACGCGGATTCGCGGGCGGATCGGTCCCCGCTCCGGCCCGTCCCGGCCCCGCCGCGGGTGAGCCACCCGCTGAACGTCCGTCCGCACCCGCGTCGAGCGGCCGCCGCGGCGCGGAACTTCTCGCCGCCGCCCGCGCCGAGAAGGAAGCGGCGACCAGCGGTTCGCCGGCAGCTGGCGTCGCGAGCCCCGTTGTCGCGGAACAGAAGCCCCCCGCCACGGCGCCCGCAATTCCCGCACCGAGCGTCGCGCCGGCCGAGCCTGCGCCGCTCGCTGAGTCCGCACCTCCGTCGCCCGCACCCACGCAGTCAGCGCCGTCCGTGCAGGCCCGGACTGTGTCTGAGCCGCCCGCACCGCCTGTGCCTGCCGCGCAGCCCGCATCGCTGGC
>NZ_JBHZBG010000022.1:0-102736 GCF_042754695.1 Nocardia sp. NPDC059195 | reverse complement strand
CGCCGGTCGCACAGTCCGCACCGCCGATGTCTGCCGCGCAGCCCGCATCGCTGGCGCCGGTCGCACAGTCCGCACCGCCGATGTCTGCCGCGCAGCCCGCACCGCCTGCGCCGGTCGCACAGTCCGCACCGCCGATGTCTGCCGCGCAGTCCGCATCGCTTGCGCCAGTCGCGCCGCCCGCGTCGCCTACCTCACCACCGGTCGATTCCGGGCAGGGCGTCGGTGAAGGCCCTTCGGAAAATGTTGCCCCCCAACGACTTGTGGCAGGTGTTCCCCCGGCTGAAACAGTCAGGACAGCGCCGTCCGACTCCCGTATTCGGTCGGAAAGCTCTGGCCCCGAGCAGTTCTCCGGACGGCCGACCGAAACCGGCTCACGTCGCGCTGGCGTCGAACCGACCTCGGCGCCGGAAGCGGTAGCACCCCAGGCGGATTCGTCGGCTCAGCCCGAACCCGAGTCGGCTGTCGGCGCAGCGTCGTCGCCGGTCGAGGCGGCCCCTGTGCAGGCGGAGCCGCGGGTCGGCGCCGCGCAGCCACCGGCGGCGACCGAGGATCTGGTCGGCATCGTCGATGCCGCGTGGCCGGAGATCAAGGGCCGGGTGCGCGAGTTCGGCGCTACGTTGCAGGCGTTGCTGTCGGGGGCGGCGGTGTCGCGGGTCGACGGTGACGTGATCGTGTTCGCGCATCAGAGCGCGCCGTTGGCGCAGCGGTTGTCCGATCCGCGCAATATCGATGCGGTGCGTTCAGCCGTGCGGGCGGTGCTCGGGCGTGAACTGAATGTGCGCTGGGAGACCGGAGCTCCCGCGCCGCGACCGGCGCCCGCCGCCAAGACCGGGGCGGCACGGGGAACGGCGAGTCCGGAGAGCAAGCCCGCGGGGCGGCCGAAATTCTCCCGGCCGAGTCAGGCCGGGGGCAACCAGTCGACGAACCGGGCGAACCGGCCATCCGACGATGACATTCCGCCGCCCGATTTCCCCGACTTACCCGATGATCCCGGCCCGGACAGTGGGTCCGAGTCCCGCTCCGGCGCCGATTCCGCGCGCAATGCCGCCGTGCTCGCCCCGCCGACCCCCGAAGAGGAACGGGAGATGCTGGCCGCCGCCGCGGTGCCGGTGGCTCCCGGTGACCGTCAAGACCCGGACGAGGTCGCTCTGGCGTTGCTACGTGAACAGTTCGGAGCAAAGAGTCTGGATGGTTGACAGCCACCGTCCGCACCGCGTTAAGTTAACCGGAGTTCGCACACCACGGTAGTATGAACGGGTGGCCGGTATCACCGGAAGAGCATGGTTCTATGCTCCGCTGGTGCTTGCCGGGATTTGTACGGCGTCGAGACAATTGGTCGTGGCGTTCGTGCGGCCACCGCACCCCAAGGAAGGAAACACTCCGATATGACCACAGAGGCCTACATCTACGAGGCCATCCGCACTCCGCGCGGCCGCGGCAAGAAGAACGGCTCGCTGCACTCGGTCAAGCCGATCGATCTGACTGTTGGTCTGATCCAGGAGCTGCGTGGCCGTTTCCCGAACCTCGACGAGGACCAGATCTCGGACCTGATCCTCGGTGTCGTCACTCCCGTCGGTGACCAGGGCATGGATATCGCCCGCGTCGCGGTCACCATCGCGGGTCTGCCCGACACCGTCGGCGGCTTCCAGCTCAACCGCTTCTGTGCCTCCGGCCTCGAGGCCGTGAACCTGGCCGCGCAGAAGGTTCGCTCCGGCTTCGACGACCTGGTGATCGCCGGTGGCGTCGAGTCGATGTCGCGCGTGCCGATGGGCTCCGACGGCGGCCCCTGGGCGCTGGACCCGGCCACCAACTACGACGGCTACTTCGTGCCGCAGGGTATCGGGGCCGACCTGATCGCCACCATCGAGGGTTTCACCCGCGATGACGTCGACGCCTACGCCGTGCGTTCGCAGGACCTGGCGGCCAAGGCCACCACCGGCGGCTACTTCGCCAAGTCGATCGTGCCGGTCAAGGACCAGAACGGCCTCGTCGTGCTCGACAACGACGAGCACATGCGTCCCGGCACGACCGCCGCCGACCTGGGCAAGCTCGGCCCGGCCTTCGCGGGCATCGGTGAGATGGGTGGCTTCGACGCCGTCGCGCTGCAGAAGTTCACCTACATCGAGAAGATCAACCATGTCCACCACGGTGGCAACAGCTCGGGCATCGTCGATGGCGCCGCCCTGCTGCTGATCGGCAACGAGGAAGCGGGCAAGAACTCGGGTCTGACCCCGCGCGCCCGCGTCGTCGCGACCGCCACCTCGGGTGCGGACACCACCATCATGCTGACCGGTCCTACCCCGGCTGCGAAGAAGGCACTGGCCAAGGCAGGCCTGACGATCGAGGACATGGACCTCGTCGAGATCAACGAGGCGTTCGCCTCCGTGGTGCTGAAGTTCCAGAAGGACCTCAACGTCCCGGACGAGAAGCTGAACGTCAACGGTGGCGCGATCGCGATGGGCCACCCGCTCGGTGCCACCGGCGCCATGATCACCGGCACGGTGCTCGACGAGCTGGAGCGCCGCAACGCGCGCTACGGCCTGATCACCCTGTGCATCGGTGGCGGTATGGGCGTTGCCACCATCATCGAGCGCGTCTGAGCCTCGGCCGACTTCACTTCTCATAGGAGAGAACGAAAAACTATGACTGACAACATCATCGGCTGGGAGAAGGACGCCGACGGCGTGGTCGTGCTGACCGTCGACGACCCCAACCAGGGTGCCAACACCATGAACGACGCGTACCTCGATTCGATGGTCGCGACCGTGGACCGCCTCGAGGCCGAGAAGGACGACATCACCGGTGTCGTGCTCACCTCTGGCAAGAAGACCTTCTTCGCCGGCGGCGATCTGAAGAACATGATGAAAGTCGGCCCGGACAACGCGGCCGAGGTCATGGCGATGGTCGCCCGGGTCAAGGCCCCGCTGCGTCGCCTCGAGCAGCTCGGCAAGCCGGTCGTCGCCGCCATCAACGGTGCTGCCCTCGGTGGCGGCCTGGAGATCGCGCTGGCCACCCACTACCGCATCGCGGCCGACGTCAAGGGTTCGGCCATCGGCCTGCCCGAGGTCTCCCTCGGCCTGCTGCCCGGTGGCGGTGGCGTGACCCGCACCGTGCGCATGCTCGGCCTGCAGAACGCGCTGATGCAGGTGCTGCTGCAGGGTCAGCGTCACCGCGTCACCAAGGCCAAGGAAATCGGCCTGATCGACGAGGTCGTCGGCACCATCGAGGAACTCGTTCCCGCCGCCAAGGCGTGGATCGCGGCCAACCCCGAGGCCGCCCAGCCGTGGGACAAGAAGGGCTTCAAGATCCCCGGTGGCACCCCGTCCACCCCGGCCTTCGCGGCGAACCTGCCCGCGTTCCCGGCCAACCTGCGTAAGCAGATCAAGGGCGCCAACATGCCCGCCCCGCGCGCCATCATGGCCGCGGCGGTCGAGGGCGCGCAGGTCGACATCGACAACGCGCTGACGATCGAGGCCCGTTACTTCACGAGCCTGCTGACCGGCCCGGTCGCGAAGAACATGATCCAGGCGTTCTTCTTCGACCTGAACCACATCAACGGTGGCGGCTCTCGTCCGTCGTTCGAGGATGTGCCCAAGCGCGACATCAAGAAGATCGGTGTCATCGGCGCGGGCATGATGGGCGCGGGCATCGCCTACGTCTCGGCCAAGGCCGGCTACGAGGTCGTGCTCAAGGACGTCGAGCTCGCCAACGCCGTCAAGGGCAAGGGCTATGCCGAGGCCATCGAGGCCAAGGCGCTCTCGCGTGGCAAGACCACCCAGGAGAAATCCGACGCGCTCCTGGCTCGCATCACCCCGTCCGCCGACGCGGCCGACTTCAAGGGTGTCGACTTCGTCATCGAGGCCGTGTTCGAGAACCCCGAGCTCAAGAACAAGGTCTTCCAGGAGATCGAGGACATCGTCGACGTCGATGCCCTGCTCGGCTCGAACACCTCCACTCTGCCGATCACCCTGCTCTCCGAGGGTGTGAAGCGCTCCGAGGACTTCATCGGTATCCACTTCTTCTCCCCCGTGGACAAGATGCCGCTGGTGGAGATCATCAAGGGCAAGAACACCTCTGACGAGGCGCTGGCCCGGGTGTACGACTACACTCTCGCCATCAAGAAGACCCCGATCGTCGTCAACGACAGCCGTGGCTTCTTCACCTCGCGCGTGATCGGCACCTTCATCAACGAGGCCATCTCCATGGTCGCCGAGGGCATCGACCCGGCCACCATCGAGCAGGCCGGTCTGCAGGCCGGCTACCCGGCCGCGCCGTTGAAGCTCAGCGACGAGCTGAACTTCACCACCATGCAGAAGATCTACAAGGAGACCCAGGCCGCCGTCCTGGCCGCCGGTGGCGAGCTGAACGCGGCCAACGTGGCGACCTCCAAGGTCGTCAACTCGATGGTCGACGAGCACAAGCGCACCGGCAAGCTGGGCGGCGCGGGCTTCTACGAGTACGTCGACGGCAAGGCCACTGGCCTGTGGGACGACCTGCGCGAGATCTTCAACTCGAGCCGTGAGCTTCCGGAGGGTGTCACCTTCCAGGACCTCAAGGACCGGATGATGTTCGCCGAGTCCATCGAGACCCAGAAGTGCTTCGACGAAGGCGTGCTCACCAGCACCGCCGACGCGAACATCGGCTCGATCTTCGGCATCGGCTTCCCGGCCTGGTCGGGTGGCTCGCACCAGTTCATCGTGGGCTACCCCGGTGGCCAGGAGGCCTTCGTGGCCCGCGCCGACGAGCTGGCCGCGAAGTTCGGCCCGCGTTTCGAGGTCCCGGCCTCGCTGCGCAAGTAAGTAGGTAGTTCCGGTCTTCGCGCCGGATCGCCGACGCCCGCCACCTCACCGAGGTGGCGGGCGTTCTTTCGTTGTCAGCGCTTGGCGTAGTCGGCCTTCGGGCTAGTAGCAAGGCCGCTAGCGGAAGCCGAGCGCCCCGACGATGTCGCCGTGGCGGTATCGTAGGTACTTCTCGACGAGCGCCGAATCGACAGCCGCGGTCGCGGTCACGAGCGTGATCACCACGAATTCCTTCGATGCCCCGGCCTTCCATTTGCCGGTCTCGAAGTCGTCGATCATGCCTGCGGGGCGCACTTTCAGATCCTTTTGCTCGATCTTGTCGGCCGCCGCTTCAGCCGCCGCCGCGTCCGGCATCGCCAGTACGAACTGGGTCAGCTTCACTGCTCCGGCCTCGGCCGAGAGCAGCATCTCGACCGCGTACTGACACCCGAGCCCGGTGAGCTTCCCGTCTTTCTCGACCGCGGCGCAGTTGTCGTGATCGCGTCCTTCCACCCAGTCGGCGTTCATCTCGACCGCGCCGAGCTTGAAGTCCCACGGCCCCTCATAGTCGGCATAGCTCAACTTCGCCCCCGACTTGGGCTTCGGCTTGGTAGTCGTTGTCGGTTTCGCGGCAGTGGTGGAAGTAGCCTTCGAGGACGCGGCCACCGCGGTACCCGCAACCCTGTCCCGACCGGCTGCTACGAGCAGCCCGGCGCCGATGGCCAACCCGGCGATCGCCACCAGCGCGACAACGATCCACCCCGCGTTCGACTTCGGTGGCGGTCCGAGCGGCGCGATCTCCTGCGCATAGGGCTTCGGACCGGCGGCACCGTACTCCTGCGGCTGCCCCCAAGGCGCCGGATCCTGCTGCCCCGACGGATACGTCATAACCAACTCCCCCCAATCCGCTCGACGCGCTCCCTATCCGCCCGAGTCGTGCCATCGACTGTACTGACCTCTGACCGTCCGCTACAGATGGCCTCGCCACGCGTCTGACAGGTGAGGCTCCGCCATAAACCGTGGGTTATGGGAACGCCGTGTCATACTTGACACAGAACTTCTGAAAAAATTCAGAAGTCCTTCCCGATGGCTGAGGTATGCGGCATGATCACCGAGGTGCAATGGAGCGAGTTGCAGCGCGACCCGAAGCAGGTGGCTCGGCTCGCGGATGAAGGCGACGTGCGGGTTCGGCGTCGTGACGGGGCTGCGCTGCTACTCATGCGTGAGGATCGGGCGCAAGGGCAGGCCGAAGGCGCAATGGCGGCGGCCAGAGCCTTGCGCAACGTCCTTACACATCTGCCACCAGATATCGCTGCAGCAGCATTGATCGATGAATTCCCCTGGGTAGACCTGCTTCCCGAGGCCGATCGGGTGTTGTTTGTCAGGGAATTCGCGCGGTCCTTTCAAGCATCGGCAGAGCTGGGCGAATGGTCGATGCTGGCCAATACCGTGCACGCGTGGCGCAATACGGCATATATCTACACAGACCCGGACCTCGTCGAACAACTGACCACGCCGATCGACACCGATTTCGGACCGGTGCCGGAACCCGAGGTGGACTAGCAATGTCGCCGAAGCGAGGTGACCGAGTCGCGCCGCCTGCGGGTCCCGGCATGTGGGAGGCGCGATTTGCCACAACAGCAGCAGCGAAGGGCTGGGAGGAGCTATGTCGATCGGCGCGCGCGAGCACCTGGGAGGCATGGATCGTGTTGACTGAGCGCCCGACAAAACCGGAAAACCCTGCTCGCCAGGACAAACTCAAGGGCGCTCTCTCGACTCACGTCGTGGGTGGGAAGCTGCTCGACCAGTGGCAGTACGAAGTTACTGGAGGTGGGCGAATCTGGTACTGCCCTGACGCCGAGTCGCGCATCGTATGGATCGTGGTCGCCGGTACTGGGCATCCGAAGGCGACCGACTGATCTCCAGTTCGTTGGTGGATCGCGTTGTCGCCCACGGGTCGTCGCACCGCGCTGATCGCGCTCGCGGTGTGTTGTGCCGCGGTTCGGACAACCGTTGCCGCCACAGCGTCGAATCTCCACCCGATAGACGCCGGATCGCGCTAGCTTGGATATGTGCGGTGATGTCGGTGACAACCCCGCATACCGACCGAAACGCCGGTGACGCCGATGGTGAGAGGTGGTCACATGGATCCGGAGCAGACGCGTATGCAGCGCGGGCTGGCCGAGGCGGCGCCGGTGGGGCTGAATACGCAGCGGACGATGGCGCCGGGGGTGCCCGACGAGGCGGTGATCGCCGAACTCGACGCCATGGGCCTCACGGGAGCCAAGGAGATCGGGCGCGGCGGGTTCGGCGTGGTGTACCGGGCCTTACAGCCTGCGCTGGATCGAGTCGTCGCGGTGAAGGTGCTGTCCTCGGAAATCGACGTGGAGAGCCGGGAACGGTTCCTGCGCGAGGAACAGGCGATGGGCAGGCTCTCGGGTCACCCGAATATCGTCGACATCCTGCAGGTCGACGTGACCGAGACCGGGCTGCCGCTGATCGTGATGCCGTACTGCTCGCGCGGCTCGCTCGAACGCCTCATCCACGATCGCGGCCCGCTGACCTGGTCGGATACCTTGCGAGCCGGGGTGAAGCTGGCCGCGGCGATCGAGTCGGCACATCGGGCGGGCATTCTGCATCGGGATGTGAAACCGGCGAACGTGCTGCTCAGCGGCTACGGGGAACCGCAACTCACCGACTTCGGCATCGCCCGAATCCCCGGTGGGTTCCAGACGTCGAGCAGCTTGATCACCGGCTCGCCCGCGTTCACCGCGCCGGAAGTGCTCAAGGGCAATGAACCGACCGTTCAGTCTGATATCTATGGCCTCGGCGCGACCCTGTTCGCCCTGCTGACCGGCCACGCCGCGTTCGAACGCCAATCGGGGGAGAAGGTGGTCGCCCAGTTCCTGCGCATCACCACCCAGCCCGTCCCCGACCTGCGCGCCCAGGACATCCCGAGCGACGTCGCCGCGGTGATCGAAAAGGCCATGTCGCCCGAGCCGACCGACCGCCCTTCCTCCGCCTACGAGTTCGGCGAAATGCTGCGTGAGGTTCAGCGCGCCCACGGCCAGATGCCCGACGAAATGGCGCTGCTCGACTCCGAGGACACCACCGAGGACGCATCGGAGGTCTTGAAATCGGTCACCGGCCGCCGGAGCTGGCCGCTGACCCTGCAGACCGTAGGCCCCTCGGTACCCATGCCGAGCACGACGACCGGCACCCTGCCGCCGACCGCCGCCACCAAATTCCGCCCGCCGACGCCCGCGCGCGAGCCCTTCCCCCGCCAGCGCCTGCTCGACGTGCTGCGCGAGGGCGGCGAGCGCCGACTGGCCCTGATCCACGCGCCCGCCGGTTTCGGCAAGAGCACCGTCGCCACGCAGTGGCGCGCGGATCTGGCCACCCGCGGTATTCCGGTGGCCTGGCTGGGTGTCGACCAGGACGACGACAGCGAGATCTGGTTCCTCGCCCACCTCATCGAGGCCATTCGCCGGGTGCGCCCCGATGTCGGCGCCGGCCTCGAGCAGGTGCTGGAGGAGCGTCCCGCCGACGCCGTCGCCTACGTGATCGCCACCCTGATCGATGAGATCCACGCCAGCGGGCAACCGGTGGTCGTCGTAGTGGACGACTGGCACCGCGTGCGCGACCCCGGCGTGCAACGGGCGATGGCGACCCTGCTCGACAACGGCTGCCACCACGTGCGGTTCGTCATCACCAGTCGCGATCAGTCCGGCCTGCCGATCAGCAGGTTGCGGGTACGCGACGAACTGGTCGAGCTGGACGCCGCCGCGCTGCGGCTCACCGAATCGGAGACCCGCCAGATCCTGGTGGAACGCAACGGTTTCGCGCTCACCGATGAGCAGGTCGAGCAGATCCACGTCGCGACCGACGGCTGGCCCGCCGCGATCCAGCTGGTGAGCCTGACGCTGCGTGGTAAGGCCGACCCGGCGCAGTTGCTCGCCTCGCTCGCCGAGGGCGGGCACGGGATGCGGGAGTACCTGGCCGAGAACGTGCTCGACGCGCTGGCGCCGGAGCAGCTCGAGTTCCTGATGGCGATCTCGGTGGTCGAGCGGGTGAACGGCTCCCTGGCCGGGCTGCTCGCCGACGTGCCCGATGGTGCCGCGCTGCTGGCACAAGCCGAGCAGCGTGAGCTTTTCCTGCACCGGATCCAGCACGACCCGGAGTGGTACCGCATGCAACCGCTGTTCGCCGAGCACCTGCGCGCCAGGCTCGACCGCGAACATCCTGGACGTTCGAAAATGCTGCACCGCAAGGCTGCTCGCTGGTACGCCGAGCATCAACTGCTGCGCAAGTCCGTGGATCACGCACTGGCGGCGACCGATCTCAAACTCGCCGCCGACCTGCTCGAAAGCGGCGGCATGGACCTGATCGACGGTTCCCGGCTGGCCACCCTGCTCGGCACCGTCTCGAAACTGCCTGTGCAGCAGGTGACGTCACGGTCGAAACTGTTGATGGCGGTAGCCAGGGCCAATATGAACATGCAGCAGACCGGGACCGCCCGCAGCGCGCTCGGCAGGCTGTCGAACCTGCTGGCCCGCAGCTCGCCCGGTGAGCCGGAACTGACCGAACAGCGTTGCGTGGCAACGGTGCTCGATGCCGCCGACCGGGTAGCCCACGATGACATCGCCGAGGTGGCCGACAGCCTGGCCGCCGTGTTGGAAGAACCCGGCGACCTGCCTGCCTGGACGGTGTCGACCGCCGCGAATCTGATGTCGTTCGTTCGGCTGTGTGAGTTCGACTTCGACGCGGTGACCGAGCTACAGGATTGGGCCGCCGACTATCACACACAGTCGAAGGACCCGCTCGGTCCGGTATTCGGCCTGTGCGCGCTGGGCGACGCCGCCTACGAGCGTCTCGACATCGCCGCTGCTACTACCTTTTTCGAGCAGGCTTACGAGACCGCGCGGACCAAGGCCGGGCCGCGCTCGGACGCCGCCCGGATCGCGGCCGCGCTCCTCGGCGAATTGGCTTATCGCCGTGGTGATCTGGTGCTGGCTGATCGGCTGCTCGACGAGAGCCACGAGCTGGTTACCCGGGTCGGTCCGGTCGACTTCCTGATCGCGACCTTCGTGATCGGGGCCAGGGTGAAGGCCGCGCTCGGCGACCAATACACAGCCTCGGCGCGCCTCGACGAAGGCGCGCGCGTGGCCGCGGAGAACGGGTTGGCCCGCCTGGATGCCCACGTGCGGGCCGAACGGTCCAGGCTCGGATTCCCCACCGGCGAGGACGGCTTCGTTCCCGACACCTCCGGTAACGGCGCACGGCGCAAGAAGGGCGCCGCCGCGCTGATCACCGAGGCGCGTGGCATCGCCGAAATCCGCATCCTGCTGGCCGAACAGCGGCTGCGTGCCGATGATCGCGCCGCCCGCCACGCCAGGGTGATCTACGCGAAAACACTCGACCAAGCCCGTCCACGCGCGGAATTGGACGCGACCCTGCTGCTCGCGGAATGTCTTGCGTCGGCGGGGTGGGTCGGGGAAGCGACCGGGCTGGTGCTGCCGGTCCTGCGCACCTGCGCCGAACTGAGCTGGACCAGACCGCTGCTGGACGCGGGCCCGGGTGTGGTCGGCCTGCTGCATGTGTTGCGCACGCAATCCCATGACGGGCAGGAGCATCCGATCCTGCGGGACCTGCCCGGTCACTTCCTCGACGAACTACTGCAATAATCTTGGCGGCTGGTGCCGCAGTTCTCGGCGCTGAACTCCACCTCTTCCCTCCCTACGGGCACTCCTTCGTCGCACCCTTCGGTCAGTCCATCGGCGGAGGCGCGCCGAGAACACGGCGACTGCTAAGGCTGCCACCAAGGCCGCAACGGGACATCCCAGTTGCCGCTCGAATCGAGCTTCACGCCGAGCACGTGGTGCAGCTGGATCACATTGCGCTGGAAGCCGAGTCGGCAGCCCGCCATGTACAGCCCCCACACCTTCGCGGTGCCCTCGCCGACCTCGGCGACGGCCTCGTCCCAATTGGTGACCAGGTTCTTGCACCATTCGTGCAGTGTCAGCGCGTAGTGCTCACGCAGGTTCTCCTCGTGCAGCACCTCGAGGCCGACGTTCTGGATATCGGCGATGATGCGGCCGGAACCGATCAGCTCCCCGTCGGGGAAGACGTAGCGGTCGATGAAGTCGCCCGCCTTGGTGGTGCGGGTGTTGTCGTGGCGGGTGATGCAGTGATTGAGGAACAGCCCGCCCACCCGCAGCTTGTCCTTGATGTAGCCGAAGTAGAACGGGTAGTTGTGCACGCCGATGTGCTCGGTGAGGCCGATCGAGGAGACGGCGTCGAATTCGCCCTCGGGGATGTCGCGGTAGTCGCTGTGCCTGACCTCGGCGAGCTCGCTGAGACCTTCCTCGGCGATCTTCTGCTGTGCCCAGGCGGCCTGTTCGGCCGACAGCGTCGCCCCGATCACCCGCACACCGCGGTGTGCCGCGTAGCGAACCATGCCGCCCCAGCCGCAGCCGATATCGAGCAGCCGGTCGCCTTCCTTCAGGCGCAGCTTCTCGAAGATCAGGCGGTACTTGTTCTCCTGTGCCTGCTCGAGCGTCGAGTTCTCATCGCCGTACACCGCGCAGGTGTAGGTCATCGACGGGCCGAGGACGTACTCGTAGAACTTGTTGGAGACGTCGTAGTGGTGGTGGATCGCCTCCGCGTCGCGAGTCTTGGAGTGGCGCAGGCCTTCCAGCGCGATCCGGCGCCACCGGGGCAGCGTCTCCTGCGGCGGGGGAGCGATCGGCTTGAGCCGCTCCCAGCCCAGCGAGCGGGCGATGGTGACCAGCGACAGTGCCGAAGGACGATGAAACTTCATGTCCTGCATGGCTTTCAAGATGTCGTACGGGTCGCCGGGATGCACCCCCTCGGCGGTCATGTCACCGGCGATGTAGGCGCGCGCCATGCCGAGGTCGCCGGGGGCGCCCGCCAGGTAGTTGATGCCGCGTGGGGTCTTGATCTCGAGGGTGAAGGGCGCGTCCACCGGGCCGGTCGTGCTGCCGTCGTAGGCGGTCAGGCGGACAGGGATGTCGCCGTCTACGAGGGTTTCGACGACCTCGGCGATGTTGAGCCGGGTCCCCAGCTCTGCCAATACCTCGGATCGGTCCTTGAATGTCGTCACTTGCGTTGCACCGCCTTCGAATACAGATTCAGCAGTCGTTGGTCCGGGTCGTAACGGGTCTTCAGTTCGGTGTAGGTGTCGCCGCCGTAGAGCTCGGCGAACTCGGCCTCGTCGTAGTAGGAGTCCGAGTAGAGCGACTTGTGTCCGTCGAACGCGGACACGATCTTCTCGATGGCGCGGTTGGCCGCCCCTTCCGGTTGACCTCGCTCGGTCGGCACCGCCGACCAGAATCCGACATTGACGTAGGTGCGCTGTGGCTCGAGCGGATACAGCGGCCACGGACGGTCACCGTCCGTGGCCGGCGCGTCGTCGAGCGCACGCAAGCGCAATGGGCACAACCAGATCGGCTCGATAGGTATTTCCCGGAGGAACCATTCGACGAAGTCGGCGGTGTGTTGGACCGGCACCTCGATGTCCTGCACGACGCGTTCCTGCGGGGGGTTGCCCTTGCGGGCCTGCCTGCGGTCATCGATGTGGTACTTGCGGTCGAGCGCGACCAGTTTCCAGTAGAAACTGCTGCGGCGGCGCGACTTCGGCCAGAGCCTGCGGATCTTCGGATTCTGGGCGCCGAACGCGCGCGAGCACCAGAACCAGTCGGTGTCCCAGCGCCACAGGTAGTCGTGGATGGTCAGCCGGTCGCGTGTCACGCCGTCGGCGTGCTGCAGGGAGCGGTAGAAGATGTCCATGCCGGTGTAATCGCTGACCGGCCCCGGCTCCTCGGTCCGGCGACCCAGGGTCAGGTAGCTCTCGCTCGCGCTGAACACCACGCCGTCGACGTAATCGACATCTTCGCCCTCGAAGCGACGTTCGACGACGATCCGATCGAGTTCGGCTTCCAGCTCACGCAAGTCGTGGAAGCGCACGTGCCGCAGTTCCACGAACGGCAGAACGGGTTCGAGCTCGATCTTCAGCCGGACGGAGTATCCGAGCGTGCCGTAGGAGTTGGGGAAGCCGTGGAACAGGTCGGCGTGCTCGCCGGTCGGTGTCGCGGTGACGATCTCGCCGGAGCCGGTCAAAATGTCCATTTCCAAGACGGATTCGTGGGGCAGACCGTTGCGGAACGAGGTCGATTCGATGCCGAGGCCGGTCACCGCGCCGCCCAGGGTGATGGTCTTGAGCTGGGGCACCACCAGCGGCGCCAGCCCGTAGGGGAGGGTGGCTGCCACCAGGTCCTCATAGGTGGTCATGCCCGCGACGTCGGCCGTGCGGGCTCGCGGGTCCACCGCGATCACCTGCCCCAGGCCGGACACGTCGAGGCCGGGCGCGGTGGGTGCCGCCCTGGCCCGGAACAAGTTCGATGTCTTCTTCGCCAGCCGGACGACGGCACCGGGTGGGATGGCGCGATAGCTTGCCAGCAGTCGCTCCACACCCGCCCGATGCGCGGCATATCCGGACTCGCGTGTGGCCGGTTCGTGACCAGCCCTACCCAAAAGACTCACTGCCACCCCTTTGACGCTAGTACGACCCCGTCCGCCCGGCCACCGGATACTTGCGCGCCGCGACAAAAAGTCACGTACATGTTCCCGCGCCGCCCCGACCTGGTCGGGTGAACCGGTGCGAGACAGGGCAGGATGTAACCCGGTCGAGATATCGCCACACCCCCCAGCAAGGAGTCAACAGTGGGACAGGTCAGCGCCAGCAGTTCGATCGTCGTCGCCGCGGATCCGCAGCGCACGCTCGCAGCGATCGGCGATTACGAGACGATTCGGCCGCGCATTCTCTCCTCGCACTACCGCGACTACAAGGTTGTCGAAGGCGGTAACGGCGCGGGCACCGTGGTGGAGTGGACGCTGCAGGCCACCGAGAAGCGCACACGCAACGTGCGCGCGACCGTCACGGTGGCGGATTCGGTCCTCACCGAGCGCGACGCCAACTCCACCATGGTCAACACCTGGACCGTCACCCCCGACGGCACCGGCTCGAAGGTCACCGTCGAGACCATCTGGAAGGGTGCGGGCGGCATCGCGGGCATCTTCGAGGGCATCTTCGCCCCCCTCGGACTGAAGAAGATCCAGGCCGAGGTTCTCGGCAACCTCTCGCGCGAACTGGCCTGAACCCAGTTCTCGGGAGTCGGTCAGTCCTTGCCGATGTCGAAGAGGTTTCCTTCGGGGTCGGCGAGGGTGGTCCACTGGATGCCGTACTCGTCGAAGTCGCCGATGTGCTTGCCGCCCAGGCTGATCGCGCGCTCGATGTACTCGGCCCACTCCGCGGTGTGGAAATCCAGATGGACCACATTTTTGCCAGGGGTCTTGTCGGGGACCTGGATGAACATCAGGGTCGGGGCGTGGCCGGCGGATTTGCCGACGGTGGCGAAGAACTGCGACGCCTCCGGGTCTACGGGCAAATCGAGCAGTTGTGCGTAGAACTCGGCCTGGGCGGTGGCGTTGTGGCAGTCCATGGTGATGTTGGCCAGGACGATGGTCATCAGATTTCTCCTTCGGTGATCGGCCAGCACACTTCGGTGCGATATTCGGCCGGGTTATCGGTGATGTCAGGTCCCACGAGATAGCGCTCGCGGACCGGTTCGCCGGGCAGTGCGGCGCTGTGCTCGGCGACGTGGCTGCCGAGTGCGCCATAGGTGCGGTCGAAGTCTTCGAACGGGCCGTTGTGTATGGCCACGGCGAAGTGGCGGGCCGGGAAGTCGACGATGGCGAAGCCGCGGGTGGGGACGAATTCGGCCCCGGGCGGCAACGGCACGTACGCGGTCACCGCGCCGTTGTCTTCGGTGAAGAACTCGTTCGAATACGTCGCGCCAGCAACGCCTCCCGGATCCACGCCCGACTCGAGCAGGATCATGTACAGCTGCTCGAACGCTGTGCCGCACCAATCGGCGATGGCGGTGTGCTCGACGTGGTCGGTGACCGTGAGCGCCGTGAACGCGGGCTCGATCCGGTAGTCGACCTCGATCGGTGGTGGGGGCGCGGTGAGCAGGGCGCGCAGCGAAACCACCACCTCGCGGGTGCGATCCAGCGCCGCCTCCATCCTGATCAGATGCGCCCGCAGCGCAGCGTCGCGCTCGGCGGGATCGGCCGCGGCGAGCACGGTGCGGATCTCCGGCAGCGGCATGTCCAGATCGCGCAGGCGGCGGATCAGATGGGCTCGCTCCACCTGGTCGGTGGAATATCGGCGGTAGCCGGTGCCGACATCCACCGCGGCAGGTTCGAGTAACTCGATCTCGTGGTAATACCGCAGCGTCTTGACGCTCAGATGGGTGAGGCGGGCGAACTCGCCGATCGCCACGGTTGCTGTCATAAGAGCAAGACAACACCCTCCAGCGGGTGGAGGGTCAAGCTCCGATCAGGCGGGCGCCAACACGAAGGCGGCGAGCAGTGGCCAAGAGCCCTCGCGCCACCACGAATAGCCGAACCAGACACCCGGGGTGACCTCGCGGATCTCGTCGTAGACCTGTGGTGTGGGTGACGGCGCGTAGTTCAGTGCCCAGGTGGGGGCGCCATCGAGGATCGACGGTGCTCGATAGACATCGGCGGGGAAAGCCTCGATCCCGGCGCCGGTGACCCGGTTGGTGAGTGAGCCGCCGTCCGGTCCGGTGCGGAACACCTTGCCGATCCACAGTGCGGGTGCGGCCGCTTCGAGTTGCGGCGGGCGTGTCACCCAGCCGTTGGTGAGGCCCGTCGCCACCGCGCCCGCCTGCGCGTCACGGTAGATCTGGTCCTGCTGGGTGATGCTGCAGCGGAAGCGCAACGAATCGATGGTCGCCGCGCGATTGCCTGGATCGAGTACGCAGCCGTTGCCGTAGTCGTTGATCGCGCCGCCGGAGTCGGCTGACACGGCGGCGGGAGTGAGAAGAAGCAGGCTAGCGACGGATGCGAACACGGCTGAAACTGATGCCAGGCGCGCACGGGATGCATTCATCTGATCTCCTAGAGATTGCTGAATCATTGCCAGACCTGGTCTGATCGTATGCTCGAATCCCCGGCGGAGCCATCGTTTCAGCGGCCATTCGCCACGACTAAACTGGCAACCGCACGCGGCCAGAGCTCCGCACCCGACGCACCCCACGGTTTTCGGCCGCCTCGCACCCGAGGGCGAGACGGAATGCCGGAGGCGCAGTATCGTCCCTCGGTGTGCGGCCCCCAGGGCCGAAAACCCCGCGGCGCCAGCCGCCAAAGACACAGGAGTGTTGTGCAACCCGGTGATGGTCAGTTCGATATGCAGGCACTGCTCGCCCAGGCTCAGCAGATGCAGCAGGCAGTGATGCAGGCGCAGGCCGAGCTCGCCGAGACCGAGGTGTCCGGTCAGGCAGGCGGCGGTCTGGTGCAGGCCACGATCAAGGTCAGCGGCGAGGTGATCGCACTGACGATCGACCCGAAGGTGGTCGATCCGGACGATGTCGACGGACTGCAGGACCTGGTCATCGGCGCGATCAACGCCGCGATGGCCAATGCGCAGCAGCTCGCGGCCGAGCGCCTCGGTCCCCTGTCGCAGGGCCTCGGCGGCGGTTCGATGCCCGGTCTGCCCGACTTCTGATGTATGAGGGGCCGGTTCAGGATCTGATCGACGAGCTGGGCAAACTGCCCGGGGTCGGTCCGAAGAGCGCGCAGCGCATCGCTTTTCATCTATTGCAGGTGGAGCCGCCGGATATCGACCGGCTGCAGGCCGCCCTGCAGAAGGTGCGCGACGGCGTGCAGTTCTGCGTCTCGTGCGGCACCGTCGCCGATGGTGAGCTGTGCCGGATCTGTGCCGACCCACGCCGCGACCGCACGATGATCTGTGTGGTCGAGGAACCCAAGGATGTGCAGGCGATCGAGCGCACCCGCGAGTTCCGTGGTCGCTACCACGTGCTCGGTGGTGCGCTCGATCCGCTCAGCGGCGTCGGGCCCGATCAATTGCGGATCAGGGAGCTGCTGACCCGCATCGGTAATCAGGAAGACGGCATCGATGTGAGCGAGGTGATCATCGCGACCGACCCGAATACCGAGGGCGAGGCGACGGCCACCTATCTCGTGCGGATGCTGCGCGATTTCCCCGGGCTCACCGTCACCCGGTTGGCCTCCGGGCTGCCGATGGGTGGCGACCTGGAATTCGCCGACGAACTGACCCTCGGCCGGGCACTTTCCGGCCGACGGACGCTGTAGGACCAGGCGCGACGGCGGTAGGCGTGGTTGCCGCCGTCGCGGCCGCACGAGGCTCAGAGCTCTACGCGGGTCCAGGTGACACCCTCGGCGGTGGCGGGCTTGCCGTTGGCCCAGTCCCAGATGATGGCGGCGACCTGCGCCGGGTCGTCGAGGGTCGTGCCGAAATGCCGGTCGGGGGCGCCGTCGCGATATTCGAGGGTGTAGGGGCCGCTCGGGTCGCGGTAGGTCTGGATGTAGCGCTGTTCGCCCTCTTCGACGATGAGGTACGGGTTGGGGGCGGCGAGCCCGGCGACCCACTGGTGTGCCAATTCCTCGGTGAGATACGGGAATTCGCCCGCACCGCCGTGCGTGACGTTGATCGGGATGTGGTCGGCCGGGTCGATGATCCAGGTCAGCTGCGGATCGTAGACGGCGTAGCCGCGCGGAGTGGCGAGGTCGAAGAGCAGGTTGCGGACGAAGCCGATGGCGTCGTACGGCGAGGGGATGTAGAGCGTGTCGCCGCTGGGGCCGCCGACGGATTCGACGCTGAGGAACGAGTCGTCCACCGGCAGTTCGGCGTTGCGCGCGTTCAACTCGGCCGCGATCTCGGCGATCGGTTCGGACTCGGTCAGGCCTTCCTGGGCGGCGAGGTAGGCGTCGATCTCGTCGACAGAGCTGGCGACGCCGGATGGCAGCAGGATGTGGTCGTAGCTCACGGTGCCAGCTTAGCCGCTGGTGCCCCGCGTCTCGGCCGGTAACCCACAGGGCCGAGACCGGCTATTACCGCGGTGTTTCGAAAGGGGTGCCGGTCGGGAAACTCCGGTTTCGTCGGCCCGCGCGGTGTCGGGGGTGTGTGGTCCACTTGGTGAATGGGCATCAAGGTGTCACTCGAGCACCGCACGGCATACTCCTTCGATCGTCTCGTCGAGGTGCATCCGCATGAAGTGCGGTTGCGCCCCGCCCCGCACTCGCGCACGCCGATCGAGGCGTACTCCCTCGAGGTGTTACCGGCCGAGCACTTCGTCAACTGGCAGCAGGACGCGTTCGGTAATTTCGTTGCGCGCCTGGTGTTTCCGAACCCGACGAAGGAGTTGTCGATCACCGTGGGGTTGATCGCCGACCTCGAGGTGGTCAACCCGTTCGACTTCTTCATCGAGGATTACGCCGAGTTCTTCCCGTTCGAGTACGACACCGCACTCGCCGCGGATCTCGCGCCCTATCTGCGGCGCGTCGACGAGGCGGAGCCGGGCAGTGGGCCGGGGGAGTTGCTGCGGGACTGGGCGCGGGTGCACCGGCCGCAGGGCCGCATCCGTGCCATCGACTATCTCGTCGAACTCAACTACGCGCTGCGCGGTTCGGTCGACTACACCGTGCGCATGGAGGCGGGTGTGCAGACGCCCGATCACACCTTGCGCACCGCGCTCGGGTCCTGCCGTGACTCGGCCTGGTTGCTGGTCGGCGTGCTGCGTGAGCTGGGGCTGGCCGCCCGCTTCGTCTCCGGCTACCTGGTCCAGCTCACCTCCGATGTGCCGTCGCTGGACGGTCCGTCGGGCCCGGCCGCCGACTTCACCGACCTACACGCCTGGACCGAGGTGTATCTGCCCGGCGCGGGCTGGGTCGGCTTGGATCCCACCTCCGGCCTGTTCGCGGGCGAAGGCCACATCCCGCTCGCCGCCACCCCGCATCCCGGCGCCGCCGCCCCGATCACCGGGGCCACCGGGATCACTGAGGCCACCCTCGACTTCAGCAATGTGGTTCGCCGTATCCATGAGGATCCGCGAGTCACGCTGCCCTACACCGATTCCCAGTGGGAAAGCATCGTCGCATCCGGTGCCGCGATCGACGCCCGGATGGCGGGGGCCGATGTCGGCCTCACCATGGGCGGTGAGCCGACCTTCGTCTCCATCGACGACCAGGTCAGCGCCCAGTGGACCACCGACGCCGACGGCAGGCACAAACGTGAGCGCGCCGTCGACCTCGCCGACCGACTCCGCTCGATCTACGCGCCGACCGGCATCGTGCAGTACCGCCAGGGCAAGTGGTATCCCGGAGAACCGTTGCCCCGCTGGGAGATCGCGATCGCCTGGCGGGCCGATGGCGAGCCGATCTGGCGGCGTCAGGATCTACTCGCCGACCCGTGGACGCCGGTTTCCCGGCACACGCCGTCGACTGGGGGCGTCGCCGACACAGTGGGGGCCGACCACTCGAACGGCTACGCGCCTGCCGGTGCCGAGGTCGCGACCGCGGTTGTCGCGCTGGGGCTGGCGGACGAGTCCGGTGCGGACGCCGTCGGTGACGTGCCAGGGTCGGCCGGCGCGGTGTCGGTGCTCGAAGCGCACCTCCCCGCCGCCACGATCGACACCGACATGGTCCCGGTCTTCGATGCGCGTCGTCGCGTCAGCGGTGACGAAATCGCCGCCGCGGTTGTCGCGTTGGGGCTTGCCGGGGATGACGAGGTCCGGAGGATGGGCAAGGCGGGCGGTGTCGATCTGCTCGACAGAGTCGACTATGTCGATGCGGGCGATCTCGCGGAGGCGGCAGAACCCGCTGTCGAGGCGGCGGATCTCGAGGTGGTGGAGTTCGACGACGGGCCGGCGCTGATCGACGAACCCGTCGAACTGGTCGCCGCCGAACATCGCCGCGCGGCGGAGACCCAGCAGGCCTGCGCCGACGCCGGTGGCGCTGTTCGCCCGGCGGAGAAGGCCGAGGTGTCGAAGAAGGCAGCGAAGGAGTCAGCCAAGGCGGCCAAGAAGGCAGCGGCTGAACTGCGAAAAGCCGCCAGGAAGAACAAGTTTCGCGGGAAAAAGGGGGCCGGGAGCGCGCCGCCGTCGGTCCACCCGCCCATCCAGTTGACCCGCTCGCAACCGAGCAACTCGGCCGCCGGGGTGATTCCCGACCGGGCGCCCGCGGCCGACATCGGTGCGGCCAAGGCATTGATCGCCGAGATCGCGGGCACCCTGGGGTTGCCGGATGTGCAGGTGCGGCCCGCTTTCGAGGATCCGTTGGCGCGGTTGGCAGCGACCGTGAGCGCGCCGTATGGCGATCCGCCGCCCGCCGATATCGACCCGACCGAGGACTCGCCCGAGGTGCGGCGGGTATTGCTCGAGAGTTTGGAGGAGTCGGTCGATCAGCCGTCGGCGTATGTGCTGCCGATTCATCGGCGGGCCGACGGCGTCGGCTGGGCCAGTGCCGACTGGCAACTGCGCCGTGGCCGTGCCGAGGACAGTCGCGGTCGGATCGTGTTGGCCGATGGCGATTCGCCTGCCGGACTACGCCTTCCGATCGGTTCGGTGTCCTGGCACGCGCCGCCGATCCTGCCCGACAGCGACCCGCTCTACCAGAAACCGCTGAGTGAAGAACGGGTCGAGCCGGCCGCCGCGGTGGAGCCGGCCGATTTCACGCCGACGACCGCGCTGGTCGCCGAGGTCAGGCAGGGTCGGCTGCATGTGTTCCTGCCGCCGGTGACCGAGCTCGACGACTTCCTCGATCTGATCGCCAAGGTGGAGGCGGCGGCGGTGGCGATCGGGCAGCCGGTGGTGCTGGAAGGCTACGCCCCGCCGAGTGACGCACGGCTACAGACGTTTTCGGTGACGCCCGACCCCGGTGTGATCGAGGTGAACATCATGCCCACCAGCTCGTTCGCCGAGCAGGCCGAGGTGCTGAACACCCTCTACGAGCAGGCCAGGCTCGCCCGGCTGAGCACCGAATCCTTCGACGTGGACGGCACCCACGGCGGTACCGGCGGCGGCAACCACATCACCCTCGGTGGCGTCACCCCGGCGCGTTCACCGCTGCTGCGCCGCCCCGACCTGCTGGTTTCCATGCTCACCTACTGGCAGCGCCACCCCGCGCTGTCGTACCTGTTCGCGGGTCGTTTCGTCGGCCCGACCTCGCAGGCGCCCCGCGCGGACGAGGGTCGCGAAGGCGCGCTCTACGAACTCGAGATCGCCTTCGCCGAGGTCGCCAGGCTCACCGCCGAACAAGCCCCTGGCCCCACGCCGTACGAAATCCAGTCGGCCCCTTGGCATATCGACCGCGCGCTGCGGCACCTGCTCACCGATCTCACCGGCAACACCCACCGCGCCGAGTTCTGCATCGACAAGCTGTACAGCCCCGACTCGGCTCGCGGCCGGCTCGGGCTGCTGGAACTGCGTGGTTTCGAGATGCCGCCACATTTCCAGATGGCGATGGTGCAGTCGTTGCTGGTGCGCGGCCTGGTCTCGATGTTCTGGGACAAGCCGCTGCGCGCGCCGCTGATCCGCCACGGGTCCAACCTGCACGGCCGCTATCTGCTGCCGCACTTCCTGAACAACGACATCGCCGAGGTCGCGGCCGACCTGCGCGCGGCGGGCGTCGACTTCGACACCGCCTGGCTCGACCCCTTCACCGAATTCCGCTTCCCCCGCATCGGCACCGCCATGATCGGTGAGGCGGAGCTGGAACTGCGCGGCGCGATCGAACCGTGGCTCACCCTCGGCGAACAGACCACCGGCCAGGGCACCGCGCGCTACGTCGACTCGTCGGTGGAACGCCTCCAGGTGCGGTTGGTCGGCGCCGACCGCGGCCGCTACGTCCTGACCTGCAACGGCATGCCAGTACCGCTGCTGGCCACCGACAAATCCGACGTCCAGGTGGCAGGCGTGCGCTACCGCGCCTGGCAGCCGCCGAACTCACTGCACCCCTCGATCACCGTCGACGCCCCTTTGGTGTTCGACCTGGTAGACGTCGCGACGGGCATCTCCCGCGGTGGCTGCACCTACCACGTCGTACACCCCGGCGGCCGCGCCTACGACGACGCACCCGTCAACGCCGTCGCCGCCCAATCGCGCCGCAACCGCCGTTTCGAGGCCGCCGGACATACGGTGAATCCGATGGATCCCGCCGAACTCCGTGCGAAGATCGCGGCACAGTCGACCGATGTCGGAGCGCCAGGCATCCTGGACCTACGCCGCGCGCGAACAGTGTGGGGCCAGTAGTCGAGAGTTTCGGCGCGCCACCGAACGTCTGGTCGACACACAGGCCGATCTGGTCGACGAGTCGTTGGAAGTCAGTGGCTTTGGGTTTTGCGGCCGTCCCGATTCTGGAGTGACGGAGGGAGGGAGCGCAGCGACTGACCGGAGGAGGGAAGAATCGCCGACATTCGGGGCCGCAAAACCCCGCGGCGCCAGCCGCGAAAATTACAGGAGGCTCGGTGGCTCAGCGCGATGAAGCGCTCAGGGACGGGAATCGGCAGGGATCGGGCGTGCGCGCTCAGGTTGCCGAGCAGTTCGCGCGGTATCGGGCTGACAGTTTGGCGGGAGCGCGCTTCGACGAGTGCGGTAGACCCACTACGGGCTATTACGACGAGTTGGTCGATGGGCGTGGCCGGGTGCGATCGATGTGGTCGGAGCTGTCGGCCGACTTCATCGATCAGGGGATCGGCGGGATCGATCGGATCGATCACCGGGTGCGCAGGCAGATCGAGGACGACGGTGTCACCTACACCGAGGTCGGTCTCGGCGGCGATGACGACACCTCGATCCCGCAGCCGTGGCGCCTCGACCCGATTCCGCTGCTGGTTTCCGCCGAGGACTGGACCCGCCTGGAAACCGGGTTGGTGCAGCGCTCGCTGGTGCTCGACGAGGTGCTCACCGATGTGTACGGCCCGCGCAGGCTGCTGAGCTCGGGCCTGCTGCCCGCGGAGGTGGTGTTCGGCAATACCGGGTATGTGCGGGCCGCGCACGGCATCACGATTCCCGGCACCCACCAACTGTTCCTGCACGCCTGTGACATCAGCCGGTGGAGTGACGGGCAGTTCCGGGTGCTGGCCGACTGGGCGCAGGCTCCCTCCGGCGCCGGATACGCCCTGGCCGACCGACGTGTGGTGGCCTCGGCGATTCCCGAGGCTTTCGAGCACGCGGGGCCACGACCACTGAGCCCGTTCGCACGGGCCATGCGGTTGATGCTCGAGGAAGCGGCACCCGAGCTGGCCGACGGGGAAGAGCCGGTCGTCGTGGTACTCAGCCCCGGTTCGCATTCCGAAACCGCCTTCGACCAGGCATATCTCGCGCAGATGCTCGGTTTCCCGCTGGTCGAGAGCTCCGATCTGGTGGTGCGCGACGGCGCGCTGTGGATGCGTTCGCTCGGCAGCTTGGAACGGGTCGATGTGGTGCTGCGGCGCGTCGATGCCGAGTTCTCCGACCCGCTGGATCTGCGCCCCGATTCGCGCCTCGGGGTGGTCGGATTGGTCGAGGTGCTGCGCCGCGGGGCGGTGACGGTGGTGAACACCCTCGGTAGCGGGCTGCTGGAATCGCCCGCGCTGAGCCCGTTCCTGCCGCGCATCGCCCGCTCGGTCCTCGGCGAGGATCTGCTGCTCGACGCCACCCCCACCTACTGGGGTGGCGACGACACCGAGCGCGCGCACCTGGTGTCGCACGTCGGTGACCTGGTGATTCGCTCCGCCGTCGACGGCTCGACGATTTTCGGGCCGAGCCTGTCGGCTGCCGAACGCACCGACCTGGCTGCCCGGATCGAGGTCGAGCGGTGGAAGTGGGTCGGGCAGGAGCCCGCCCAGTTCTCGGTCGCGCCCGCGGTCGACGGCCCGGCGGGATTGGCGCCCGCGCCGGTGGGTATGCGGTTGTTCTCGCTGGCCCGGCGGGGCGGTTACACGGCGATGGCAGGCGGACTCGGCCAGCAGCGCATGCGGCTCGAACCGACCCGCAGCGTGATCAAGGTGGCCGCCAAGGACGTGTGGGTCCGCGCGGCTCCGGCCACCGTGCCCGCCGCGAGTTCCGAAGCGCCGCACGAGGAACGGTTGCGCCGGGCGGTCCCGGTCGTCGAGGCGATCAGCTCGCCGCGCGTGCTCAATGACCTGTTCTGGATGGGCCGCTACAGCGAACGCGCCGAGTCGGTGGTGCGGCTGCTCGCCGCCACTCACGATGTCTACCAGGATTACCGCTACCGCCCCTGGCTCGACGGCGCCGAAGCCTTGCCGATCCTCATGCGCGCGCTGTCGATCACCACGGGCACCGCCGCTCCACAGTCGGTGCTGCCCAATGGAACCGGTCAGTTGGTGGCGGTGCGGTCCGGTGATGCCGGTGCTGCTGAGAAAGATCCGAAAACCGATGTCGGGCACGGTGAGTCGCCAGTCGGCGCCGAAGATCCCACACACGACGCGGCGGTCACGCAGCCACCCCGCTCCCCATCGGCCGACGAAGTATCAACGGACGCGGCACCTCACGACTCGCCGTCTGATCCGATGGCATCACAGTCCGCGGGGCAGAGGGAGTCCGTGGGGCAGAGGGAGTCCGTGGGGCAGAGCGAGTCCGTGGGGCAGAGCGAGTCCGCGGGGCAGAGTCAGATCGCTGGGCAGCGCCAGTCCCTGGCGGAGGATCAGTCCGCCGGGGCGGATCAGTCCACGGCGGATGAGGCAGAACTCGACTCCGAGGATGATGCGGCGGAGGCGCCGTGGGAGCGGGCGGGGACCAGTGCCCTGGCTCGCGCGCTGCGGACCACCGGTGTCACGCCCGAGCGTGGGGCGGAGCCGGTGCCCGCGGCTGAGCCGGAGCCTGTTCTCGCGCGGTCGCGGCAGGCGCAGGGGCAGTTCACCCATCGTGCGATGGATGCCAGTGGTCAGGACGGTGTGGCGGCGCGCCGGGCGGTCGCGGGCGCCTCCGCGGAGGGGTTCGGGTACCTGGCTTCGTTGACCGGCGATCGTGAGCTGGCCGGATCGTTGTCATACGCGGTGGACCACTACGGGTCCGCCGCGCGGGCGGTGCGCGATCAGCTCTCCAGCGACACCTGGATGATCATCGGTGCTGTCGATCGCGCGCTGGCCGAATTCCGCAGTGCCAGTACCGAACAGGAGACGGCGCTGTCGGCGGTGCATTCGCTGACGCTGGCGGCGTTGCTGTCGCTGTCGGGGATCGGCGCCGAGTCGCTGGTGCGCGACACCGGCTGGTACGTCATGGATATCGGCAAACGGATCGAGCGCGGGCTCGCCGTGACGTCGCTGCTCAATGCCGCACTGGGGCGGCGGAGTTCGGCCGAGGTGCAAGGGGTAGTCGCGGAGGCCGTACTCACCGCGACCGAGTCAGCGGTGAGTTACCGTCGCCGCCATCGTGGTTCGGCCCATGTGGCCGCGTTGGCCGGACTGCTGCTGTTCGATCCGGGCAACCCGCGTTCGCTGGTCTATCAGCTCGACCGCCTCGAGGCCGACTTCCAAGCACTACCAGGCGGTTCCGGCGCCTCGCGTTCGCAGCGGCTGCTCGCCGATGCCCAGCGCATGCTGCGCCGCATCGACCCGGCCGACCTGGAACACACCGACGACGACGGCGTACGGACCGAGCTGGTGGAATTGCTGGAGGGGGTGCACTTGCGACTACGCAAGCTGGCCGAATCGTTCGAGGCCACCAAACTCACTGTCCCGCTGGGTATTCAGCCCCTCTGGGGCAACACAAGGCTCGTCGGATGAGCGGGCGATACGCGGCAGTACACCGCATCGGCGGCAACACAAGGCTCGTCGGATGAGCGGGCGATACGTGGCGGTACACCGCATCGGTGGCAACACAAGGCTCGTCGGATGAGCGGGCGATACGTGGCAGTACACCGTATCGGTGGCAACACCAGGATGGTCCGATGACCCGGCGATACCTGGTGGTGCACCGCACCACCTACAGCTATTCCGACGAAGTGACCAGTTCCTACGGTCGCGCGTACCTCACCCCGCGCGAATACCCGGGCCAGCGCCTGCTCGAGCACGAGATCTACATCGACCCCGTGCCCTCGGACCGCTCGGTGGGCACCGATGTGTACGGCAACACCACGACGTATTTCCATGTGACCGCCGAGCACCGCAACCTCGAAGTCACCGGCGAGTCCCTGGTGGACGTCGACGGCGAACACCCGCAGAACATGCCGGGTGTCGACCTGCCGTGGGAGTCGGCGCGTCCGAGCACCGCCACCGGCCCACTGGCCGTCGAATTCACCCTGGACCTGCTCCCGCCCGAGATCACGCCCGACGTAATCGACTACGCCGCACAGAGTTTCCCACCGGGAAGGCCGCTGCTCGAAGCGGTGACGGAACTGAACACCCGCATCCACGACGACTTCCAGTATCGGTCCGGCTCCACCACCGTGAGCACCAGTGTGGCCGATGTCTTCGCCGCCCGCGAAGGTGTCTGTCAGGACTTCGCCAGGATCGGCGCGGCCTGCCTGCGCTCGCAGGGTCTGGCCGCCCGCTATGTCTCGGGCTATCTCGCCACCGATCCGCCCCCGGGCAAGGAGCGCATGGTCGGCGTCGACGCCACCCATGCCTGGGCCGCGGTGTGGCTGCCCGGCACCGACGACACCGATCGCGCCGGTCGCTGGATCGCCTTCGACCCCACCAACGACCAGTTCGCCGACGAGCGGTACGTGACGGTGGCGTGGGGCCGCGATTACCAGGACGTTCCGCCACTGCGTGGCATCATCTACACCGATGCGAAGCAGTCCACAATCAAGGTCTCGGTCGATGTAGCTCCGGTGGAGGTGTAGTCCGTGCGTGATTTCGTCTGTCCGAATTGCGGTCAGCAGCTGGCTTTCGAGAACTCGGTCTGCCTGTCCTGCCGCAGCGCACTGGGTTTCAGCCTGACCGATCGCACGCTGGTGGTGATCGGTGACCCGCCGGGCGACGCCGCGGTCGATCACGCGGCAGGTGTCGTCGACAGTGATCGCTTCCGCCTGTGCGACAACCTGCATGTGGCGCAATGCAATTGGCTCGTCGACCGGGATGGGTATGGGCCGGCGCTGTGTGTGTCGTGCCGGCTCACCAGGACCAGGCCCAATGATTCCGACACCGGCGGCCTCGCCGCGTTCGCCGAGGCGGAGGCAGCGAAACGCCGGTTGATCTTCGAACTGGTCGAGTTGGGCCTGCCGATCGTCGGCCGTGACGAAGACCCCGAGCACGGGCTGGCCTTCGACCTGCTGTCCAGCCGTACCAAGGGCGTGCTCACCGGTCATATCGACGGAGTGGTCACCCTGGACCTGGCCGAGGCCGACGACCCGCATCGCGAGCAGTTGCGCATCGAGATGGCCGAGCCGTATCGCACCTTGCTCGGCCACTTCCGCCACGAGATCGGGCACTACTACTTCCCCGTTCTGGTCGCTGATAACGCTGCACTGCAACGTTTCCGGGATCTGTTCGGTGATCCGTTCGCCGACTACCAGGCGGCACTGGATCGCCACTATTCCCAGGGCGCGCCCCGTGGCTGGAAGCGCGACTACGTCTCCTCCTACGCCACCATGCACGCCGCCGAGGACTGGGCCGAGACCTTCGCCCACTACCTGCACATCCGCGACACCCTCGATACCGCGGCGGCCTTCGGACTCGCCCCCGCGGGCGCGACCCTCGACCGCCCGCAGATCGGCCGTGCCGGGTTCGACAAGATCATCGAGCTCTGGCTGCCGCTCACCTGGTCGCTGAACATGGTCAACCGCTCGATGGGCCACGACGACCTGTATCCCTTCGTGCTGCCCGAGCGGGTGCTGGAGAAGATGCGCTTCGTCCACGACCTGTGCGCCGGTAGTCACGCCGCCGTCCCGGAGATCGTCGCCTCTACCGGATAACGCATTGTCGATTTCGCTGCGACGAGGGTCACAGCTAGCTACCCTTCGGGATTGAGACCAGAGCGTCTCAATCCGGTCGGTACCTCGACTCGGACTGCTCGATGAGAAGTGTGTGGCTATGAACTCTCCACTGGTATCAGTCGGTCTGCCGTTGGCGCTGGCGGTGATCATGTTCGGCCTCGGGCTCTCGCTCACCGGCGCCGACTTCGCCCGCATCGCGAAGACGCCGCGCATCGTCGCCATCGCGCTGGCCTGCCAATTGCTGGTGCTACCGGTGGTCGCGTTCGGCCTGGTGCTGCTGTTCGATCTGTCGCCGATTCTGGCGGTCGGCATGATGCTGCTCGCCGCCTCGCCCGGTGGGACGACGGCGAACCTGTTCAGCCACCTGTTCCGTGGCGACGTGGCGCTGAATGTGTCACTGACCGCGGTCAATTCGATCATCGCGGTCGTCACCGTGCCGGTGGTGACGAACTTCGCCATCGGCTACTTCGAGCCGGTCGGCGAGGACGGTTCCGTCGGTCTGCAGCTGAGCAAGGTGGTCCAGGTTTTCGCCATCGTGCTGGTTCCGGTCGGTCTCGGCATGCTGGTGCGCCGCTGGTCGGCGGGGTTCGCGAACCGGATGGACAAGCCGGTGCGGATCGGGTCGGCGATCACATTGCTGCTGGTGATCGTCGGCACCATCGTCAGCGAGCGCGAGACGCTCACCAGCTCGCTCGCCGATGTCGGCGCCATCACCGTCGTGTTCTGCCTGATCAGCCTGTCGGTCGGCTACTACCTGCCGCGCCTGCTCGGCGTCGCCGACCGCCAGGCCATCGCCTGCTCGTTCGAGGTCGGCATCCACAACAGCACGATCGCCATCACCATCGCGATCAGCGTGCTCGACAGCACCGAAATGGCCATTCCCGCGGCCGTCTACGGCGTGCTGATGTTCCCGCTCGCCGCGCTCGTCGGCTGGCTCATCACCCGCAGGCAAGTGCGGTCCGAGGTCGCCGTCGAGTGAGTCAGGCAGTGGACACTTTCCCCGCATCGGACTAACCTCTTAGCTAAGGAGGCGTTATGGCAGGGAACGCGGCGGAACAGTTCAATATTCACGACGCGAAGACGAACCTGTCGCGCATCATCGAGCGGGTGGAGCAGGGGGAGGAAATCGTGATCAGTCGTGCCGGAACTCCGGTCGCCAAGGTGGTTCCGTTGAGCCGTCGGGTCAATCGCACCGGTCGTGGTTCGCTGCGTGGCCGCGTGGAGCTGTCGTCTGATTGGGATTCGCCGGAGACCAACGCCGATCTCGCGCGCGACTTCGACGCATGAGTGTCCTGCTGGATACCCATGTGATCCTGTGGTGGCTCACCGACGACCCGACGCTCGATGCCGGGCTACGGGAGCGGCTCGATCACGATCCCGACGTGTATGTCAGCGCGGCATCGGTCTGGGAAATCGCGATGAAGCAGGCATCGGGAAAGCTGGCTGGTCCTGCCGACCTACCCGAGCGGGTGGTCGGCAGTGGTTTCCTGCCGTTGGCCATCGACGCGCGACATTCGATCGAGGCCGCACGTCTGCCATTGATCCATCGCGACCCGTTCGACCGGATACTGGTCGCTCAGGCTCGGTGTGAGGAGCTGACGCTCATCACCCGGGATCCGTATTGCCTCCAGTACGAAGTTGATTCGCTGCGCTGCTGACTTCAGGCGCGCAGGCGTTCCTTGCGGAGGCGGTCGACCTCGGGGAGGTCGAGGGGCGCCAGGTCTGCGGCGGGGATGCCGAGGGCCTTGGCGATGAGGAGGTCGGCCAGTTCGGGGTTGCGGGCCAGGGCCGGGCCGTGCAGGTAGGTGCCGAAGACCGAGCCTTGGACGACGCCCTCGGTGCCGTCGCCGACGCCGTTGCCGACACCGCGGGTGACGCGGGCGAGCGGGGTGGCATCGGGGCCCAGAGTCGTTCCACCCCGGTGGTTTTCGAAACCGGTGAGGGGTGCTTTGAGTCCGGGGACCAGGGGTGTGGTGGTTACTTCGCCGATGGCGCGAACCTTTTGGGGAGAAGTGGTGACGTCGAAAAGGCTTACACCGTCGACCTTTTCGCCCGCCGAAGTCTCGTACCAGTTGCCGAGCACCTGGATGGCGGCGCAGATGGCCAGGACGGGTGCGCCCTTGGCGGCGGCCTGCTGGAGGCCGGGGTACTTCTGGAGATGGCGGGTGGCCAAGCGCTGCGCCGAATCCTCAGCGCCGCCGAGGGTGTAGATGTCGAAGGAGTCCGGGACGGGATCGGCGAGGGTGATGTCGATGATCTCGGCGTCGTAGCCGCGCATGCGCAGACGTTGCCGCAGCACCAAGGCGTTGCCGCCGTCGCCGTAGGTGCCCATCACGTCGGGCAGGACGAGGCCGATACGAATGGTTGACTCGCTCACTTGCGGGCCTCCAGGTCACGGTTGAGATCGCGGAACGCGGTGTAATTGGCCAGCACCTCGACGTGTCCGGCAGGGCAGGACGCGATGGCGCGCAAGGGATCCGGGACGAGAGTGTGGTCGACGCCGGCGTAGGTCAGGCGCACGGCGAGGTCGGTGGCGCGCTCGCCGGAGGCGACCACCTGCACGCCTTCGAAGTGCTCGAACCGCACATCCCACAGCCACGACAGATCCTCGCCGTCGGGCACCTGACCGTTCACCGCGATCACCAGACCGGCCGAGGACGGCTCGATCATCGACAGCGCTTCTTGCCAGCCCGCGGGATTCTTGGCCAGCAGCAGCCGGGCATCGTGCTCACCGACGGTGACGGTGCGGTAGCGGCCCGCGATCTCGCGCACGGTGCCGGTGGCATCGGTCGCCTTCGCCGGTTCGGCGCCCATCGCGACCGCGGCGGCCACAGCCTGCGCGGCATTGCCGCGGTTCGCGCGACCGGGCAGGGCCAGGTGCAGCGGAGCGCGGAAACCATCAGGGCCGCAGAGGTCTTCGCCGTCGAGCCACCACACCGGTTGCGGGCGGTGGAAATCGGCGCCGGTCGAGCGCCAGTTCTCGCCTTCCCAGACGATCGGCTCACCGCTGCGCGGACAACTCGTCGCGTCGACGGCCCAGCCGCTGCCGGCCGACACCCACACCACCTTCGGATGGTCGTAGGCGATGGAGGCCACCAGCACGTCGTCGCAGTTGGCGATGACGACCGTGTCGGGATGACGCAGGAGCCCGGCGCGCAGCTTGCGTTCGATCATGTTGATCTCGCCGACCCGGTCGAGCTGGTCGCGGCTGAGATTGAGCAGCACCACCGCGGCGGGGTCGAGCGCGTCGCTCACGTGCGGCAGGTGCAGCTCATCGACCTCGATCGCGGCCAGCGCCACCCCCTGGTGCAGGCTGAGCGCGGCCACGATGCCCGCGTCCATATTGGCGCCGTCGGCCTGGGTGGCGACATCGCCGAGCGTGCCGAGCGCGGCGGTTGTCATCCGCGTGGTGGTCGACTTGCCGTTCGTGCCGGTGATCAGCACTGTGCGCCGACCGCGCCCGAGCTGCGTCATGATCGACGGATCGATCTTCAACGCGATCAGGCCGCCGATCATCGAACCCTTGCCGCGACCCGCCTTCTGCGAAGCCCACGACGCTGCCGCCGCTGCTCGCAAGGCCAAGCGCCCACGCACCGAGATGTCTGCCACGCCGCGAGTCTATGTGCGCGGTGTTACGCGCCGCGTGCGGGAGGGTTTCGCACGGTCACGCGCCCCGTGCGGGACGGGTGTGACGTGCGGTTCGGTGGTCGCGGGTCAGGTGTGGTCGTCGAACAAATTGGGCAGGCCGCGGGCGTAGCGGTCGGTGTCGAGGGCGCGCAGGGGCTCGAGTTCGGGGGTGCGGCGCAGGCGGAAACCGCGGCAGCGCGGCGCCGAGGAGCCCGCCACGTCGAGCAGCGCGTTCACCGCGGCGCGGGCCGACTCGTTGGCGCCCTCCATGGTCGCCAGGTCGATATCGGTGCGGACGTAATCACCGGCGAGGAACATGTTCTCGATCGAACCGTGCGGCTCGGGGCGGGCGTCCCACGAACCCGCGGTATTGATGAGCAACGGGTCGGCATTCGCATTGCGACTGCCCTGCCAGGTGATTCCCGGATCGAGAAACCAGGAATGCACGTCGGCGGGGCGGAGCAGTTGTTCGCGATCGTTGAGATGGCTGCTCAACTGCTCCCAGACTTCGCGGAAGATCTCCTCGTGGGTGCATTCGGTGGCGGGTTTGCCGTAGAGCATTCCGGGCGAATTCCAGTCGGAGATATCCACCGAAAGGCAATCGGCCACCGAACCGTCGCCGAAGGACGGCAGTTTGTCGGTCCACAACTGATTCTGGCTGATCGAGGTGAGCGACCACGGCGAATCGACATAGGCGGTGTGGCCGCGTGAAATACGCAGTGGCGCACGGAAATAGATCTGTATTCCGTTCATCCAATCGACGAAGAGCCGATCCGTCGCGGCGAGTTCCGGTGCTACGGCGAGCACTTGCGACGACCACAGTTTTCTCGCCTGCTCCACCGGCAGTGCCACCACGAAATAGTCGGCGTCGACCGTGCGTGCCCCGGCGGAATCGGTGATTCGCGCAGCGCGGATTCGTCGGTCGCGCACCTCGAGTTCGCTGACCCGTGCGCCGAGTTCGAACCGGACGCCGAGGCCGCGGAGGTGGCGCACCCACGGGTCGATCCAGGCGGTGTTGGTGGTGTTGTTGAGCACGCGGTCCAGGCTGCCGTCGTTGCCGAGGCCGAGCGGGTTGCCGAGGAACTGTTCGCCCATGCTGCCGATGGTTCGGGTACTGGCCAGGTTCTCCTTGGCGGCGACCATGATCGATGTCAGCGACCTGGACACGATGGCGCGGAACTCGTGCGAACGCTCGTGCCCGCGCACGAAGTCGAACCAGGAGGTGTGCTCCCACTGACCGAATCGGCGGGCATCGCAGCTGGTGTTGAACACCATCAGCCGGTTGGCGAAGTACAAGCCTTCGGTGGGGGACATCCTGGAGATCGTGGTGATCGTGGCGGCCAGGGTTTCCCTGATCGAATCCGGGGTCACCTGTGCGGCGGTGATGCTGTCGGGCAGGGCGAGCAGGATGTCGTCGCCGTCGCGGCGCGAGAACCTCGCCTCCGGCACCGCGATGAGGTTGTTCCACACGCCGTCGGCATTGCCGGCGAACGGAATTCGGCGCATCGTGTCGGGCAGGTTCTGATAGAAGCCGGGGAAGAAGCGGAACCCGTGCTCACCGGGCAGATCGGGCCTGCCGTCGCGGCCGGTGCCCGGCACGCCCACGCTGCGCGCCTTGCCACCCAGCGCCCGCGCCTCGTACACGGTGACCTCGAACCCGCGCTCGGCCAGCTCGTGGGCGGCGGTCAGTCCGGCCACACCGCCGCCGAGTACCGCGACCCGACGGCCGGGCGGCGCGGCGAATCCCGGCGCTCCCGCTACGGCCCCCGCCGATATCACCCCCGCTGCGACCGTGCCGCGAAGAAGGCTCCTTCGCGAAACGGGCCACCGCTGTTCCGCCATACGCTGTTCAGCTGCCTTGCTCGAGTATTGCCTGCGATTTGCTACCACTCTAGAGCGCGGCGAAGACCTAGCTTTATCGACCTGTGCGTCGTTCGCGAGCTCGAAACCGACCGGTCGCACGGAAAACGCATCGGGCGACCGATCACATGCTAGCCAGAGCTCGAGCGATCGTGGGTTGAATTCGGGTTCATGCGCGGGCCAATTCGGGGATGGGGGCGGGCGCTGGTGGTTTCGCGATGCCACGGCCGGTGGTCGCCGCGAAGGCGCCCGCGATCACGACCGCGCCGCCGATCAGCGCGGCCACCGACGGCTCCTCGTCGAAGACCGCCCAGGCCGCGGCGATGCCGACGACCGGCACGAGCAGCGACAACGGTGCCACCGTCCCCGCGGGATAGCGGCTCATCAGGTAGGTCCACAGGCTGGATCCGCAGACCGTCGAGAGGATGGCTATGTAGGCCAGCGCGACCAGCGCCGGCAGGCCATCGGCGGAGAACGCGGTGCCGATCGCGCGCAAACCTGTTCCAGGCCCCTCGACAGCCATCGACAGCGCCAGCATCGGCAATACCGGAACCACCGACATCCATAAGGTCAGGTGCAGTGGGTTGTAGCCGGGGGAGTCGGCACCGGCCTGCCGGGCGCCGATATTGCCGAACGCCCAGCCGAGGCCGCCTGCGAGGGTCAGCAGCACCGGGAGCAGGGTGGCGGTCGCCATGCGGTCGGCACCGATGATGACCATGCCGAGCACGGCGACCGCGAGACCGGCGACTTGAACAGGCCGCAAACGCTCGCGCAGCAGCACCGCGCCCAGCACCACAGTGAACGGCGCCGACGACTGCAGCACCAGTGAGGCGAGACCGGTCGGCATGCCGGTGCGCATCGCCGTGAACAGGAACGCGAACTGCAGGATGCCGAAGCCGGTGCCGTAGAGCAGCAGCCAGCGGGTGCGCACAGCCGGGCGCGGGATGAAGATCAGCACGGGGATCGCGATGACGGCGAAGCGCAGTGCGACGAAGAAGAAGGGCGGGAAGTGGTCGAGGCCGATCCGGATGGCCAGGAAGTTCAGGCCCCAGAGCACAACGACGGTCAGTCCGAGCAGGCGGTCACGGGAGGTCACGCCCTTATCGTGCGGGCGGCTAAAGATCAGCACAATCGAATAAATATGGATGAATAACGTAGTTTTACTTCATGTTCTCGATCGAGCGGTTGCGGATTCTGCGCGAGCTGGCCGACCGTGGCACGGTCGCCGCCGTCGCCGAGGTGCTGTCGATGACGCCCTCGGCGGTCTCGCAGCAACTGAAGGTGCTGGCCAGGGAGGCCGGGGTCGCGCTGCTCGAACCGGACGGGCGCCGGGTGCGGCTCACCGACGCCGGGCAGGCGCTGGTGCTGCGGGCCGACGACGTGCTCGCCGCGATGGAGCGGGCAACCGCCGAGATGGCCCACTACCGGGGCTCGCCGCGCGGACAGGTGCGGGTGGCGTCGTTCCCGTCCGGGGCCGCGCTGCTGCTGCCGCCCGTGCTGGCCACGTTGGCCACCAGCGGGGTAGAGCTGGTGGCGGGTGACGAGGACCTGCCGCCGAGTGAAGCATCGAAACTGCTGGCCGACTACGACATCGTGCTCACCCATCGCGACGAACGCGCGCCGTCGCTGTCCGGGCCGCGGCTGTCGGCGCGGGTGCTGATGCGTGAGCCGATCGATGTCGTTGTCGCGCCCGATCATCCGCTGGCGGGGCGTTCGTCGGTGCGTCCGGAAGAACTCGCCGAGGAGACCTGGGTGAGTGTGCGCGGTGGGTTCCCGATCGACGATGTGCTCGAGTCCATCGCCACCGTCACCGGGGTGCGACCGCGAATCGCGCAGCGGCTCAACGAGTTCCGGGTGATCGAAACGCTCGTTGCGTCCGGCTACGGCGTCGCGCTGATGCCTCGCTATGCCGTCGCCCACCCCGACGTGTCGGTGCTACCGCTGGCCGGGGTCCGTGCGGCCAGGGTCTACGAGATCATCACCCGCCCGCAGGCGCACCGCAGCCCGGCCATCGCCACGGTGCTCGACGCGTTCGAGGCCGCAGCGCGCGAAGTCATCGCGCGGTGACGGACCGATGCCATCGCCGCCGGGTAGGCCGCGACGGCCGCCTACCCGCCGGCGATGTTCTGTGACAACAGAATTCGGTCAGAATTGGCCGGGCTGGTACTGCTGACCCGGGTAGGGCTGGCCCGGCTGATACGACTGCTGCTGCTGCTGTGAACCGTGGTAGCTGAAGTCGTCGGCGACCATCGCGGCCAGTTCGAGCAGGGCCCGCCTGGTCGGCTTGCTGACCAGTTCGAGGTCGATCTCGGCGCCCTCGGCCAGGTGATCGTCGAACGGGACGATCTGCACGGCGCGGGTGCGGTCGAGGAACAGCTTGCGCAGCTGGTCCAGGTCGACCGTGGACGCGCCACGCCGCGAGGCGTTCACGACGACGACGGTGCGTTCGACCAGCTTGCTGTAGCCGTGGTGGTCGAGCCAGTCCAGCGTCGCCGAGGCGCTGCGCGCACCGTCGATGGCGGGGGAGGTGACCAGCACCAGCGAGCTCGCCATATCCAGCACGCCCGACATCGCCGAGTGCATCAGACCGGTGCCGCAGTCGGTGAGGATGATGTTGTAGAACGACTGCAGGATGCCGATGGCCTTGCGGTAGTCGGCCTCGCTGAAGGCCTCCGACACGGCCGGATCCTGTTCGGAGGCAAGCACTTCCAGCCGGCTCGGGGCCTGCGAGGTGTGCGCGCGAACATCCGAGTAGCGGGTGATCTGCTGGTCTTCGAGCAGGTTGCGCACCGTCGAGCGGGTCTGGCGCGGCACCCGGTGGGCGAGCGTGCCCAGGTCGGGGTTGGCGTCGATGGCGATGACGCGGTCACCGCGCTGGGAAGCGAAGGTGGAGCCGAGTCCGACCGTGGTGGTGGTCTTGCCGACGCCGCCCTTGAGCGAGAGGATCGCGATCCGGTAATCGCCGCGCACGGGCTGGTTGACCCGCTCGCCGAGATCGCGGTAGACGACATCGGCCGCCGACTCACCGGGGTTGATCGCACCGCCGGACACCTTGTGCACGGCCTTGCGCCACCCGCTGCGCGGCGACTTACGCGCGCGCTTGAGCAGGTTCAGATCGTTGACCGAATGGCCGGGCTGACCGGGCTGCTGCATGTGCTGCGGCTGGAAGGGCTGCTGCTGCGGGGGCGGACCGCCTTGCCACTGCTGGCCGGGCGGCGGACCCGCCGGACCCGGCTGGCCGAGCTGACCGGGGAACTGCCCCTGTTGCCCGGGGAACTGTCCTGGCTGTTCAGGGAACTGTCCCGGTTGTCCGGGGAACTGTCCCGGCTGCTCAGGCTGCTGACCCGGGGGCATCCCGCCCTGCATCGGCGGCTGGTACATCGGCGGCGGCGGAGGCGCCCAGCTGTAGATGGGCTCGGACTGCGGCCCCTGCTCCTGGGACGGGAACTGCTGCTGCTGTTCGGGACCGGGGTAAGGCTGCCCCTCGGCGCCGGGGTACTGCGGCTGCTGTTCGGCGCCGGGGTACTGCGGAGGCATGCCCGGTTGCGGCTGCTCGCCTGTCGCGTGCGGGCCGGGGTAGGGCTGTTGCTCGCCCGGCTGACCCGGCCACGGCTGCTGCTCTGGGCCGTTCATCGGCGGCGCGCCATTGTGCTGATACGGATCGGGCACCGAGTACGGAGCGCCCTGCGCGAACTGACCCGGCGGCGCGAAACCGGCGGGCTGGTACACGGTCTGGTCGGCGACTCCGGCATGGCCGGGCTCGGCGACGGGATGCTCACCGGTCGACGGATCGCCGACTTCACCGGTCGGTTCGGCGGCGGTGTCGGCGGGCTCGATGTCGTCCTCGGTCGCGGTCTGCACACCGGAGGGACCGGACGCAGCTTCGGACACGTCAGCCGACGGACTCTGCAGCCACGGCGGCGAGGTCGGATTATGGTCGTTGTTGGTCACAGTTCCCCCACTTGCTCGCTGAACGAGCAGGAAAGCTCGGCGCTGAATATGCCCTAAAACGCTAACACGGGGTGCCTGGTCGGGTGGTGTCGCGCTTGGGTTCGCGGGTGTGGAGCGGACGGGGGTTTGGTGGTCTCAGGTGGGTTTACGAGATGTGGCTCGGGACTTCGGGTCCGCTCGAGTTCGCGGGGGGCTGGATTTGTTGTTCGGTAGTCCCAGGAGGTTTGGGCTGTGTTTATTGGCGCGCTGGCGCGCGCGTGTCCGCGGCCCTGAGGGGCCGCCGGTTAGCGCTCGAGACTAGAGCCTTCGGCTCAGCGCTTTCGAGCGCTAACCGGCGACCCGGCCGCGGACCGGCCACTTCGTGGCCGCCGCTCCCCAGGGGTCGCGGGTGCGGGGTTGGGAGTGCGGTCATGGCGGAGCTGGGGTGCAGGGTGTGGTTGGGAGTGCGGTCATGGCTGACGCGGGGATTGCGGTGTGGCGAGGGAATTGCGGAAGGTGGTCCTCAGTGTTCGCGGTGGCGGGCTACTACCGCTGCTACCGCGCCACCCGCGGCGCCCAAGGCCAGGGCGGTGGGGACGCCGATTTTGGCTGCTTTGCGGCCGGTGCGGAAGTCGCGGATTTCCCAACCTCGGTTCTTCGCGACCTCGCGTAGGTCGGAGTCGGGGTTGATGGCGACCGCGGTGCCGACCAGCGACAGCATGGGGACGTCGTTGTGGCTGTCGGAGTAGGCGGTGCAGCGCTTGAGGTTGAGGCCTTCGCGGATGGCGAGGGTGCGCACCGCGTGTGCTTTGCCCAGCCCGTGCAGGATGTCGCCGACCAGGCGGCCGGTGAATTTGCCGTCGACACTTTCGGCGACCGTGCCGAGGGCGCCGGTCAGGCCGAGGCGTTTGGCGATCACGTTGGCGAGTTCGACGGGGGTGGCCGTCACCAGCCAGACCTGCTGGCCCGCGTCGAGGTGCATCTGGGCGAGCGCGCGGGTGCCTGGCCAGATCTTGTCGGCGATGATCTCGTCGTAGATCTCCTCGCCCAGCGCGGCGAGTTCGGCGGTGGGGCGGCCCGCGATGAAGCTGAGCGCCTTCTCCCGGCCCGAGACCATGTCGGAGGAGTTCTCCTTGCCGGTGACCCGGAACTTCACCTGTTTCCAGGCGACATCGACCAGGTCGGAGGTCTTGAAGTACTTGCGCGCGGCCAATCCTCGGGCGAAGTGGACGATCGAGGCACCCTGCACAAGGGTGTTGTCGACGTCGAAGAACGCCGCGGCGGTGAGGTCGCGAGGGGCCTCGGGGCCCGCGTCGGCGCCTTGCTCGGCGAGCTCGGCGTCGTGCAGTTCGAGCGCGGCGTCGGCGCTTGCCTCACCGGCCAGGTTGGCGCGTAGCTCTTCTTCACTCGGCCCGAACGGGCTGCGTGGCAGCCGTGCGAACTGTTCCTGCAGTTCCTGACCGAGGCGGCTGGGCTGCCACCGCGCAGGGAACTCCCCGAATCGCCCTGCGACGAATCCGGCCCTAGTCACCTTCGAACGTTCCGGCACCAGTACCCTCCGCTAGTCGCGCGAACCATGTCCACAGTAACCGGCGGCACCGACAACCCGCTGCGGGCTCGAGGATTAAATAGGGCTCATGACTAATCCCACATCGACGGTGACCCTGTTGACTCGCGCTGGTTGCGGCATGTGCAGCACCGCACTGGCGCAATTGCAGACGATCTGTGGTGATTTCGGTCTCCCGGTCGTCACCATAGACGTCGACGAAGCCGCGGTCAGCGACCCGCAACTGCGCGCCGAATACGGTGATCGCCTGCCGGTGGTCCTGTTGAACGGCCGTGAACACAGCTATTTCGACGTCGATGAGCCCCGTTTGCGGGCCGACCTGAGCCGGATCGCTGGTCGCGACGGAAAATGAGGCCGAATTCACCGACTTTGTGAACGCCTGCACAAGCGGTTACGGTGGTGACACGCAATCCGCACCGCCCCTGGCATGCAGCGGCGGTGGCCGGGTTTGTACCGCCCCTATGGCACCGGTCGCGCTCTCGTAATCGCAGCGACCCACACCGGTGAACGAAACAGAGGAACCGGACCGCGATCAGGCCCGGAACGAGGAGCCGACGACGTGACAGAGCAGCACGAGACGCCGAGTGGCGTCTCCGGCAAGGCTCTTGTGCGGGATATTCCGCAGGCCACGGTGACTCGTCTTGCTACCTATCTCCGGGTTCTCGCCGGGTTGGCCGACGAGGGTGTAGTCATCGTATCGAGTGAGGAACTCGCTGTCGCGGCGGGTGTCAATTCGGCGAAGCTGCGCAAGGATCTTTCCTTCCTCGGACCCAACGGTGTGCGGGGTGTCGGCTATGACGTAGCCAAGTTGCGCACCAGGATCGAAGATGTGCTCGGACTGTCGCAGGGACATCGGGTAGTGCTGATCGGCGCGGGCAATCTGGGCCGCGCTCTGGTCGGTTACGGCGGATTCGGGGTACGAGGCTTCACCGTGGTCGGGATCTTCGACAACGACCCTTCGGTGATCGGCCAGTCGTACGCCGGTCTCGTCGTGCGCGATGTCGAGCAGCTGACCGGCCAGATTCCGGCGCTGGCGCCGACGATCGCCGTGGTGGCCGTGCCCGACGAGGCCGCCCAGGACGTGTGTGACCGGCTCGTAGCCGCCGGACTGCCGTCGATTCTGAGCTTCGCGCCGCTGGAACTGCGCGCGCCCGCCCATGTGCAGGTTCGCCGCGTCGACCTGGCGATGGAACTGCAGATGCTGTCCTTCGACGCCGCCCGCAACGACGCCCTGCCCGAGATCGCCGAGGTCGGCTCCGGCCGTGTCGCGCGCCGGGTACCGCCGCCAAGCCATCTCACGCACGCCGCACCGGTCGAACCGGCCCGCGGCAGGCCAGCGCGTCGCACCGCGCCGCACTCGGCCACCCCCCACTCGGCAACGGAGCCAAGCACCAAGGGATCGGTGATCACGCCATGAGCGAGCGCCAGCGAGCGAATCAGCAACACCGCGTGCGGACGCGCATGACGAACCCGGGCGGCGGCGAGGTGCGGTCATGAGTGTTCTTCTGGTCGGTATTTCGCATCGGAGTGCCCCGGTCTCGGTGCTGGAGAAGGTCGCCATCAGTGACTCCGATCGGCCGAAGCTGGTGGATCGGCTGCTCGCCTCGAGCCATGTGTCCGAGGCGATGATCGTCTCCACCTGTAACCGGGTCGAGGTCTACGCGGTGGTCGACGCCTTCCACGGCGGCCTCGGTGAGGTGAGTGAGCTGCTCACCAAGCATTCAGGGCTGCCGCTCGGCGACCTGACCAGGCACGCGTACGTGCGCTACAGCGAGGCCGCGGCCGAGCATCTGTTCGCTGTCGCCAGCGGCCTCGACTCGATGGTCGTCGGCGAGCAGCAGGTGCTCAGCCAGATTCGCAGTGCCTATGCCAGCGCCGATGGGCAGCAGGCGGTCGGGCGCACACTGCACGAGCTGGCCCAGCACGGATTGCGAGTCGGTAAGCGGGTGCATTCGGAGACCGGGATCGACCGGGCCGGAGCCTCGGTGGTGTCGGTGGCGCTGGACCGGGCGCGCGGTGTCGTCGGCGATCTCGCCGGGCGGACCGCGGTGGTGGTCGGTGCGGGCGCGATGGGCGGACTGGCTGTCGCGCATCTGTCGCGGGCCGGGATCGGGCGCATCATCGTCGTCAACCGGACCCTCGAACGCGCGCAGCGCCTCGCCGAAACCGGGCGCACCATGCACGGTGTCGATGCCGAAGCGGTCGAGATGTCGCGGCTCACCGAGGCCATGGCCGGCACCGATGTCGTGGTCACCTGTACCGGCGCGGTCGGGTCCGTGGTGACCCTGGCCGACACCCATCGCGCGCTCGCGGACCGGGCCCGCACCGACGCCGCCGAGCGCCCGCTGGTCTTCTGCGACCTCGGCCTGCCCCGCGATGTGGAGCACGCCGTGGCAGGGCTGCCCGGCGTCGCCGTGATCGACATCGAATCGCTGCAGCGCGATCCGGCCGCGGGTGCCGCGGCCGACGACACCGCCGCCGCGCGCCTCATCGTCGCCGACGAACTCGCCAAATACCTTGCCGGGCAACGCATGGCGGAGGTCACCCCCACGGTGGCCGCACTGCGTCAGCGTGCCGCCGATGTGGTGGAGGCCGAACTGCTCCGCCTCGATTCGCGGCTGCCCGACCTGGCCGACCCGGCCCGCGACGAGGTGGCACGCACCGTGCGCCGCGTTGTCGACAAGCTGCTGCACGCGCCGACCGTGCGCGTGAAACAGCTGGCATCGACGCCGGGCGGCGACAGCTACGCCGAAGCATTGCGTGAGCTGTTCGAACTGAAACCCGGTGCGGTACAAGCGGTTGCCGCTCCGATGGAGGTCGCCGCGGGCGAGTCCGCGCTGGCCGACGACTTCACCGCAGGCCACCTCGACGATGGGCCGTCACGCTTGACCGAGTCAAGACCCGACACAGGCAGCATGCGAAACCACGCAGCGCCGCTCGGGCATGCGCAGGAGGAAACCGCATGACCACGACAGTGCAGGAAGAGGACACCGTGACCGCAGGCAGCACCAGTGCGCCGTGGCGGATCGGCACGCGCGGCAGCCTGCTCGCGCTGACACAGGCGGGCACCATCCGTGATGCGCTGATCGCGGCGGGGCAGCCCGCCGAACTGGTGGTCATCAAGACACCGGGCGATCTGTCGTCGGATCCGGTACAGAAGATCGGTGTCGGGGTGTTCACCTCCGCGCTGCGCGACGAGCTCGCCGCCGGCGGCATCGACATCGCGGTGCATTCCTATAAAGACCTCCCCACCGCGCAGGACCCGCGCTTCACCATCGCCGCGATCCCACCCCGCGAGGACCCGCGCGACGCGCTGGTGGCTCGCGACGGCATGGTCCTCGGCGAGTTGCCGGCCGGTGCCCGCGTGGGAACCTCGGCCCCGCGCCGTGCCGCGCAGCTGCGCGCACTCGGTCTCGGCCTCGACATCCTTCCGCTGCGCGGCAATATCGACTCCCGCCTGCGCAAGGTGAGCGAGGGCGAACTCGATGCCATCGTCATCGCCCGCGCCGGCCTGTGCCGGATCGGGCGCACCGACGAGATCACCGAATCGCTCGAACCGGTGCAGATGCTGCCCGCACCCTCGCAGGGCGCCCTCGCGGTCGAATGCCGCAGTGACGACCCGCAATTGATCGAGATACTCGCCGGTCTGGACGATGCCGCGACCAGAGCCGCGGTGCTCGCCGAGCGTTCGCTGCTCGGTGAGCTCGAGGCAGGCTGCACCGCACCGATCGGAGCGCTCGCCGAGATCGTCGAGTCGATCGACGAGGACGGCCGGATCTTCGACGAACTCTCGCTGCGCGCCTGTGCTGCCGCGATCGACGGCTCCGATGTCCTTCGCGCCTCGATCGTCGGCGCGCCGAAAGACGCGGCCGAACTCGGTCGCACGCTGGCGCGCGAACTGCTGGACCTGGGTGCTCGCGCATTGCTGAGCGTCACAGACGAACCGGCGCCCACCGACTTCACTAATTCCAGCCCGATGGAGAACAACCGATGAGCAGCAGCCGAGCTACCAAGAAGCAACCAGGGCGGATCCTTTTCGTCGGATCCGGCCCCGGCGACCCGGCCCTGCTGACCGTGCGTGCCCGTGACGTGCTCGAGCGGGCGATGCTGGCGTTCACCGACCCCGATGTCGACAAGGGCGTGCTCGCCCTGATCGGCATCGCCCACGAGGTGGGCGAGGACGGCGTGAGCCCGGTCGACGTGCGGCCCGCCCTCGGCGAACCCGCCGAGGTGGCCAAGACGCTGATCGCCGAGGCGCGCAACGGTCACGACGTGGTCCGCATCGTCACCGGCGACCCGTTGACCACCGATTCGGTGATCAACGAGGTCAACGCCGTCACCCGTTCGCACATGGTGTTCGAGGTGCTGCCCGGCCTGCCCAACGGCTCGGCCGTGCCCAGCTACGCGGGCATCGCGCTCGGCTCCGGGCACACCGAGGCCGATGTGCGCGGTGAGGTCGACTGGTCGGCGCTGGCCGCCGCCCCCGGCCCGCTGGTGCTGCACGCCACCTCCGGGCACCTGGCCGAGACCGCCAGCGCGCTGGTGGAACACGGCATGGCGCCGCAGACTCCGGTCGCGGTGACCGTGCGCGGCACCACCCGTCAGCAGCGCACCATCGAGGCCACCCTGGCCTCGCTGAACAACGCCGCTTCCGAACTGGTCGGCCCGCTGGTCGTCACGGTCGGCAAGGAAGTCGACAAGCGCGCCAAGATGTCGTGGTGGGAATCGCGTGCCCTCTACGGCTGGACCGTTCTCGTGCCGCGCACCAAGGATCAGGCGGGCGAGATGAGCGAGCGGCTCGTCACCCACGGCGCCATCCCGATCGAGGTGCCGACGATCGCGGTGGAGCCGCCGCGCAGCCCCGCCCAGATGGAACGGGCGGTCAAGGGCCTGGTCGACGGCCGCTACCAGTGGGTGGTGTTCACCTCCACCAACGCCGTACGCGCGGTGTGGGAGAAGTTCGCCGAGTTCGGTCTCGACGCTCGCGCGTTCTCCGGTGTGAAGATCGCCTGCGTCGGTGAGGCCACCGCGGAGAAGGTGCGCTCCTTCGGCATCAACCCCGAACTGGTGCCGAGTGGCGAACAGTCCTCCGAGGGCCTGCTCGCCGACTTCCCGCCCTACGACGACGTGTTCGACCCGGTGAACCGGGTGCTGTTGCCCCGCGCCGACATCGCCACCGAGACGCTGGCCGAGGGCCTGCGTGAGCGCGGCTGGGAGATCGACGACGTCACCGCCTACCGCACGGTGCGCGCCTCGCCGCCGCCCGCGGAGACCCGCGAGATGATCAAGACCGGCGGTTTCGACGCGGTGCTGTTCACCTCGTCCTCCACGGTCCGCAACCTGGTCGGCATCGCGGGCAAGCCGCACGCCCGCACCATCGTGGCCTGCATCGGCCCGAAGACCGCCGAGACCGCGATCGAGTTCGGTCTGCGCGTGGACGTGCAGCCCGAGTCGGCTCAGGTCGGCCCACTGGTGGAGGCACTGGCCGAGCACGCGTCGCGCCTGCGCGCCGAGGGCCTGCTGCCGCCGCCGCGCAAGAAGAGTCGCCGCAGCAGCAGCCGCTGATCTGCGCAGATACCCCGAAAGCCCGCCCGCGACGGCGGGCTTTCGGCGTATCAGGGTCATCGGCTGTAGCGCAGCAGCGTGCGCACCAGCCGACAGGTGGCATCCGACGGCGGGCGGATGTCGATCTTCTCGGCGGTGCGCCGAATCGTCTCGTTGGTGGCCTGATTGGGTAGGTACACACCGGAATCCAGCAGCGCGATCGTCAACCGCATGGCCTTGAGCCGACGATTGTGCGCCACATACCAGCGGCGCGGACGGCCCGCGGGCAGCCGCTTCTTCTCGAGCGGTACATACGGCGCGGTGATGAAAGTGGTCTGAGCGGCAATGGCATTCATTCGGCGTCCTCCCGTTGCGTTTGGGTCCCGCCCCCGATCGTCGGAACCCTCGAACACGCTTTCGATTATAGCGAGAGGTACCGACAGGTTTCGTCGGTCTCGCGCGGAAGCCATTGAGCTCCAGTGGGTTTCGATGTTATCCACAGGTTCGCCGGGACCGGTCGCCGACCTCGGTGAAGCGCCGCCGGTGGCGATTCACCAGTAGCTGTCGGACCGCTGTGGTCAGTGGCAACACAACCCGAGGTGGAGGCGATGACGGTGGCGGAGATCGACAACCAGGGTTGGAGTTCCGCCGGTCCGTCCCGATCTTCGCTACCGGGTGTGGGCCAGTGCGCCGCCTTCAGGGGGGTGGTGAATGCCCACGCGGGAGGCCCGCCAAGGCCGGGTGTGCTCTGAACGCGATGGTCCTGCATAGCTTTCGCGACCAGGTGATTCCCGGTGGCTGGTTTGTTGTCGTACCTCGGTGCGACACTGTGGGTTATGCAGTTGCGATATAACTTCCGCGTCTACCCCACGGTGGGGCAGCAACGGTCGTTGGCGCAAGCATTCGGTTGTGCCCGGGTCGTGTTCAACGACGCCCTGGCCATCCGGCAGCAGGCGTTCCGGGAGGGGCGCCGGGTTAGTGATGCGGAGCTGTCGAAGTTGTTGACGGAGTCGAAGAAGACCCCGCAACGATTGTGGCTGGCAGAAGTGTCGGCGGTGGTGCTGCAGCAGGCCCTGGCTGATCTGAATACCGCGTACCGGAACTTCTTCGGCTCGGTCACCGGCGCACGGAAGGGCGGCAAGGTCGCGCCACCGCGTTTCCGGTCTCGCAAGGACAATCGGCAGGCTATCCGGTTCACGAAGAACGCCCGATTCGCGGTCACGGCCGGCCGAAAGTTGCGTTTGCCGAAGATCGGGGACGTCGCGGTTCGCTGGTCGCGGGATCTGCCGTCGGATCCGTCGAGTGTGACCCTCGTGAAGGACGCGGCAGGCCGGTATTTCGCGTCGTTCGTGGTGGAGGTGGACGAGCAGCCATTGCCTGTGTCGGATTCCGAGGTTGGTATCGATCTGGGTTTGACGACGTTCGCGGTGTTGTCGAGCGGCAAGACGATCGATAATCCGAGGTTCTTGCGCCGCGCGGAACGCACGCTCCGCAAGGCACAACAAATGTTGTCCTGCAAGGAGAAAGGCGGCAAGAACCGGGCAAAAGCGCGTGTCAAGGTCGCTCGGGCGCATGCGAGAGTGGCTGATACGCGCAGGGATTGGGCGCATAAGCAGTCCACGATGATCATCCGTGACAACCAAGCGGTGTTCGTCGAGGATTTGTGCGTGAAAGGTCTCGCGCGCACCCGGTTGGCGAAGTCGGTCCATGATGCCGGGTGGGGCATGTTCATCCGGATGCTCGAGGAGAAAGCGGCCCGGTATGGTCGGGCATTCTTGAAGGTGGACCGGTTCTTTCCGTCGTCTCGGTTGTGTTCGGTATGTGGGGTGGTCAGTGGCAAGAAGCCGTTGCATGTGCGCGAGTGGTCGTGCGTGTGTGGCGCTGTCCACGACCGGGATCTCAATGCCGCGATGAATATTCACGCCGCAGGACGTGCGGAGTGGTTAAACGCCTGTGGAGGGGCCGTAAGTCCTGCCGCGTAGCGGTAGGCGAGTCCCTGTGAAGCAGGAACCCACCGAGAGTGCTCGTCAGGGCGCTGGTAGGAAACCCCGGGTCTTCAGGCCGGGGAGGACGTCAACTTCGAGCAGATTCTGGGCGAACGGGCCCGTGGGTCCGAGCCGCTGTAGGCGCTGCAGCGAGCATCAGGGCACAGGCGTATTCTGCGGGCTATGACCGCTTTCGACCGCCCGCGGCGGTTGCGCAGGACACCCGCATTGCGTCGACTCGTCGCCGAAACCACGCTGCAGCCGCGTCAGCTCGTGCTGCCGATGTTCGTGGCCGATGGCCTCGACGAGCCGCGGGAGATCAGCTCGATGCCGGGGGTGTATCAGCACTCACTCGACTCCCTGCGCAAGGCCGCCGTGGAGTCGGTGGCCGCCGGGGTCGGCGGGCTGATGTTGTTCGGGGTGCCGCTGCCGGAGGACAAGGACGCGACCGGTTCGCAGGCCAGTGATCCGAACGGAATCCTGAATCGTGGCCTGCGCGCGCTGGCCGAAGAGGTCGGCGACGCGACGGTCATCATGGCCGACACCTGTCTCGACGAATTCACCGATCACGGCCACTGTGGGGTGATCGGCGCCGACGGCGCGGTCGACAACGACGCCACCCTGCACCGCTACGTGGAGATGGCGCTGGCACAGGCCGACGCGGGCGCCGATCTGCTCGGCACCAGCGGCATGATGGACGGCCAGGTCGGCGCCATCCGGCGCGGCCTGGACGCGGTCGGGCGCACCGACACCGCCATCCTCGCCTACGCGGCCAAGTACGCCTCGGCTTTCTACGGCCCGTTCCGCGAGGCCGTCGGCTCGTCGCTGGAAGGCGATCGCCGCACCTACCAGCAGGATCCGGCCAACCGCCGCGAATCGCTGCGCGAACTCGACCTCGACCTCGCCGAGGGCGCCGACATCGTGATGGTGAAGCCCGCGATGTCCTACCTCGACATCCTGCGAGACGTGGCCGACCGCTCGACGGTCCCCGTCGCGGCCTATCAGATCTCCGGCGAGTACGCGATGATCACCGCCGCCGCTGAGCGTGGCTGGATCGACCGCAGGGCCTCGATCCTGGAGTCGCTGATCGGCATCCGGCGGGCAGGCGCGGACATCGTGCTCACCTACTGGGCGACCGAGGCGGCACACTGGCTGTCGTGATCGTTCCACCGAACAAACCCGAAACCCTTCCCATGCCCGAAGACGTCGGCACCGCCCGTCAATTGTGGTGGGCAATCGCAGGCCTCGGTGTCATCTACACCCTGGCCAGCGTCTTCACTATGACCGGGGAGCGCGACAAGCTCAGCAAGCAGTTCCTCGACGAGATGCACAAGTCGGATCCGAACTTCCCCGCGTCGACCGTCGACGTGATGGTGCTGGTGGCGTTCGGGCTGACCGCGCTGGTCGGCGTGCTCCTGGCCGGGGTCACCGTGGCCATCGCGCAGCAGCTCGGCCGCGGCAAGAGCTGGGCGCGCACGGTGCTCACGGTCGTCGCGGTCTGGCTCGGACTCGGTGCGATCGCGACCATGTTCACCTTCTCCGCCGTCGCCAATCCCGCGACGATCGTGGCGGGTGGCTCGGCGATCGTGCAGGGCGTGCTGGCCGCGGGTGCTGCGTTCCTGAGCTACCGGCCGGAGTCGACGAAGTACTTCCAGTCCAACCGGAAGTGACACTGCGCAGTGTATGGTGAGGATTGTCACACCGGCTGAACGCCGGGGGAGCGGAGGCAATGATGCGCGTGGTGATCGAGCAACCACACAGCCTGCGACGCGACCTGTTGGTCATCGGGTTGATGGTTGTGCTCACCATCGCGGTCATCGCGCTGCTTCTGGCACCGAGCCTGGTCGGCTGATTCCCTCTCGCCCCTGGCAGGATCTCAGGAATGAGACGCTGGATCGCGCTGTTCGAACTCGGCTTCGCCGTGCTCTTCCTGGCTTGCGCGGTCGTCAGCTGGCGTGCCGCACGGCGCACGACAGAATTCGCGGGCACCGATGAGCACCCCGGGTTCGCGGCGGTGCGCTATGTGCCGCCGTTGCTGTTGCTCGCCTGTGCGCTGGTGACCGTGAGTGGGGTGCTGGTGATCGATGCCCTCACCAGGATCTACCGCAGATCTGTAGCACGGCGCGGCATCGAACCGATGATCTAGAGGAAGCCGAATTCCGATGTGCGCGTGGGGGTTCGGGACACGAGTTCGCACCGCGGGCTCCCTCGAGGAGGAATCGATGACCAGACTGACCGCAGGAATCTGTACCGTCGCCGCCGCCGTGGCGACGATCGCGCTGGCCGTGGCGCCCGCTCAGGCGGCCCCCGGCCTGCCGCTCACCCCGATGATCGCCGAGCCGGCCGCCGACGGTTTCGCCCCGGAGACCGGCTCTAGCGGGATCTACAACGGCATCATGTGCCAGCTGCACACGATCTCCGCCGAAGTGCCCTGCATGTACACGTAAGTCAGCCGGTCCACTGCTGATAGACGTCGACGACGCGGCCGCCGCGCGTGCCTGGCACGTTCAGGAAAACGGTGACGGTGCCGTCGGGATGAGCCGCGGCCTCCGTCACCACCTGACGCAAGGTGGCACGGATGCCGCCGTCGGCGTCACGGTACAGATCGGTATCGGTGTGTAGACCCGCGCCGATCCGATTGGCGGGCACCAACATCGCGGTGATCGCGGGAATCGGCCCCGACCCGAGTGCCACGGTTTCCTCGTGGTTGAGCTGGGCACCGATCCGATCGGGCTGGACCTGTGGTGCGAAGGCGGTGGCCGAACCCGCGCCGAGGAGCACTCCCGCCATGACGAACCCCGTGCCAAGGGCAGTGCTGGTGACGCCGAAACGCATGAAATACCCTCTCGCTGATAGCTGATTTCCCGGTGGCTCAGGTGCTGAGCCGCCCGGAGCGTAGTCGCAGGCCAATGGGCCTAGATCGAATTCTTTTGCCGATAGGGGCGGCGTGTCGGGCGTGTCGTCGGTGGGTCGCTGCGGTCTGGGTCACTGTGCTCCACCCTGTCGTCCGGCGTGCCGAGGCGAACTGAGACACTGGAATCCGTGAGTCTTACGCAGGTACCGGTTTCGGCCCAGCTCTTCGAGCGGGCGGCCGCCGTGATCCCGGGTGGCGTCAATTCCCCGGTTCGTGCGTTCAACTCGGTGGGCGGTACGCCACGGTTCATCACCTCCGCGAGCGGCTACACGCTCACCGACGCCGACGGCAACGACTACGTCGATCTGGTGTGCTCATGGGGGCCGATGATCCTCGGTCACGCCCACCCCGCCGTCGTCGAGGCCGTGCGGAAGGCCGCGACGAGCGGACTGTCGTTCGGTGCGCCGACCGAGGCCGAGATCGAGCTGGCCGAGGCCATCGCCGCCCGCGTCGAACCCGTCGAGCGGGTCCGCCTGGTGAACTCCGGTACCGAGGCCACGATGAGCGCGGTCCGCTTGGCCCGCGGCTTCACCGGTCGATCCAAGATCATCAAATTCTCCGGTTGCTACCACGGCCACGTCGACGCACTGCTGGCCGACGCGGGCTCCGGCGTGGCGACACTGGGTCTGCCCACCTCGCCCGGCGTCACCGGTGCGCAAGCCGCCGACACCATCGTGCTGCCCTACAACGACCTCGTCGCCGTCGCCGCCGCCTTCGAAGCGCACCCCGGTCAGATCGCGTGCGTCATCACCGAGGCCGCCGCGGGCAATATGGGCGCGGTCGCGCCGCTGCCCGGCTTCAACGAGGGCCTGCGCACCCTCGCTCACGACAACGGTGCGCTGCTGATCATGGACGAGGTGATGACCGGTTTCCGCGTCAGCGCCTCGGGGTGGTACGGCCGCGAAGGCGTCGCCGGTGACCTCTACACCTTCGGCAAGGTGATGAGCGGTGGCCTGCCCGCCGCCGCGTTCGGCGGTCGCGCCGAGATCATGAACAACCTCGCCCCGCTCGGCCCGGTCTATCAGGCGGGCACGCTGTCCGGTAACCCTGTCGCCGTCGCGGCGGGCCTGGCGACGCTGCGCGCGGCCGACGACCAGGTGTACGCGGCACTGGACCGAAACGCCGATCGTCTCGGCTCGCTGTTCGCGAAAGCCCTGACAGAGGCCGGTGTCGAGCATCAAGTCCAGTTCGCAGGCAATATGGTGAGCGTGTTCTTCGCCGAGCGCCCGGTGACCGATTACGCCGCCGCCAAAGCGAGCCAGACCTGGCGCTACCCTGCCTTCTTCCACGCCCTGCTCGACGCGGGCGTGTACGCGCCGCCGAGCGCGTTCGAGGCATGGTTCGTCTCCGCGGCACTCGACGAGGACGCGTTCGACCGTATCGCCGCCGCTCTGCCCGCCGCCGCCCTCGCGGCCGCGGCCGCAACCCCCGAAGGATCCCCAGCGTGAGCTCCGACCAGCCCGACGCAGAATTCGCCCCAATCCCGGCGGATAGCGACGAGGCGCCCCATCCCGCCCCCGCCGCCGCGCCGCCCACCCTCGACGACGACCCGTCGAGCGTCGAAACCATCGTGCACGTGCTGCGCCACGGCGAGGTACACAACCCGAACGGCATCCTGTACGGCCGCCTGCCCGGCTTCAGTCTCTCGGTGGCGGGTCGCTCGCAGGCCGGTGCGGTCGCGCGCTCGCTGGCCGATCACGACATCGCGATGGTGATCGCCTCCCCGCTGCAGCGCGCTCAGGAAACCGCGGCGCCGATCGCGGCCGCGCACGACCTGATCGTGCGCACCGACGAGAACCTGATCGAAGCGGGCAACACCTTCGAGGGCCTGCGCGTCTCCGTCGGTGACGGCGCTCTGCGCAAGCCGCGGCACTGGTGGAAGCTGCGCGACCCGTTCACCCCGTCGTGGGGCGAGCCGTACCTGCAGATCGCGCATCGCATGCTGGCCGCGGTGAACAAGGCCCGCGTCGAGGCCGCCGGTCACGAGGTGGTGCTGGTCTCGCATCAGCTGCCGGTGTGGACACTGCGCCGATTCCTGCAGGGCCAGCGGTTATGGCACGACCCGCGCAACCGGCAGTGCTCGCTCGCGTCGCTGACCTCGCTGGTGTACCACGGCGACACGCTCGTCGACATCGTCTATTCCGAGCCCGCGGGCGCGTCGGATCCGTCGGTGCACGGCGCATGACTCGCTTGTCCTCATCGGGATCCGCCCGTGGCCGTCGGCCGCGGGCGCTGACCGCCGTGCTGTCCGCCCTGCTGGTGATCACCGTCGCGGCGGGCTGTTCGACGGGTACCGATGCGGTTGCCACCGGTGGCGGGACCTTCGAATTCGTCTCACCCGGTGGTAAAACGGAGATCTATTACGATCCGCCCGCGACGCGCGGGACGATCGGCACGCTCTCGGGGCCCGATCTGATGAACGAGGGAAAGACCGTTTCGGTCGACGATTTCCCGAACCAGATCGTGGTCGTGAACCTGTGGGGACAGTGGTGTGGCCCGTGCCGCGCCGAGTCGCCCGCGCTGGAAAAAGTCTTCGCGGCGACCAAAGATCAAGGCGTCGCGTTCCTGGGGATCAACGTCCGCGACCATCAGCGCGACAAAGCCCAGGACTTCGTAGTGGACAACAAGATCGAATACCCGTCCATCTACGACCCGTCGATGCGAACCTTGCTCGCCCTCGGCGGAAACTTTCCCACCAGTGTTATTCCGACCACGTTGATCCTGGATCGTCAGCACCGGGTCGCCGCGGTCTTCCTTCGCTCGCTATTGGCAGAAGACCTACAGCCCGTGGTCGAGCGCATCGCCGCCGAGGAGAAGCAGTGAGCCGTCGTCGTCCTGGAAATCTGACCGCGTGTCGCCCCCGTCAGGGCGCTCGCCGCATGGGTGCGGGCTGGACGGTCGATGACCGTTGGGCCGGCATCGCGACCGTCCCGCGCAGTGTCGCCGGTGCCGGTCTGTTCGATTTCGGCCCCGCTGAACCGGCCGAGACCGAGCGAACTCTGTCGTTGCCGCGCGACGAGCAGCATGACGAGGACACCACCGAGTGATGGTGCTCGCCGCAGTCGGGGATTCCTTCCAGCAGACGGCGGCATCGGGTCCGCTATTGCTGGCGCTGGGAGCCTGCCTGCTCGCGGGCCTGGTGTCGTTCGCTTCACCGTGTGTCGTGCCGCTCGTCCCCGGCTATCTGTCGTATCTGGCCGGGCTGGTCGGTGCCGAGGCGCCGCCTGCCACCAGCACGCAGGCAACGCTCACCGCGCAACGTCGTAGCGCGAAGATGCGGGTGGCCGGTGCCGCCGGACTATTCGTCGCCGGGTTCACGGTGGTGTTCGTGCTGGCCACAGCCACTGTTTTCGGCGTCATCCAGACCCTCAACGTGAATCGGGAACTACTGCAGCGCATCGGCGGTGTGGTGACGATCCTGATGGGTCTGGTGTTCATCGGCCTGGTCCCGGCCCTGCAGCGCGACACGCGGATGGAGCCGCGCAGGATCACCAGCATCCTCGGCGCGCCGCTGCTCGGCGGGGTGTTCGCGCTCGGCTGGACGCCGTGTCTGGGGCCGACGCTGTCGGGTGTGATGGCGGTGTCCGCGGGTACCGAGGGCACCACCGCTGTGCGCGGAGTGACGTTGATCGTCGCTTACTGCCTCGGCCTCGGGCTGCCCTTCGTGGTGCTGGCCTTCGGGTCGGCCGGTGCGTTGCGTGGAGTCGGCTGGCTGCGGCGCAATTCGCGCACCATTCAGGTAGTAGGGGGTGTTCTGCTCGTCGCCGTCGGCGTCGCACTGATCACGGGGGCATGGGATCAGTTCGTCAGCTGGGTGCGTGACGGGTTCGTCTCCGAGGTGACTCTTCCGATCTGATGACTGACACGCTGACCACTCCGACCACCCCCACCCCGCCCGTCCGGCAGTCGCTGCTGGGCCGGGCCTGGGCCCTGGTCCGGAATTCCTGGCGCGGCCTGACCAGCATGCGCACCGCACTGGTGCTGCTGTTCCTGCTCGCACTCGCCGCCATTCCCGGCGCGCTGCTGCCACAACGCAGTCTGAACACGCAGAAGGTCGAGCAGTACATCGCCGACCGCCCGACGCTGGGTCCGTGGATGGACCGGTTCGAGCTGTTCGACGTGTTCGGCAGCTTCTGGTTCACCGCCATCTACGTGTTGCTGTTCATCTCGCTGGTGGGTTGCATCCTGCCGCGCTGCTGGGACCACTACCGGGCGCTGCGCACCCCGCCGGTGCCTGCGCCGCGCAACCTCGGCCGGTTGCCGCACCACTTCAGCGAGACCGACGACCGCACTCCCGACGAGGTGATCGAGGCCGCCACAGCGCACATGCGCGGGTGGCGGACCGAGGTTCGCCCCGGTCAGCGCGACGGTGAGGTGACGCTGTCCGCGGAGAAGGGCTATCTGCGCGAGTTCGGCAACCTGGTGTTCCACCTGTCGCTGGTCGGCCTGCTGGTCGCGATCGCGCTGGGCAAGCTGCTCGGCTACGAGGGCAATGTCATCGTGATCGCCAACAACGGTCCCGGCTTCTGCACCACCTCGCCCGCGGTATTCGACTCCTTCCGCACGGGCAACACCAACGACGGCACCGGCTTGACGCCGCTGTGCGTCAAGGTGAAGGACTTCAAGGCCGACTATCTGCCCACCGGCCAGGCCGAGATGTTCCACTCGAACATCGAATATCAGGCAGGCGCAGATCTGGCCACCGACACGTGGCGCAGCACCGAGCTCCAGGTGAACCACCCGTTGCGCGTCGCCGGTGACCGCGTCTACCTGCAGGGCCATGGCTTCGCGCCCACGTTCACGGTCACCTTCCCCGACGGGCAGACCCGCACCGAGACCATCCAGTGGCGCCCCGACGACGCCCAGACCTTCCTGTCCAGCGGTGTACTGCGCATCGACCCGCCCGGCGGCATGTACGCCACCGACGAGGAACGCAGGCAGAACCAGATCGCCATCGAAGGCCTGTTCGCGCCGACCGCGATGTTCCACGGCAGCCTGCTCACCTCGGCGTTCCCCCGGATGGATGACCCGGCGGTGGCGATCGACGTCTATCGCGGCAATACCGGCCTCGACACCGGTCGCTCGCAGTCGCTGTTCTCGCTGGACCCGGAGATGATCAAGCAGGGTCGGTTGACCAAGGAAGCGCGGGTCAACCTGCGTCCCGGCGAGTCGACCACGTTGCCGAGCGGGGTGAAGGTCACCTTCGACGGTGCCGAGGAATTCGTCAACCTGCAGGTTTCGCACGACCCGGCCCAGCAGTGGGTGCTGGTGAGCGCGCTGACGATGATGGCCGGCCTGCTGGTATCGCTGTTGCTGAAACGGCGGCGGATCTGGATCCGGGCGTACCCGGTCGACGACCCAGCAGGTACCGTGGGTCAACGACGCACCGTAGTAGAGATGGGCGGCCTGGCCAGAAGCGATCAAGCCGGCTGGGGCGCCGAGTTCGACCGGCTGCGGACACGGCTGCTGGGAGCGGAGAAGTGATGCGCGCACTCGACATGGAGATGGAAGCCTGATGCAGATCGACGAAACGCTGGCACGCTATAGCGACTTCGCCTTCATGTCGGCCATCGCCATCTACACCCTGGCGACGGTGCTGCTCATCGTGCAGTACGCCTCGGCGCGGGCGAAGGCGGTCGTCGGCCGTGAACAGGGAACCACGATCGACCCGTCGTTGCCGGGCCGGATCGAGAGCCCCGCCGGAAAATCGCGGGCGGAGCGCTTCGGTGACATGGCGTTCTCGGTGCTCTCGGTCGGCGCGGTCCTGCACATCACCTCGATCGTGCTGCGCGGTTTCGCCACCCACCGCTTCCCGCTGGGCAACATGTACGAGTTCACCACCATGGCCACCGCGGCCGCCGTGGTGATCGGCCTGATCTTCCTGCGCGACCAGCGCTACCGCGCCATGTGGGCGTTCCTGCTGGTCCCCGTGCTGATCCTGATGTTCCTGGCAGGCACGATCCTCTACGCCGACGCCGCACCCGTGGTCCCCGCGCTGCGCTCGTTCTGGCTGCCGATCCACGTCACCATCGTCAGCATCGGCAGCGGCGTCTTCCTGGTCTCCGGCGTAGCCAGCCTGCTCTACCTGTTCCGCATGCGTCAGCCCGCGGGCGAGGAATCCACCAACATCCTCGGCACTATCGCCCGCCGCCTCCCCGACGCCCGCACCCTCGACCAACTGGCCTACAAAACCACCATCATCGGCTTCCCGCTCTTCGGCGCGGGCGTCATCCTCGGCGCCATCTGGGCCGAAGCCGCCTGGGGCCGCTTCTGGGGCTGGGACCCCAAGGAAACCTGTTCCTTCATCGCCTGGGTCCTCTACGCCGCCTACCTCCACGCCCGAGCCACTTCCGGCTGGCGAGACACCAAAGCCGCCTGGATCAACATCGCCGGCTTCGTCGCCATGCTCTTCAATCTCTTTATCATCAACATGGTGATCAGCGGCCTGCACAGCTATGCCGGATTGAACTGACCGATTGTGCCCAGGCGGTCCTGCCTGGATCGCGGACATACGTAAGGCCCAGAGCTCGCCAAGAGCTTCTGGGCCTTCGGTGTTCTGTGCCGCCTGATCAGCAGTAGTAGCAGATCTTGTTGGCGGGAAGTTCTACGTGGCAGTTCAGGCAGACCGGTTTGCGGAGCGGTTCGGGCTTGGGGATGGCCGCGGTGCGGCGTGCGGCGGAGGGGCGTTTGACGGCTGCCTCGGCGGCTTCGGCGGTGGCCAGATCCTGGGAGGTGGACTGGCGGATGGCGGCGACCTTCGGGGGGAGGGTGGGCAGGCCGCCGTCAGCGGGGAGGTCGGTGGCGTAGTGCTGGTAGCACTGCCAGCGGGCAGCGGCGGCGTGCATTTCGAGGTCGTCGGGGATCGGCAGGCCCGCGAGTTCGAGGATGTAGCGGTAGCCGGTGCCGACGGTCTGGTTCTTGCGTACACACAGCGCGCTCAGCGGTGGCTCATTGTTCTTGTGACAGTGCTCGGCGACCTTGTCCAGCACCACCGGCAGCCAGTGCTGCCACTTCACCGCGGTGCGGATGCCGGACTCTTCCTGCACCAGCTCGGCCAGCTCGGTGTTGACGATGAAGTTGTTGAACCTGGTGGCGGTGTCGGCCAGCACTTCGTGTGCGGCGCGAGTCCACTCCAACCGTGCCTCGGTGAACGTCACGGCGCTGCCGTCGGCCGCGCGCCAAGTGGTCGGGACAGAACCCTGCTGCACATCAATCACCGGAATACGTTATCTACCCAGCTCTTTCGCCGCACAACGGGGGTATGTGCGTCAGCTCACGGCGACGCGCATCGCGAGGTCACTCGGTGGGGCCGGAGTCGTCGCGTCGTTGTTTGCCGAGGCGCCAGAGGAATTCCGGATCGTCGTCAGGGCCGAGAACCGGTCTGCGCGTGGATGGGCCGGAATTCGGGCGGGGCATTTCGGGGCCGAACGCCTTCCAGCACAACACCGCAATGGCCACGATCGCGATGAGTGCCAATAGGTACGTCACGTCGCTCACCTCCTGCTATCGAGGGTAGCCGTGTCCGCACCGTGTGCACATCCGCAACGGGAGGGAAATTTTTGGCAAACGCGAGCCCGCGCTGGGCTCGCGTCGGCCGGCGAGTCAGCGGGGTGCTGCCTCGGTGGTGAGTGATCTGAGCAACTGCAGGACCTCGGACTCGCGGAAACGGCGATGTCCGCCCGGTGTGCGCAGCGAGCCGAGCCTGCCGGCATGAGCCCACCTGGTGACGGTCTTGGGGTCTACGTGGAACATGGCGGCCACTTGGCCTGGTGTCAGCAGAGTGTCCTGAAGGCCGACGGTGATCGCAGTCATAGCTAACCTCTCCGTTTCGACAGTTCCCTCATCAGTGGCGTCATCGTCGCACTGCGACCCCCATGTAGTCGAACCACCTACAGTTGGTAAAGGGGAAGTAATAGACAAAAGCCGCGAACGGGGCCGCATCGAAGGGATACGGGCCGTGGCCGGGCGTATCTCCGCCTTCGCTCCGGCCGGTGCGCGGCTGATGAACGAAGTCGCTTCGGCGCCCACTAGGCTGTACTCGTGAGTGAAGCAACAGGTCAGCAGGGCTCTGGCGCGGGGAAGCGACTGGTACGCAATCTCGCGCTCTACACGCTGGCTCGTCTCGGGCTGGTGGTGGCGATCGCCGCGCTGATCGTGGGCATCGCCAAGCTGGTCGGAGTCGATGTGCCGGTCATCGTCGCGGCGCTGTTCGCGTTGCTCGTCGCGATGCCGCTGTCGCTGACGCTGTTCAAGAAGCTGCGCGTGAAGGTGAACGAGGATATCGCCGTCGTCGACTCGCGCCGCCGCCAGGACAAGGCGCAGTTGCGGGCCCGCCTGCGGGGTGGCGACGACAGCAAATCGGCGTGAAGTACCTCGACCGCAGCGCCCCACGTGACTGGGTCGACAATGCCGTCCGGCTGATCGACGCCGACACCCAGCGCTCCGCCGACACCCATCTGCTGCGGTATCCACTGCCCGCCGATTGGCCGGTGCAGCTCTATCTCAAGGACGAATCCACCCACATCACCGGCAGCCTCAAGCACCGGCTGGCGCGATCGCTGTTCCTGTACGCGATCTGCAACGGCTGGGTGACCGAGGGTACGACCGTGGTCGAGGCGTCGTCGGGTTCGACGGCGGTGAGCGAGGCCTATTTCGCCAAGCTGCTCGGCCTGGACTTCGTCGCGGTGATGCCGGCCAGCACCTCGCCGCAGAAGGTCGCGCTCATCGAAGCGCAGGGCGGCCGATGTCATTTCGTCGATCGAGCACCGGACATGTACACCGAGGCCAAGCGTCTCGCCGCCGAATCCGGCGGGCATTTCATGGATCAGTTCACCCACGCCGAGCGGGCCACCGACTGGCGCGGCAACAACAACATCGCCGAATCCATCTTCGAACAGCTGGCGCTGGAGAACCACCCGGTGCCGGAGTGGATCGTGGTCGGCGCGGGTACCGGCGGCACCAGCGCGACGATCGGGCGCTACATCCGCTATCGCAGGCACGCGACGCGCCTGGCCGTGGTCGACCCGGAGCATTCGGCGTTCTACGGCGGCTACGAGACCGGCGACGCGGGCTATGAGACCGGAATGCCTTCGCGCATCGAGGGTATCGGCCGTCCCCGCGTGGAACCGTCATTCGTCGGCCAGGTGGTCGACCGGATGATCGTGGTGCCCGACGCGGCCTCGATCGCCACCGCCCGCCACGCGAGCACCGCGCTCGGCCGCCGCGTCGGCGGCTCGACCGGCACGAACCTCTGGGGCGCCTTCCACCTCGTCGCAGAACTGGTCGCGGCGGGCCGCAGCGGCAGCGTGGTCACCCTGCTCTGCGATGGCGGCGACCGGTACGCGGGCACCTACTTCAACGACGACTGGGTGTCGGCCCAGAACATCGATCTCACCGGTCCGGCCGAGATCCTCGCCGAATTCGCGACCACGGGTCGCTGGAACGGCTGACATCACCCGCACCACTCCTCGGGGCTCTTCCACGCCTACTGGTGTCAATTTTTGTTGACAAATTGGTGATCGTCAATCAAAATTGACGGCATGACCGATGCAACAACCCTCGCCTCAGCGGCAGGCAATCCCGACCCCGCGGTCGGGCTGCGCGCTGTGCTCGCACTGCGCAGATTGGCCGACCGCCTCGAAACGATCCAGGTGGCCAACGCCAGAGCCAACGGATGGTCGTGGCAGGCCATCGCCGAGGCGCTCGAGGTGAGCAAGCAGGCGGTCCATCAGAAACACAATCGGAAAGGTGGAACCCGCTGATGTTCGAGAAATTCAGCCGCGAGGCCAGGGCCGCGGTGGTCAGTGCCCAGGACGACGCCAAGGAACTCGGCGCGAATCGGATCGGACCGGAGCATGTGCTGCTCGGCACCCTGTCCAACGCCGAACCCGCCCTCCGGACAGTGCTCGACGCGCGTGCCATCACCGCCGACGGTGTGCGCACCGCCCTCGCCGCCCGCACGGGCGAACCGCCGCTGGGCGCCGATGACGCGCAGGCCCTGCGCTCGATCGGCATCGACCTGGACGCGGTCCAGGCCAGCATCGCCGAGAACTTCGGACCGCAGGCCTGGGACCAGGCCGAACCGGAGGTCAAACGTGGCATGCTCGGCCGGCTGCTCGGCTCCGGGCACATCCCGTTCACCGGCACGGCCAAGAAGACGCTCGAACTCGCTCTGCGTGAGGCGATCCACCGCAAGGATCGCGAGATCACCTCGACCTACCTGCTGCTCGGAATTCTGCGCGGAGCGGACCGAGCCACCATCGACCTGCTCGGCGGGGGCGATGCGGTGTCGGGTTTACGCACAGATCTCTACGCGATGCTCGACCGCGCCGCGTGAATTCCCCTTCGGGTGTGTGTCAGACCCGCCGCAATGTCCGTTTCCGGGCCTAGCATTGCGTGTATGCAACTAGCAATCCGGTTGGTCATCAACGCCATAGCCATTTGGGCTGCGGTCGCGTGGATCGACAAGATCGATGTCATCGTGCCGCCCGAGTGGCAATCGGAGTGGGGCAACTGGGGCAAGGCTCTGGTCCTGCTCATCGTCGCGCTCGTATTCACGGCGGTCAATGCCGTGATCAAGCCGATCGTGAAACTCCTGTCGCTGCCGTTCGTGATCCTCACGCTCGGCCTGTTCCTGCTGGTGGTGAACGCGGGAATGCTGTGGCTCACCGCCAAGATCACCGAGATCACCGACTACGGTCTGCGGGTCGACGGCTTCTGGGCAGCTCTCTGGGGCGGCGTGATCATCACGCTGGTCAACTGGGTGCTCGGCATCCTGGTGCCGGACGGCGACTAGCCAGCCGGCTTACGCATCGTCTCCAGCGAACGCTGACGTGGGGCTCAGCCGAGCCATACGGCCAGCGCGCTCAACGCCGACCATGCCAGCAGGGCCAGTCCCGAATCGCGGAGGGCGGGAATCAGTTCCAGCCCGCCCTTGCCGGTGCGCACGGGGGCGTTGGCCCGGATCGCCAGCGGCAACGCGAGCAGTCCGGCCAGCGCCCACGGCGTGCGCGCGATCAGTGCGAGGCTGATCAGGAACGGCGCCGCGAGCAGCACCACGTGCAGGGTGCGGGTGCGCGCGTCGCCGAGTTTCACCGCGAGCGTGACCTTGCCGGACTCGGTATCGGTGGGAATGTCACGCAGGTTGTTGGCCACCAGCACCGCGCTGGAGAACGCGCCGACGCCGACCGCGAGCAGCAGGCCGACCCAGTCGACCCGCAGGGCCTGCACGTATTGGGTACCGAGCACCGCGATCAACCCGAAGAACACGAATACCGCGATCTCACCGAAACCGCTGTAGCCGTAGGGCTTGCTGCCACCGGTATAGAACCAGGCACCCGCCAGGCACAGTGCTCCGATCAGCACCAACCACCACGCGGTGGTCACGGCCAGCACCAGTCCGGCGACCGCGCCGATCGCCAGGCTGAGCACCGCGGCGGCGCGAACGGCCTTGGGGGAGGCCAGCTTCGAGCCGACCAGCCGCAGCGGCCCGACTCGCACGTCGTCGGTGCCGCGAATGCCGTCGGAGTAGTCATTGGCGTAGTTCACCCCGACGATCAGTGCCACCGAAACCAGCAGCGCCAGAATCGCTTTCCACCAGACGGCGCCGCCGATCGACGCGGCGGCGCCGGTGCCCGCGAGTACCGGCGCGATCGCGTTGGGCAGCGTCCGCGGCCGGGCGCCCTCGATCCATTCCGCTGCTGTAGCCATGGACCGAAGCCTAATCCGACACCGGCGCTCCGCGCTCCTGGAGTCCCTCGCGCACGGCCGGAACGCGGGCGGCGGTGCGACTGGTCGCGGCGTCAGGCCGGGGCGGATTCGGCGATCGTCTTGAGTCGGGCCAGACCCTTGTCGAAGTCCTTGCCGATGAGATTGTCGATCGGGAACACCTTGCCGAGCACGCCCATCAGACCGGAGTGGGTGCCGGTCATCCGCCAGGTCACCTCGGTACCACCGGCAACCGGAGCGAGGGTGAAGGTGACGAAATTGGTGGCTTTGAACGGCTTCTCGAAGCTGAGCTCAACCCCGATCTCGCGTTCGGCGTCGGCTTTGATCTCCATCACGCCCGCGCCGGCTTTGCGGTTGCCACGCCAGGCGTAGCGGGCGCCGATGCCGGATTCCGGGCCGGTGTAGGTACGCGCGAGCTGTGGGTCGGCATCTTCCCACGGCGACCACTGCCGCCACTGGTGGAAGTTGTCGATCAGTGCGTGGATTCGTGCCGGTTCGGCGGCGATGACAGTGTGCCGCGACACCTCGAAATTGCCCATGTGCGTGAGCTTAGGCCGAGGTGGGGACAATTTCCCGGGACGCGTGGACCGTGGTGTCGCCAGTCGGTCGTGGCGCGAACGAGATGGGTGTCGCTGTGCTCGCCTACGATGACTTCCGGCATGTCTGCACAGCACCGCGGCCCCGAAGGGCCGCCATCCGAGGCCCTCTCCGGCGTTGTCGTGGGGGTGCTCGGCGTGATCGCGATCCGCCGCGACGACGCCATGATCGCGCTACCGGGCTCCCGCGCCAGACTGCTGCTCGCCGCTCTCACGGTGCACCCCGGCCGGGCTCGCAGTGCGCAAACGCTGATCGCCGAGGTGTGGGGCGACCAGCCGCCCCGAGCGCCGATGAACGCGCTGCACACCCAGGTCTCGCGACTGCGAGCCTTGCTGCCCGATGGTGCGCTGGAGATCGGCCCCGCCGGCTACCGGCTGACACTGCCGCCCGACACCGTCGACCTCACCGCGGTCACCGCGCTCGCCCGCCACGCCGACGAACACCTGGCCGCGGGAAACACCGCCGACAGCCTCGCCGCGATCACACTGGCCCGCACCCTATGGCGTGGCGAACCGGGCGCCGATCTACCGGACTCCGCCCCCGCCGACGACCTGCGCACGGCCGCCGACGACCTGCGTCGCCACCTCGATCACATCGAACTCACCGCCCACACCACCCAGGGCGACTTCACCGCCGCGATCCCGCTCGCTCGCGCGGCCGCCGCGGCCAACCCATTCGACGAACCCGCCCACACCACCCTGATCCGCCTGCTCGCCACCGCGGGCCGCACGAGCGAAGCCCTCGAAGTCTTCGCCGGCTACCGCCTGCGCCTGATCGAAGAACTCGGCGCCGACCCAGGACCCACCCTCCTCGCCCTCAACACCGCCGTACTGCGCGGAGAACCGATCGAGCTGCCCGGCGGCCGCGCACGACAGCACATCGCCATCAGGAATGACGCCAGCGGGACGGCTGACGGTAGGACAGGGGACGACCAGCCGGGTTGGTCGGGACGCGTCACCGGGAACAATTCCGGTGCGACCGCCGCTTCCGGGTTCGTCGTCGGCGGTGGCAACGGCGTGCGGGGATCGGCGCTCGCCGATGGGCACCATCCGGGAGTCGCACGCAGTGCGTATGCCGCCGAGGCGGACCTGGTCAGCCCACCTGCGAGTACCGCCGATGACACCGTTGCGCGCGCGACAGGCACACCGAACTCCGACGATGCGCAGGCGAGTGGATGGGATCATTCGAACGTACGAGTGCCGACAAGTCACAGCCCGATACCCCGCACCGCCGTCGGCCTGCGCGCCGCGCCCAACGAATTACTAGGGCGTACAGCAGATCTCGAGGCGATCACCGACCTGGCGCACCGCTCCAGGGTGACCACCGTCCTCGGGCCCGGCGGTACCGGCAAGACCAGGGTCGTCAATGCGGTGGGGGAGCGGCTTGCCCTTTCGGTGCCGGTGGTGCTCGTCGAATTGGCCTCGGTGCAGGCCGAATCGGAGGCGGGTGCCGAATCGCGCACCGGCATCGAGGTCGCGATCGGGCAGGTGATGGGTCTGGGCGAGGTGATACGTGACCCGGGTGCCCTCCGACCGGGCAGGCAGATCGATGCGCGGACCCGCCTGCGTGAGGCGCTCGCGGCGCGGCCGATGGTGCTGATTCTGGACAATTGCGAACACGTTATCGATGCGGCGGCCGAGGTGGTCGCCGATCTCGTCGGCAGTTGCGCCCAGCTGACCGTGCTCACCACCAGCCGCTCGCCGCTCGCGATCACCGCCGAATCCGTCTATCCTCTCGCCCCTTTGGCGATCGACGCCGCCGGTTCGCCTGCCACAGAACTGTTCTCGGCCCGCGCTCGGGCCGTGCGCCCTGGCGTGCGGCTCGACCCGGACACCGTGGCACGATTGTGCCGCACCCTCGACGGTCTTCCGTTGGCGATCGAGCTCGCCGCCGCCCGGGTGCGCACGATGAGCGTCGCCGAGATCGAGACCAGGCTAGAACATCGTTTCGCCCTGTTGCGCAGCGGTGATCGGTCCGCGCCGCACCGGCATCGCACACTGCACGCGGTGATCGCCTGGAGCTGGAACCTCCTCGACCCCGAGCAGCAGGTGACGCTGCGCAGGCTGAGTCGCTTCGCGGCCGGGTTCACCTTGTCCGCGGCCGAGATCGTCGCCGCGGGTCCGGATGTGGCCGCCGCGGTCGACGGGCTGGTCGGCCAGTCTCTGCTCACCGTCCTCGACGACCCGGACGGCGCGGGCATTCGCTATCGCATGCTCGAAACGGTCCGTGAGTTCGGTGTCGAACAGATCGCCGCCGTCGACGCGGTGACCGACGGCGCCGAATCCGCGTTGGTGCTCGACAGGATGTTCTGCTGGGCGAGGGAATTCGCGCTGGATTCGTTTCGCCGCTACCGCAGCGGCGAGCAGGTGACATCCGTGCTCGCGGTGACCGCCGACCTGGACAACCTGGTCGCCGTGCTGCGCACCGCCGTCGATCGCGCCGACGCGCACACCGCGTACTCGGTTTTCCCCGTTGTCGCCATGATCTGGGTGATGCGTGGCGCGCATCTGGAATTCACCGGGTGGGCAGTGCGATTGGTCGCCCTGGCGCCGCCGCCACCGTCGTCGGGCGAGGCTGTCGACCTGCAGATGATCGCGCATCTGCTGACCTGCCTGCACATGCTGTTCCTCAAGGACGGTGGTGTCCGTGCGACGGCGATCGTGCGCTCGCGCGCGCGGCGGCTGATGGCGAACCCGGATCTCGATCCGGGCCTTTCGTTCCTCGGTGCCGTGATCACCGTGCAGCCCAAGGAGTTCCGGTTGGGCAGGCTGTTCGCCCGGGGCGCGCGCTCACGTCATCGGCAAGTCCAGATCGCCGCGCTGATAGCGCGCGCCAACTTCTGGGAGAACGGCGGCAACGTCGCAGGCTCGACCCGCGACTCCTTACGCGCGCTCGACAACATGGATCCGGCGGAGGTCTGGGGCATGGCGACGGTGTGCCAGCACCTGGCCCAGCTGTCCGGCCAGTCCGCGCACTATGACGACGCCGTCGATTATTACCGCCGCGCGCTGGAGCTGATGGGCAAGCTCCGCGTACACGAAGAGATCATGGAGAGTCGCTGCTACCTGGCCGCCGCCTTGGTTGGCAGCGGCCGACTCGAGCAGGCGCGCGCCGAACTCGACTTCGCTGTGCGCCCGGATGATTCCGGCGTCAGCCCGGTCGACGACCCCACCGTCCGCCGCAACCACCGGCTGGCGAACGCCGCCACCGCCCTCGCCGAACTCGAACTCGCCGAGGGCGATATCGACGCCGGCCTCGGCCATTACCGGCGCGGGTTGGAGCTACTCGGGTGGCCCGATTTCGAACCGACGCCCGGTCCCGGTTCGATGATGGTCGCGGCGGGCACCGTGAGCGCCCACGTGCTGCACGGCCGGGCGTCCGTTGCCACCGGCCTGGTGACCGAGATGATCGAGACCGCCGATCAACGGCTGGCACAGTACCTAGACCTGCCGCAGATCGGCGCGGTCGCGTGCGCGCTCGGTTCCTACCTGCTCGCTACCGAGAACGGGCGGGCCGACGGTCTCGAACTGCTCACTCTGGCAAGGACATCGATGGCCAGGCAGGACAGTCCGTCGATGGAAGTGGCCGCTCACCTCGCCCTGCATCGGAGCGTGGTGGGTGATGCCGCGATGGATGCCGCGCTGCATCGGGCGGCGGGTACGCGTCGTCTCGACGCCGCGATGCGCATCATCGAGATCATCGCCGGACGGCACTGACACGACAACGGCACCCGATCCAGTGGATCGGATGCCGTTGTGGCAGAGCGGTGTTCAGGCGCGGCGCATGTAGGCCCGCACCGCCAGTGGCGCGAATATCGCGATCACCACGAGCGACCCGACCAGCGACCAGACGAGATCGGCGCCATAACTGTTGGCGTTCATCAGTTCCCGGCAGGCGTTGACCATGTAGTACACCGGGTTGGCGTGGTTGAGCGCCTGCATCCAGCCCGGCATGGTGCTCACCGGGGCGAAGGCGCCGGACATGAACGTCAGCGGGAACATCACCATCATCGAGATGCCCTGCACGGACGCCGCGCTCTTACCGGTGACACCGACCAGCGCCCAGATCCAGCTGACCGCGAACGAGCACACCACGACCACCAGGCAGGCCGCGACCACGCCGACCAGACCGCCGCCCGGCCGGTAGCCGAGGCACAGTCCGACCAGCACGGTCAGCGTCGAGGCGATGGCGTAGCGCACCATATCGGCGAGCAGCGCGCCGGCCAGCGCCGAGATCCGCGCGATGGGCAGCGATTTGAAACGGTCGAACACGCCTTTGTCCATGTCCTCGCGCAGCTGGGTGCCGGTTACTACCGAGGTCAGCACGACGGTTTGGACGAGGATGCCCGGGATGATCACCGGCAGATAATCGGATACGCCACCGGAGATCGCGCCACCGAAGATGTAGGTGAACAGGGCGGTGAACAGGATCGGCTGCACTGTCACGTCGAAGAGCTGTTCGGGATTGTGTTTGATCTTGAGCAGGCCGCGATAGGCCATGGTGAACGAGGTGGAAATCGTCTCGCGCAGGCCGATTCGGTCACTGGCCTGGGGGATGTCGTCGATGGTTTCGGGAGCGGTGAGTACTGCGGTCATGCCGCGCTCCGTTCGGTGTCGTCGGATTCGTCGGCCGGGTGGCCGGTGATGGTGAGGAAGACTTCATCCAGCGTCGGCTTGCTCACCGTGATCTCCTCGACCCCGATCTCCCAGTCGCGCAACCGGATCAGCAGCTCGGCGGTGAGATTCGGGTCGGGCAGCGGCGAGGTGAGCCTGCCCGCTTCGGGGCTGATCTGCGCGCTCACACCGAGGAAGTCGCCGACGATGCGGCGGGCCTCGTCGAGCTGCTCAGGATCGACCAGCGTGAGGTGGACCGATGCGCCGCCGATGGAGGCTTTGAGCTGATCCGCGGTGCCGTCGGCGATCACCTTGCCGTGGTCGATCACCGCGATCCGGTCGGCCAGCTGGTCGGCCTCGTCGAGGTACTGGGTGGTGAGCAGCACCGTCGCGCCGTCGCGGACCAGCCTGCGGATGGTTTCCCACATCTGCGCGCGGGTGCGCGGATCCAGGCCCGTGGTCGGTTCGTCGAGGAAAAGCAGTGGCGGGGTGGAGATGAGGCTGGCGGCCAGGTCCAGGCGCCTGCGCATGCCACCGGAGAAATTCTTGAGCGGCTTGTTCGCCGCCTCGGTGAGGTCGAACTCCTCGAGCAGTTCGACGGCCTTGCGGCGGGCGTCGGGGCGGCTCAGACCGAGCAGCCGGGCGAAGATGATCAGGTTCTCGGTGGCACTGAGCATCTCGTCGACCGAGGCGTACTGGCCGGTGACACCGATCAGGGAGCGCACCGCGTTCGGTTCGGCCACTACGTCGCGGCCGAAGATCCGGGCGCTACCGCCGTCGGGACGGAGCAGGGTGGCCAGCATCTTGATGGTCGTGGTCTTGCCCGCGCCGTTCGGTCCGAGCACGCCGTACACAGCGCCGCGCGGCACCGCCAGGCTCACGCCATCGACCGCCCGCTGTTTCCCGAACACCTTGACCAGCCCGTCCGCCTCGACGGCGAGGGATGAAGTGGGTGTGTAAGTCATGAGCACTACCGTGCCCACCCCCACTTGCACGCCCCTTGCACAGCGCTGTCGGCGCTCGGGATCTCCGCGAACGCGGCCGCGACACCCCTTGCACCGGGCTGTCTTTTCCGTTCTCGGCCGCCTCGATCTGGACTGACCGGAGGGTGTGACGAAGGAGCACCCGGAGGGAGGGAAGATCGAGGCCTCAGGGCCGAGAACACGCGCGCGCCAGCGCGCCGACTACTCAGCCAGCAGGAGCTTGCGCAGGGCGGTGCGGTCGGGCTTGCCGGGGCCGCGGAGCGGGATTTCGGACAAGACGGCCAGCTCACGTGGTGCGGCGATCGAGTCGAGTTCGGCCACCACGTGGGCACGCAGTTCGTCCAGCGTGGGCGCCGTGCCCGGGGCCGGCACGATCGCGACCGCGACCCGCTGACCCAGCCGTTCGTCGGGCAGGCCGAGCACGATGCATTCGCGGATACCGGGGTGGTTGGCCAGCACCGCCTCCACCACCTGCGGAATCACCAGCAGCCCACCGGTCATGATCGCCTCGTCGAGACGCCCCGAAATCGAGAGCACACCGTCTTCGAAGGAGCCGGCGTCCTCGGTCCGGAACCAGCCGGGCTCGGCGAAGGCCGGATGGTCGGGCAGATTGCGGTAGCCGCGCGCGATCATCGCACCGCCGAGGATGACGCGACCGTCCTCGATCCGCACCTCGGTGCCATCGAGCGGCACACCCTCGTAGACGCACCCACCGCAGGTCTCGCTCATCCCGTACGTCCGCACAACGGTGATACCGAGGTCACGCGCCCGGTCGAGGACGGGCGCGGGCGTGGCAGCACCGCCGACCAGCACACCGTCGAGTTCGGCCAGTGCCTTGGCCGCCACCGGCGAATCCAGCGACTTGATCAGCTGCGTCGGGACCAGCGCGGTGTAGCGGCGCGGCCCACGCATCGCGCCGACGGCCCCGGCCAGTGCCTCGGGCAGGAACCCGCCCGACACGTCGAGCACTGTCGGCTCGGTGCCTGCCAGGATGCTGCGCAGCAACACCTGGATGCCGGCGATGTGATGGGTCGGCAGAGCCAGCAGCCAGCTACCCGGCCCGCCGAGTCGGTCGTGGGTGGCATTGCCGCTGGCGCGCAGAGCCTCGGCGCCGAGGAGCGCGCCCTTGGGGATACCGGTGGTGCCCGAGGTCGTCACGACCAGTGCGACATCGTCATCGATCGGATCACCCGGCTTGAGCGCGTCCGAAAGCCTGCGTGCCTCCCGCCGATCGGTGGTCGGGATCGGCAACCACGCCGGTCCGCTGCCGTCGAGCGCTTGGCGCAGGTGGGGCATCACTTCGCTGACCCCGGAACCGGTCGGCATCTGCAGCGTCCGCAGTGTTCGACTCACGCCGTGGCCTCGCTGGCGCTCAGCTGCGGCGTGCGCCTCGCACGCTGGCACATGATTCGCTCGCTGCGCTTCCTCATGCCACCACCTCCGCCAAACAGCTCGCCGCGCGCCCTCACGGCTTCGATCGTGTCATGCGACCGGCAAGACCCAGCCAACGGGTCGGTTTGCCGGGAAACGGGTCGGGAAAGCCAAACATAGCGACTGCGATTCAGTAGAAGGACACTCGTACTGCGTTCCGGACGGCGTCGGTCGGGCGCTTGCTCGCAGCTATCGTGCGCGGCCGAGCCGCCATCGGCAACTCGGCTCGGCCGCGGGCACTGCTCTCTCACTCCGGCGACCAGCGCGAATCCCGCCGGATCGGATGTTCGGCGGGAACCTGAACCAGCACGATCGCGACCCCGTCCGGGTCGCGCACCCACATCTCCCACAGACCCCATGGTTCGAGCACGGGCTGGCGCTCGATCGCAATTCCCTTCAGCGACAACTCCGCCGCCGCGTCCTCGACATCGCGAACCTGCAACCAGATCGCGCCGTCGAAGCTGCCGGAGTGCCCGCTGCCACCGTGCGCGGCGACCTCCAGCAGCGACTGCCCGGCGAAGAACACCGTGCCGCCCGGGTACTCCCGTGCGATCGCCAAGCCGAGGCCGTCGCGGTAGAACGCCAGCGTGCGCCCGTAGTCGCTGGGACGCACGATAATCCGGCTGTTGAGAATTTCCATGGGGTGTCCGTTCTCAGAAGTACCAGGGGTAGGGCGTCCAATCGGGCTTGCGCTTCTCCAAGAACGAGTCTCGCCCCTCGACCGCTTCGTCGGTCATGTACGCCAGGCGGGTCGCCTCGCCCGCGAACAGCTGCTGACCGACCAGACCATCGTCGAGCAGGTTGAACGCGTACTTCAGCATGCGCTGCGCCTGCGGCGATTTGCCGTTGATGTCGGCGGTCCACTCCAGCGCGACGTTCTCCAGCTCGTCATGGTCGACGACCTTGTTCACCGCACCCATCTGGTGCATCTCCTCGGCCGTGTACGGCCTGCCGAGGAAGAAGATCTCGCGCGCGAACTTCTGGCCCACCATCTTCGCCAGATACGCGCTGCCGTAACCGCCGTCGAACGAGCCGACGTCGGCATCGGTCTGCTTGAACCGCGCGTGCTCGCGCGAGGCGAGCGTCAGATCGCAGACCACGTGCAGACTGTGCCCACCACCCGCCGCCCAGCCGTTGACCAGCGCGATCACCACCTTGGGCATGAAGCGGATCAGCCGCTGCACCTCGAGGATGTGCAGTCGGCCCGCGCGCGCCGCGTCGACCGTGTCGGCGGTCTCGCCATCGGCGTACTGGTAGCCGTTGCGGCCGCGAATGCGCTGATCACCACCGGAACAGAACGCCCAGCCACCGTCCTTCTCGCTCGGACCGTTGCCGGTGAGCAGTACCGCGCCCACATCGGGGCTCATCCGCGCGTGATCGAGCGCGCGGTACAGCTCGTCGACGGTGTGCGGGCGGAACGCGTTGCGGACCTCGGGCCGGTCGAACGCGACCCGCACCGTGCCCTGCTCGATATGCCGGTGATAGGTGATGTCGGTCAGGTCCTCGAACCCGGGGACGGGCTGCCACAGCTTCGGATCGAAAGTCACGAACACGATTATTGCCCTACTGGACGGCAGCTCGGTACAAGGTCGTAACACCGCAGCTCGAGCGGTCGCCGCATACTCTGAGCACCCGATGCGTATAGTTGCGCCTGCTCGTACATCGAACCGATCCGGAGGAACCTGAAAGTGGTTGCAGCACTGTCTGAATCCCTGCTCGACGACGCCAAGCGTCCGGCTTTCCTTGCTGACGCCGTCGAGGTGCTCGACGCCGAGGTCTCGGACAAAGGTGGTGCGTCCGGCCTGGCCGTGAAGGGTGGCTACGCGGCGGTCAAGAAGATCAGCCCGACCATCGTTCCCGACGGCCTCACGTCGCTGGCGCCGAAACTGCTCGATCAGCTCCAGCCGTACTGGGCGGAGTTCACCACCTCCGGCACCGGCACCTTCGCCGATCTGCTGGCTGCGAAGTCCGATCAGGTCGCCGAGTCGCTGCTGGCCGTCACCGACGCCCGCGCCGAGTCGTCCACCCGGCCGGCACTGAAGAAGGTGTATTCGTCGATGCGTGGCTCTGCCAAGAAGCACGTCATCGAGGCACTGCCGCGCGTGGGCGATCTGGTGCAGAAGCACGCGGGCTGAGCGGTATGGCGGGGTAGCCCCCGCCGCGATCGTGTGATCGAGGCCGGTGCGAGTTCGGGTAACCGAACCGCACCGGCCTTTTCGCGTTCACAGGTGACCACCCTCACGTAACGGGGGTATGCGGTGGCGGCGGACACATCGATTCCCGGTCGGCGGCATATTCCGCGACGGTCTGTGTGAGAAATATTACCGCCCGGATGAACTCCAGGATAATTGCGGGTTGCCACGAATTCGACAAGAGCGCGCGAATAATCTGTGCGATTGACAAGTGCCCTGCCTCATAGGTTACGTTGCCGATCAAGCGATTCGGAATACGAATTGTTTTGAATGACTGCATTGCACAGGTCGAAAGGAAGTTTGCTCACATGATGTCTCGCAAGACCCTCGCCGCCACCGGTGCTGCCGCTGCCGCCGCTGTCATGTTCTTCGGTCCCGTCGCCATCGCGGGCGCCGACACCGGCTCCGCCGACGCCGCCACGGGCTCGGCTGACGTGCTGACCGGCTCGTCCGCGGGTTCGGGTGTGCTCGAGTCGGGCAGTGCCGCGGTCGACAGCGCTACCTCCGCCGTCCTCAACATCATCGAGTCTGTCACGGGTATCAAGGATCTCACCGCGCCCGCGGAGTGAGCTGAATATTCGTTCGACCAGCCTTTTGTCGGGTCGGTTGAAATTCCGGCGGCGAGCCAGCGGCTCGTCGCCGGATTTCTTTCTTTTGTTGTTCTCTTTGCGATTTCATGAATATCGGCCGCCCCCGTCTATGAATTGCTGTTCATCTCGTCCTCGGCTCTGCGGTAATTGGTCGTATGGCCGAATTCCGGTGCGTTGCGCGCACTCGGTGACGTAGGCAACGCGGGCCGGGGGCAGACGGGTGCGTGCCGGTCTGACAGGCTGTGATTGTGAATCCGTCTACTGCGCAGGCACGAGTGGTCGTCGACGAGCTCGTCCGCGGCGGCGTCCGCGAGGTGGTGCTGTGTCCCGGATCGCGTAACGCGCCACTGGCCTTCGCGCTGCAGGCGGCGGACGCGGCCGGGGAGCTTCGGCTGCATATGCGCGTCGACGAGCGCACCGCGGGATTTCTGGCGATCGGTCTCGCGGTGTCGTCGGGGCGGCCGGTCCCGGTCGTGATGACCTCCGGCACCGCGGTGGCGAATCTGGGTCCGGCTGTGCTGGAGGCCAACTACGCGCGGGTGCCGCTGATCGTCGTCAGCGCGAACCGGCCCTACGAGATGCTCGGCACCGGCGCCAATCAGACGGTCGAACAGCTCGGGCTGTTCGGTTCTCAGGTGCGCGCCACGATCAGCCTCGGGCTGGCCGAAGCCGAGGCGGGAGAGTCGGCCTACCCGCGACAGAACAGTGTGTGGCGCTCGTCGGTATGCCGGGTGCTCGCCGCCGCGCGCGGAACCCGTTCCGGCAACGCGGGTCCTGTGCAGTTCGACATCCCGCTGCGTGAACCGCTGGTCCCCGAGCTGTCCGACGATCCGCTGCCCGTCGGTCGCGAGGGTGAACGACCGTGGACGGCAACCCAGTACGCCACTCTCGACGTGCCGCTCGACATCGACCTCACGCCCGACACCGTCGTCATTTCCGGCCACGGCGCGCGGCTGCTGCCCGAACTCGCCGCGCTGCCGACGGTGGCCGAGCCGACCGCACCGATGCACGGGCCCGCCCTGCATCCGCTCGCGCTCTCGCTGCTGAAGCCGACCCAGGCGATCATCACCGGCCGCCCGACCCTGCACCGGCAGGTTTCGCGGGTGCTGGCCGATCCGGACGTCACCGTGTTCGCGCTCACCACCGGTCCGCGCTGGCCCGATGTCTCCGGCAATGTCGTCGGCACCGGCACTCGCGCGGTGACCACCGGCGCACCCGGTCCCGCCTGGCTGGCGCGCTGCGCAGCACTGAACCAACAGGCCGAATCGGTGGTGCGGGCCGAGCTGGCGGCGCATCCGAAGGCGACCGGTCTGCACGTCGCGGCCGTGGTCATGGACGCGTTGCGTGACGGCGATCAACTGCTGCTCGGCGCGTCGAACCCGGTGCGTGACGCCGCCCTGGTGTCGCATCCGCGGCCGGGTATCCGGGTGCTGTCCAACCGCGGTGTCGCCGGTATCGACGGCACCGTCTCCGGTGCCGTGGGTGCCGCCCTGGCGCATCCGGGCCGCACCGTGGCGATGATGGGTGACCTCACTTTCCTGCACGACGCGTCCGGCCTGCTGATCGGGCGTGGCGAACCACGGCCGGACAACCTCACGATCGTGGTGGCCAACGACGACGGCGGTGGCATCTTCGAGCTGCTCGAACAGGGCGATCCGCAGTACGCGGGCGTGTTCGAGCGGGTGTTCGGCACACCGCACGGCATGGATCTGGCCGCGCTGTGTGCCGCCTACCGGATCCCGCACCGTCAGGTCGATCCCGACGAATTGGCCGTGGAACTGGTCGCCGACGCGCACGGTCTGCGGGTGCTCGAGGTCGCGACCGAGCGTTCCAGCCTGCGTGAACTGCACGCGGGTCTGCGGGCGAAGATCGCCGGATAGGCGTACCTCCGCCTTCGCCCCGGCCTACTCCGCGTTGGTGAACCCCTCGCTGCCCTCGTCGAAGGGCACGGGGATGGTCTGTTCGATCACGTCCGCCGGATTCGCGGTGTCGGCGTCTCGGGCGATCTTGGCCGCCATCTCGTCGGTGTACTCGGCGGCATCGAAGTAGGCCGGATCGTCGGGGTCGTCATCGCGGAAGGCGGACTGTTCCTGCTCGACGCGATCGGCCTCGGGGACCTCGTCCCGTGTTCGAGCCATTTCTTTGTCGATCATCGGTGCTCCTCGTTCGTCGGCCTGCTCGATCGGTTGAGCCTCAGACGTGATGTGGACGCTGATCGGGTCCTGCGCTGTCCAGCGTGCGCCGATCCGGTGCGCGCGGCAACCAGCACCGATGACTTTCCGGCGACGGGGTCGTCTGCATGAGTGCAGCCACCTGCCATCGACGAGGAGCTCTCATGGAACCGCAATTCGATTTCGAACCCGCCGCTCGGTCACTTGCCGCGGTCGTCGACGGCATCACCGACGATCAGCTCGCCGACCCGACGCCGTGTGCCGAGTCCACGGTGCGCGATCTGCTCGCCCACGTGGTCGGGCTGACCGAGGCTTTCCGGCAGGCCGCGACCAAGGAGTCGGTCGGTCGGTCCGCGCCGCCACCGGCCGGTTCCGACAGCCCGCTGCCCGATGACTGGCGCACCCGCATCGCCGGGCAACTCGAGACATTGACGTCGGTGTGGCGGGTGGCCGAGGCATGGGACGGCGATACCGAGGCCGGCGGGGTCGAACTGCCTGCCGCGGTCATGGCGATCGTCGCGCTCGACGAGATCACCATCCACGCGTGGGATCTCGCCGTCGCGACGGGACAGCAGTTGACCGTCGCCCCCGCGGACCTGGCGATCCTGCACGAGTTCCTGCGCGAAACCGACCCCGCGGGCACCCCCGGCTTGTTCGGCCCGGTCGTCGAGATCCCGGCTGACGCACCGGCATTGGATCGACTGCTCGGTCTCACCGGTCGCGACCCCTCCTGGCGCTCCGCCGCGGTCGCGTCGAACCCTGGGGCGTGACGCCGACTTTCCGATACCGGCGCTGAGCCGGTGCGGCCCCGGGCGAGCGAACTCGTCAGGTGGTCACGCCGCTGACGTCGGTGGGCGTGATGACGAACGTTCCCGCGGCGGTGGCGATGGTGGCGGCTCTGGCCGAGCGGTCGGCGATGTCGTCGTCGATGGGATCGCCGCTGGCCAGTAGTCGGTAGTAGAGCGGTGCGGAGACGGCGGAGAGGACGGCGCGCGGGTCGGTGCCGGCGGGCGCCTCGCCACGGATGACGGCCTCTTCCACACATGGTGCCCATTCGTTGAGGCGGGTGTCGTAGAAGGTGTGCAGCGCTGCGGCGGTGGCATCGTCGCAGGTGGCGGCGGCGATGACGGCGCGGAAGAGGTTGCTCTGGCGACCGTCGGCGAGAGTCTTCGCGACCAGGCGGGCGTTGGCTGTCAGGTCGTCGAGCAGTGAGCCGGTGTCGGCGCGGGGCAGCGACTGTTCGGCCATGTCGACGAGCAGGTCGGCGACCAAGCCGGCTGGGGTGCGCCAGCGGCGGTAGACGGTGGTTTTACCGACCCCGGCACCGGTGGCGACCTCGGTCAGATCGAGATGCGCGAATCCGCGGTCCGCCAGCAGATCACCGGCCACTTCCAGAACGGACTCGCGTACCCGGGCGGTGCGCCCACCAGGGCGAACAGAGCCAGGCCAAGCGATATCGTGATCCATAACGGAACTCCTGTTTCATTTAGTGCGGATCGGGTGTACTGTCGACCGTGTTAACGAAACTATAGACCCTTTAGGAGCTCTCATGGAATACCGGCGGCTCGGCGCATCTGGTCTTCTCGTTCCGGCACTCGGCTTCGGCGCAGGTACCTTCGGCGGCCGTGGTGCGCTGTTCAGCGCATGGGGCGATACCGATGCCGCGCAGGCCAGGCGCTTGATCGACATCAGCCTGGAGGCCGGTGTCACGCTGTTCGACACGGCCGATGTCTATTCCGACGGCGCGTCGGAGGAGGTACTCGGCGCGGCGATCAAGGGCAGGCGCGAGCAGGTGCTGCTGTCGACGAAATCGGCGCTCCCCACCGGCCCCGGTCCGCACGAGGCGGGCTCTAGCCGCGCCAGGCTGATCCGTGCCGTCGACGCTTCGCTGCGCCGCCTCGGCACCGACTACCTCGACCTGTTCCAGCTACACGCCTTCGATGCGGGCACCCCGCTGGCGGAAACCCTCACGGCCCTGGACGATCTCGTGCGGGCAGGCAAGATCCGCTACCTCGGCGTCTCCAACTTCGCCGGCTGGGAGTTGATGAAAACGCTCGCCACCGCCGAGGCGCTCGGCCTGGAAAAGCCGGTGGCGCACCAGGTCTATTACTCGCTGGTCGGTCGCGACTACGAATGGGAGCTGATGCCGCTCGGCGCCGATCAGGGCGTCGGCTCCATCATCTGGAGCCCGCTCGGCTGGGGCAGGCTCACCGGCAAAGTCCGTCGCGGACAACCGCTTCCAGCGGGCAGCCGCCTGCACGAGACGGCGCAGGCAGGCCCGCCCGTCGACGATGAACGACTCTACGACGTTGTCGATGTGCTCGATCGTATCGCCGCCGAAACGGGCCGCAGCGTCCCGCAGATCTCCCTGAACTGGCTGCTCACCCGGCCCACCGTTGCCACTGTCTTGATCGGCGCCCGCAACGAGGAGCAGTTACGCCAGAACCTGGGCGCCGTCGGCTGGCAACTCGACCCCGAACATGTCGCCGCTCTCGATGCCGCGAGCGCGACCACACCGCCGTACCCCTACTACCCGTACCATCGGCTGCCCGACTTCGCCCGGCTCAACCCGCCGGCGATCCGCGCGGCCTGATCGAGCAGGTCAGTACACGTCGCGCACGTACCGCTTCTCGGCCACGAGCTGCTTCTTGAAGGCCAGCGCGCCCGCCTCGTCCAGCTTCCCGTGGATCTGGGCGATCCGCAGCAGGGTGTCGTCGACATCCTTGGCCATTCGGGCGGCGTCACCGCAGACGTAGAAGTGGCCGCCGTCGCGCAACCACGACCAGAGCTCGGCGCCGTGCTCGATCATCCGATGCTGGACATACACCCGCTCGCGCTGATCGCGCGAGAAGGCAAGGTCGAGGCGGGTGAGGAAACCTGAGCGGAACATGTCCTCGAGCTCGGCGCGGTAGTAGAAGTTCTGGGCGGCGTGCTGGTCGCCGAAGAACAACCAGTTGCGGCCGGTCGCGCCGATGGCCCGCCGCTCGTGCAGGAAACCGCGGAAAGGAGCGATACCGGTACCCGGCCCCACCATGATCATCGGGGCATTCGGATCCAACGGCGGACGGAAATGCGGTGCCCGCTGCAGAAAGATCGGCACCTCGGTAGTACCTCGGTCGGCCAGGAACGTCGAGCACACCCCACCACGACGCGCCGAGGTGCCCACCGGGTCGCCGTAGCGGACGACACCGACCGTCAGCTGCACCTCGTCGGGAGTGGTCAACGGGCTCGAGGAGATCGAATACTGCCGGGGTTGCAGCTTTTTCAGTGCACCCAGCCAGTCGACGAGATCGGTGCGAACCGGGAAGTCGCGCAGCACATCGACGGCCTGGCGATCCCACAGATAGGAGGCGAGCTCATTGCGGTTGTCGCGGCGCAGCAGCTTGGCCAGCTGCGGGTGTGGGTTGCGCTCGCCGATGAAGCCGAGCAGATCCTGACTCACCTTGGTGACGTCGTAATGCGTGCGCAGGGCGTCGGTGAGTGTGAGTTCGCGGTCGTCGACCTCGATCGTGCGTCGACCGTCGAGGCCGGTGCAGGCGAGCCATTCGTCGACCAGGTCGGGACAGTTGGCGGGCAGCACGCCCAGCGAATCGCCCACTTCGTACCCGGCATCGAGATCGTGCAGGTCGAAACCGAAGCGCCGCACCTCTTTCGGCGAGCCGGGCGCGCTCAGGATCTCGTTGCGCATCAGGGTGGCGCGGACCGGAGACTGGCGGGTGAACGGAGCGGCGGTGGCGCGCGGCGCCCGGGAGGGAGTCGACGCGAGTTGCCGGTCGAGCACGGTTGCGCCACCGCGACCGGCCGGTGACGGCATCGTATGGGGCGAATGTGTTTGCAGGGCAACGCCATTGGTGAACAGCGAGTCGCGGCCATTCGATGCGCCAGCGAGCGAACCGTTGCGGCCGCGCGCTGTGCCGGCCGGTGCGGCGTCGCGACCCGGTGGGGTGCCACCTGTCGAGCCGCCGTCGTCGGGTGATCCGCTGGTGATCACGGCCAGGACATCATCGAGCCACTGATCGGCGGTGTCGGCGAAATCGGGTTCGCTGTCCACCCGCGGCAGCAGCCGTTTCGCGCCACGTTCGGCGAACAACGTGTCGAGCTTGCGGCCGTGGCCACAGAAATCGTCGTAGGAGGAGTCACCGAGCGCGAACACCGCGTAGCGAACACCGTTGAGGCGAATGATGCTGTCTTCGAGCCTGGTCCAGAAGTCGGCACCGTTATCCGGCGGGCCACCATCACCGAACGTGCTGGTGACGATGAGGACGTCACCGACAATCGAGGTCAGCTCGCACGAATCCATATCCAGCACCGACGGCATGAAGCCCGCTTCCGAGAGACGGGCCGCGACGGTGGCGGCCAGTTCTTCGGCATTACCGGTCTGGGATGCCCACAGCACGGTGACCGGGTGGGGGGTAGGGCTGTCGGTGGCTTCGGCGGTGGCGCCCGCGTTGCGGGAGTACATGCCGGCCAGCAGGCCGTCGACCCACAGGCGTGACTGTGTCGACAGCGGTGCGCTCACCGGCAGCACCGGCTGGCCGGTCACCGGCAGCGACTGCAGGGCGGCGAGGTAGCCGCCGAGATAGATGCGCTCGGTCTCGCTGAGCGTGGGCGAGGTACCGGCGTCGAGGCCGAGTATCCCGGCCAGTGGATGCGCGGCCGGTTGCACGGGCAGCTGTGCGGGTTGTGCAGGCGCCTGCTCCGGGGTGGCGACGGGGCCGACCCGGCGCAGTGCCACCGCGCACGCCTTGAACTCCGGCTGCAACGAGGCCGGATCCACCGCGTCATTGGTGACAGCGTTGATCGTCAGATATTCGCCCTGTTCGTCATTCCAGTGGAAAGGAGCAAAACAATCACCAGGTCGCACCCGGTCGCTGATCCGCACCGGCAGCACAGCACGGCCCCGGCGCGACGCGATCTCGAGCTGATCGCCCGGCTTCAGATCGAGTCGCTCGGCATCGGTGGGATGCACTTCGACGAACGGCGCCCCGGTCAGCTTGGTCAACTTGGCGACCTTGCCGGTCTTGGTCATCGTGTGCCACTGATGTTGCAGCCGACCGGTATTGAGCAGGAACGGGTAGTCGTCATCGGGCAGTTCGGCGGCGGGCATGTGCGGACGGGGGAAGAACACCGCGCGCCTGCTCGGGGTGGCGAACGCGAGCCGCGGAGTGGTGCCGTCGGCCGCCACGTGCAGCGGCTGATGGGTGCCGTCGTTGACGTAGCGGATCGGGTTGCGCGGCGTATCGGCGTCCTTGCACGGCCACTGCATCGATCCTTCCGCCAAGCGCTCGTAGCTCATGCCGCTCAGGTCGTAGCCGGTGGCCGGGTTGGTGAACTGCCGCAGCTCGGCGAACACCTCGGCGCTGGAGGTGAAGTCGAAGCCGGGGAAACCCATGGCGGTGGCGACCTGGGCGATCAGCAGCCAGTCCGGTCGCGCGTCGCCGATCGGGTCGACCGACTGCTGCAACAGGGTGACGTTGCGCTCCGAATTCACCATCACCGCATCGGCTTCGGCCCACAGCGCGGCGGGCAACAGCAGATCGGCGTAGGCGTTGGTCGCGGTCTCGGCGTAGGCATCCTGCACCACGACCAGCTCGGCCGCTTCGAGGCCCGCGATCACGGTTTTGCGATTGGCGACAGTGGCGACAGGATTGGTGCAGATGATCCACGCGGCCTTGATCTCGCCGTCGGCCAGCCCGCGGAACATGTCGATGGTGCCGGGGCCCGACTCGGTGCGCAGGGTGCCGTCGGGCAGATCCCAGGCGGTTTCGACGAAGGCGCGATCGGCGGGGGAGAGCAGGCTGCGCTGGCCGGGCAGGCCGGGGCCCATGTAGCCCATCTCGCGGCCACCCATGGCGTTGGGCTGGCCGGTGAGCGAGAAGGGCCCACTGCCGGGCCTGCAGATGGTGCCGGTCGCCAGGTGCAGGTTGACCAGGGCATTGGTGTTCCAGGTGCCGTGTGTCGACTGGTTGAGCCCCATCGTCCACAGCGACATCCACTCGCCCGCCTCAGCGATCATCGTGGCCGCGGTGCGGATATCGGCCTCGGCCAGGCCTGTCAACTCGGCGACGCGGGCAGGCGGATAGTCGGCGAGGAACTCGGGCATCGCGTCCCAGCCCTCGGTGTGCTCGGCGATGAACGCGGTATCGATCGCACCGTTGGCGACCAGCAGATGCAGCAGTCCATTGAGCAGGGCGAGGTCGGTGCCCGGTGCGATCTGCAGGAACAGGTCGGCGCGGGCGGCGGTATCGGTGCGGCGTGGGTCGACCACGATCAGCTTGGCGCCCGCCTTGAGCCGGTCGGCCATCCGCAGATACAGGATCGGGTGGCAGTCGGCCATGTTCGCGCCGCTGACCAGGAACAGGTCGGCGTGCTCGAAGTCGTCGTAGGAACCGGGCGGCCCGTCCGCGCCGAGCGACTGCTTGTAGCCGGTGCCCGCGCTGGCCATGCACAGGCGCGAGTTGGCTTCGATGTGCTGTGTCCGCAGATAGCCCTTGGCCAGCTTGGTGGCCAGATACTGGGCTTCCAGCGACATCTGTCCGGAGACGTAGAGGGCGATCGCGTCGGGGCCGTGCTCGTCGAGGATCGCGCGCAGGCGGGTGGCGGTTTCGTGCACGGCCTCGTCGACCGGCAGCGGAACCGGGACCTGGCCGCGTTCGGGGCGGCGGTAGGCGGTGTCCATCCGGCCGGGGGCGGCCATCATCTCCGCGTGGGTGGCGCCCTTGGTGCACAGCCTGCCCGCGTTCGCCGGATGCAGTTTGTCGCCGCTGACCTTCGCGATCAACCGTGCACCAGACTGATCAGTCTTTGTCTGGACGTTTATGCCGCAGCCGACGCCACAGTACGAGCACTGTGTACGCACAGTGTCCGTGTCGCGGCCGTCCGCTTCCCCTGCCATGACTCGATCATCCGCATTTGTCGTTGCGCGCGATTTACCGAACGTTATGTCCAGGTGACAATTGACCTCACAAGTCAAAATTTCGACGGTGAGGAAATGGCCCGAATACTACCCCTGATCAGGGGGCATTCCGGGCCGCAGGCACGCAATCACGCACGAGCCGGGGTGACCGGACTCACCCCGGCTATCGACAGCGTTTCAGCCCAATTTGTAGCCGCGGTGCAGTGCCACCACCCCGCCGGTGAGGTCACGCCACTGCACCGAGTCCCAGCCGGCGTCCGCGATCCGGCGCGCCAGCCTGCGCTGGTTCGGCCAGGCGCGGATCGACTCGGCCAGGTACACGTACGCGTCCGGGTTGGAGCTCACGGCACGCGCCACCCGGGGCAGCGCCTTCATCAGGTACTCCATGTACACGGTGCGGAACGGCCCGAACACCGGTGTGGAGAACTCACAGACCACGACCCGTCCGCCCGGTTTGGTCACCCGCAGCATCTCGCGCAGTGCCAGATCGATATCGGCGACATTGCGCAGCCCGAACGAGATGGTCACCGCGTCGAACGAATCGTCGGCGAACGGCAGTGCCATCGCATCGCCCGCCACCATCGGGACCTGCCGGAACCGGCCCGCCGCGAGCATGCCCTGGGAGAAGTCGGTGGCCACGCACCAGGCGCCGGACTTGCCGAGCTCTACGGTCGAGACGCCGGTACCCGCGGCGAGGTCGAGGACCCGCTCGCCGGGACGCAGCCCGAGAGCACGTCGCGTCGCCCACCGCCAGTACCGATCCTGGCCACCGGAGATGACCGTGTTGGTGAGGTCGTAGCGCTTCGCCACACCGTCGAACATCGACGCGACCTCGTGGGGTTGCTTGTCCAGCGAAGCCCTAATCGGTTCTCGCTGCTCTGTTGTCGCCACGAACCGAGCTTAGAGTTTTTTCGCCGCGATAGCGCGGGTGGGTTTCACCACTCAGGCCGTCCGTGGCAATCGCGCGCGCATCCCGGTGACGTCGGCGTAGTGGCCCATCAGCTCGGTGCAGACCGCGGGCCAGGTGCGGTGCAGCACCGACTTGCGCGCCGCCGCGGCGAACAACCCGCGCTGCCTCGCATCACGCAGGGCTGACACGGCGCTCGGCAGCAATTCCGCGAACCGGTCGACCGGCAGCAGGTACCCGTTGCGGCAGTGGGAGATCAGATCCCGCGGTCCGCCGGCGTCGGGCCCGATCACCGGCACACCCGAGGACAGCGCTTCCTGCACGCCCTGGCAGAACGTCTCGTGCTCGCCGGGATGCACCATCACGTCCAGGCTGGCGTAGTGCGTTGCCAGCTCGCTGCCACCCAGCTCGCCGGTGAACACAGCGTCCGGCATCAATCTGCGCAGCCGGGCCCGTTCCGGTCCGTCGCCGACCACGACGAGCTGGATCGACGGGTCACCGGCCAGCGCGGCCAGCCGCTCCACGTGCTTTTCCGGTGCGAGCCTGCCGACGAACCCGACGACGAGCCGGTCATTCGACCCCAGCCAGCTCGCCCGCAACTCGTCACTGCGTGCCGCCGGGTTGAACCGGGCGATATCCACCCCACGACCCCAGCGATGCACTCGCGGGATCCCGTGCTCGTCGAGGTCGTGCGCGGCCGCCGACGACGGCGCCAGCGTGCGGGTAGCGCCTTCGTGGATCCGGCGCGTCCATGCCCACGCGGCCCGTGCGGCCAACCCGAGCCCGTAGCTCTTGGCGAACCCGGCCACATCGGTCTGATACACCGCGACGGTCGGCAGATCCAACCGCGTCGCCGCGGCGAGCCCGCCGGCGCCGAGCAGGAACGGCGAGGCCAGGTGCACCACATCGGGATCGAAATCGGCGATGGCGGCGGTGATTCCCGGTTGCGGCAGACCCACCGGCAGCGAACTCACCTTCGGCACCATCATCGCGGGCACCCGGTGCACCGGGAAGCGGCCGTGAAAACGTGGTGCCGGTGGGGCGCCGCGCAGGGAATCGGGCGCCACGATCAACGCGTCGTGTCCGTGCTGGTCCAGGTGGTCCAACACCCGCAGCACGGAGTTGACGACGCCGTTCATGTTCGGCAGGAAAGACTCCGAGACGATGGCTACGCGCACTCTCTCAGGGTGACCGCCGGACCGCGCGACACCCCCACACCGACATGAAGCCGGGACGAACAGCAAACGAAGTTACGACTCGCGCCGCTTGCGGCGCACGATCCACAGCACCGGCAGAGCGAGCGCCCAGGCCACGAAGATCACCGACGCCGCCGGGATGATCGCCACCCGTGCGTCGCGGCCTGCCACCCGGACCAGGTCGGGATCGCGGGTGCTGTACTCCACGTTGATCCGCTGACCGGCGGTCAGGTTCGTCGGATACAAGATGCCGACCTTCGGATTGTGGGTCACGCTGTCGGGCGTCACATAGGTCACCGCCGAACGCAGCCGGCCTGCGGAAAGCACTTCGCCGGAGGTCACACCGCGATGCCGCTCGATCTCGAAATCGTTGCGCCAGGCCGCGAGTACCAGCAACACCATCAGCACGCTGATCACGGTCGCTGTACCGATCACCCATGCCCGGACTCGTCGCAGGCGCTTGTCCCGCCGCTCCGACAGGCTGGTTTCCGACACCCGCCACACAGTACCGGCTGTTATCTCGGCGGCTGGTGCCGTGTGTTCTCGGACTGCCGCAGCCCGACAGAGCGAATACGCCTAGCATTCCCGGCATGTCCCGCAAATTCAGCTTCACCGTGCCCTATACCGTCCCGGTCGAAGAGCTTCACCGGGCACTTGTCGACGATGCCGTCTGGCAGGCGCGTTTCGCCGCAGCCGAGACCGCGACCATCGAACTCTCCCATCCCGACGGCCCCGGCTCGATTACCATCCATATGACTGAAACCCCAGGTAAAGACAAGGTTCCCGCCCTCGTACGCAAGGTGCTCAAGAGCGATCTCGTGCTGGCACGCAGCGACAACTGGCAGCCACTGCAGGGCGAGATCGCCAAGGGCGGTTTCACCGGCAACACCAGCGGCATCACCACCGAGATGTCGGGCACCTACGAATTGCGCCCCACCGCCGAAGGCAGCGAAATCGAGGTCGTCGGCACCGTGAAGGTGAAGGTTCCCCTGGTTGGCGGCGCCATCGAGCCACTGGCCGAGCAGCTGCTTCAGCGCGTTCTCACCAGCGAACGCAAGTTCATCGAGAACTGGTTCGCCAAGCTCTGAGCCGCGGCGATGGGTGCCGCTCCACCGAGCGGCACCCTCGTCTCAGCCGCGATTCTCGACCAGAACCAGCCAGTTGCCCGAGTTGTCGCGAATGATCGCCTCGGTGCCGTACGGGCGTTCGGACGGTGGCTGGATGAACTCGACCCCCTTCGCCGTGAGTTCCTCGTAGGTCTTCTGGCAGTCGGCGGTGCGCAGCCCGAGTGCGCCGTGGGTGCCGTCCGCCAGTGCCCGCCGGATCGCGTCGGCGAGGTCGTCGGTGAGCGGCGGTCCCGGGACCATCAGCGTCACCTCGAGCTCGCGATGATCGGGGTGGGCGATGCTGACCCAGCGGAACCCGTTGTCGCCCATGCTCACATCCGCGGTCTCGACGAAACCGAGCTTGTCGACGTACCACTGTTTGGCGGCATCCTGATCGGTGACGTACACGGTGACCAGGGAAACGTTCGTGATCGTTGTCATGGTTGCAGGCTATGGCCGCGCGGTGTCATCCGGCTTCTCCGAAATTGCGGTGTCGCGGCGGACGCGGTCCGAGAGCCCGTGCATGAAGACATAGCAGCCCGGAATGCGCGGTGCCCCGTCGGCGAATTTCGACTGATACTCGCTCGGCGTCACCCCCACGAGTTGTCGGAACTTGGCGCTGAACGAGCCGAGGCTCGAATAGCCGACCAGCATGCACACCTCGGTGACGGTCAGGTTGGTCGACCGCAGCAGATCCTGCGCCCGCTCGATCCGCCGCTCGGCCAGATACACCGCCGGCGTGCGCCCGTACACGGCGGCGAACGCGCGCAGGAAGTGATATTTGGACACACCGGCGGAACGTGCCAGTTCGTCCAAGTCGAGCGGATCGGCGTAACGCCGATCGACAAGGTCGCGCGTCTTGCGCAGATGCGGCAGCAGGGCCAGCACCGGACGACGCCCTGTCGCACTCACCGCAACCCCTTCCTGCGGCTGTTTCCCCGAGCACCGCTCGCACAGGGGTAACTCCCCAGCCACAGCAAACTCAGCCGCGCACTATCCGCAGGCCGCCGACGCGACCCGGCCCGAACCTGAGTCCGGCTATAAGTCACGGGGAGGCGGAAGAGAATGGTGGGAGTTCGTCGGCGCGGAGTGAGGCTCGTCCCGCCGCGCGCCACGCCCGGGCGGTGAGGTCGAGATCCTCGTCGGTCACCAGATTGCCCATCACCCGAACCGCCGTGCGCTGCAGATACTTCGAGCGCATCACCGGCGGGCCACCGAGCGGGACCATCCTGGGCTGGGTGGCCAGTCCGGCGAGCCTGCGCGCCACCGAGAAAGTGCGTCCGTAGTGGTCACGCAGCAGCTGCGGCCACGCCCGGCTCAGATCCGGCTCGTCGAGCAGGTCAGCGAGCATGTGCCCGCCTTCCAGCCCGTAGTCGATGCCTTCGCCGTTCAACGGGTTCACACAGCCCGCGGCGTCACCGACCAGCACCCAGTTCGGACCCGCCACGTTCGAGACCGCGCCGCCCATCGGCAGCAGCGCCGAGGCCACCGCGCGCAGTTCGCCCTCGAGTTCCCATTCCTCGCGACGTTGCCGGGTGTAGTGCTCGAGCAGCGGCTTGAGCGCGATGTGCGAGGGCCGCGCCTCGGTGGCCAGCGAGCCGACGCCGATGTTCACCTCGCCGTTGCCGAGCGGGAAGATCCAGCCGTAGCCGGGGACCAGCTCGTCGGCGGCATTGCGCAGTTCCAGGTGCGAGGAAATCCACTGGTCGTCGCTCCGGCCGGACTTGATGTAGGCGCGGGCCGCGGTGCCGTAGGCGTAGCGGCGATGCCAGGTGCGGCCCAGCTGTTTTCCGATGGGGGAGCGCACGCCGTCGGCCACCACCAGCACCCGGCAGCGCACCGTGTGGGTGTTCTCGCCGATGCGCACCGTCACCCCGGTGACCCGCTCGCCTTCGCGCAGCACCTCGGTGACCTTCGCCCCGTCGACCATCCGCGCACCGGACTTGATCGCGGTCTCACGCAGCTTGTCGTCGAGTTCGGTTCGTGGAACCGCACTTCCGTACGTCGGGAACGACCCGCCCGGCCAGGGCAGCAGCGCCTCCTTGCCGAAGCCCGCCATCCGCAGGCCGTGGTTCACCGTGTGCGCGCGCAACCATTCGCCGAGACCCAGCTGCTCCAGCTCGGCGGTGGCGCGCGGCGTGAGCCCGTCACCGCAGGTCTTGTCGCGCGGGAAAACCGCCGAATCGAGCAGCAGCACATCACGTCCGGCGCGCGCGGCCCACGCCGCCGACGCCGATCCGGCGGGCCCTGCCCCGACCACCAATACCTCGACGGAGGCAGGCAGCAGAGCACGGTCGGCGGGGGTGAGATCCGGTGAACCCATGGCTCAATACTGGCACTGTCGGCCGCTGTGCGAGAGTGTCGGGTACACCGGGAATTGTCACTGTGTGACGGGGTTCATCGGCCATCGTGCCGGAACACGCTAGGTTGCTACCCGTCGGGGTCGGACGCATCGCTGGGAGAAGATAATGAGCACATCGGCTGTGAGCGACGAAAGCACCGTGGTTGCCGGGGTGGATCTCGTCGATCCCGAACTCGCCGTCACCGTGCGCGACGGGCTGGTCGCGGTCGAGAAACTGCTCGTCGACGAACTCTCCGACGGTGCGGAATTCCTCCAGGAGGCGGCCCTGCACCTGGCCAGGGCCGGCGGCAAGCGGTTCCGGCCGCTGTTCACCGTGCTCACCGGCCAGCTCGGACCGAACCCCACCGATCCGGCGCTGGTCACCGCGGGCACGGTCGTGGAACTGGTGCACCTCGCGACGCTCTATCACGACGACGTCATGGACGAGGCGACCCAGCGGCGCGGTGCGGAGAGCGTCAACTCGCGCTGGGGCAACAACATCGCGATCCTGGCAGGCGACTACCTGTTCGCCCACGCCTCGCGCCTGACCTCCACCCTCGGCCCCGACGCGGTCCGCATCATCGCCGAGACCTTCGCCGAACTGGTCACCGGCCAGATGCGGGAAACCATGGGCGCCAAGCAGACCCAGGATCCCGTCGAGCACTACCTGCGCGTGGTGTGGGAGAAGACCGGCTCGCTCATCGCCGCCGCGGGCCGCTTCGGCGGCACCTTCTCCGGCGCGGGCCCGGAGCACGTCGAACGACTGGCCCGCCTCGGCGACGCCGTCGGCACCGCCTTCCAGATCTCCGACGACATCATCGACATCTCGTCCTCGGCCGAACAGTCCGGCAAGACGCCCGGCACCGACCTGCGCGAAGGCGTGCACACCCTGCCGGTGCTCTACGCCCTGCGCGAGACCGGCGCCGACGGCGACCGCCTGCGCACCCTGCTGGCCCGCCCGCTGGCAACCGACGCCGAGGTCGACGAGGCACTGGAACTGCTGCGCCGCTCACCCGGCATGGCGCTGGCCAAGGAAAAGCTCGCCGAATACGCCGACCTCGCCGACACCGAACTCGCTGCCCTCCCGGCAGGCCCGGCCAACGACGCCCTCACCCGCCTGGTCCGCTACACCATCGAACGCGTGGGCTGAGCCGGAAGATCGAAGCGTCAACCAGTCGGAACTTTCGGTCCACGATCGGCGTTGCTCATTCATGCCCAATGGGATCAAAACCTTCGGTTTGATGGTTGGCATGTCGGCGCTGATCGTCGCCATCGGGGCGATGTTCCGCAGCCCGACGATCCTCATCATCTCGATCGTGCTGGCCGTCGGCATGAACGCCTATGCCTACTTCAACAGCGACAAGCTGGCCTTGAAGGCGATGCACGCGCAACCGGTGAGCGAACTGGAAGCGCCGGTCATGTACCGGATCGTGCGCGAGCTCGCCACGGCGGCGCGTCAGCCGATGCCGCGGCTCTACATCAGTCCGACCAGCGCCCCCAACGCGTTCGCGACCGGCCGCAATCCGCGTCACGCCGCGGTCTGCTGTACCAGCGGCATCCTGCAACTGCTCGATGAACGGGAGCTGCGGGCGGTGCTCGGCCACGAGCTGTCCCATGTCTACAACCGCGACATCCTGATCTCGTCGGTGGCGGGCGCGATGGCCTCGATCATCACCGGCTTGGCGAACATGGCGTTCTTCGCGAGCTCGTTCGGCAGCAGAGACGGAAACGGCCCGAACATCATCGGTGTGCTGCTGGTCTCGTTGCTCGGCCCGATCGCGGCGGGCCTGATCAAAATGGCGGTCTCCCGATCGCGGGAGTACCAGGCCGATCAGTCCGGCGCCGAACTCACCGGTGACCCGCTGGCCCTGGCCTCGGCCCTGCGCAAGATCGAACGCGGCGTCCAGGCGGCCCCACTTCCGCCGGACCCCAAGATCACCAGCGAGTCGCACCTGATGATCGCCAACCCGTTCCGCGCGGGCGACCGAGTCGCCCGCTGGTACTCCACCCACCCCCCGATGGACGAACGAATCAAACGTCTAGAGGAAATGGTCGGGGACAACCCTCAGTACTGAGCGCGGCCCCCCGCCATTCGCATCATTCCCGGGGACAACCCTCAGTACTGAGCGCGGCCCCCGCCACACCCGAGCTACCGGTAGTTGACGAACTGCAGGGCGATGCCGAAATCCTCGCCCTTGAGCAGCGAGATCACTTCCTGCAGATCATCACGCTTCTTGCTGCTGACCCGCAGCTCCTCGCCCTGGATCTGCGCTTTCACACCCTTGGGGCCTTCGTCGCGGATCTTCTTCGAGATCTTCTTCGCCTTCTCGGTATCGATGCCCTGCACCAGCGTGCCGGTGATCTTGAACACCTTGCCCGAGGGCTGCGCCTCGCCGGCATCGAACGCCTTCAGCGAGATATCGCGACGGATCAGCTTCTCCTTGAAGACGTCGAGTGCCGCCTGCACCCGCTCCTCGGCGTTGGCGGTCAGCACGATGGCTTCCTCGCCCGACCACGCGATGGACGCGTCGGTGCCCTTGAAGTCGTAGCGCGAGTTCAGCTCCTTCTCCGCCTGATGCAGAGCATTGTCGACCTCCTGACGATCGACCTTGCTCACGACGTCGAATGACGAATCAGCCACACTGCGCTCCTGTCCTGTGAAGGTCCGGCGAACTCCGGGCCGGGATTTCTACCGGCCACCGAGACAGTTGTACCCGCATGGGTGGACAACCGGTGCTCGCAGGGGGTCTGTGCAGGCGTTTTGATAGTCCGGGTGGGTACGTTGTAAGCTGCTCAGCGCACCGGAAACGGCGCACACGGCAGATTGCCCGAGCGGCCAATGGGAGCGGACTGTAAATCCGTCGGCTTATGCCTACGTAGGTTCGAATCCTACATCTGCCACATCGAACCCCCGTCGATCATGAAGATCGGCGGGGGTTCCTTGGTTTGAGAGGTTGCCCAGCTCGCCTTCGAGGTAGCCTCGTCAGGAACCATGCGTTTCGGACCAGTTCCGGTGCCGTGAAAATGGGCCTTGAGCTGGCGATTTGGTGGTGTCGGGTGCGAGTGTGTAATCTCGTTCAGGACGCCGGAGCACGGGGTCACGCTGATCGGCTTGCCGGTTCAGACTCTGTGCCACGTTGTCATGCCCCCTTAGCTCAGTCGGTAGAGCGTTTCCATGGTAAGGAAAAGGTCAACGGTTCGATTCCGTTAGGGGGCTCGCCGGATTGCCGGTGGTGAGCGGCTTACCGCGGCACCATCGGGATATTAGTCCGCCGTGGCGGTGTAGCTCAGTTGGTAGAGCAAACGACTCATAATCGTTGTGTCGCCGGTTCAAGTCCGGCCATCGCTACCAATTTCAACTCAGCCCAGACCGGAAAGAAGGCAAATCGTGGCCGCGAAGTCCACCGATGTCCGGCCAAAGATCACCTTGGCCTGCGACGAGTGCAAGCACCGCAACTACATCACCAAGAAGAACCGGCGTAACGACCCGGATCGCCTCGAGCTGAAGAAGTTCTGCCCCAACTGCGGAACTCACCGGGCGCACCGCGAGTCGCGCTAGTTTTCAACAGCATCTGCCGAAGGCCGGACGAGAGTCCGGCCTTTGTGCTTTTCCCGGGAAGTTCATGCGAAGTTCGGGGCCGTTGCAGTACCCGGACGCATCACGTTTACTCCGGCCGACTTCAGTGCTGCCTTACGAGTGAGTAAGGTCCACGTTGTGACAGTGAACACCGGAACTCACGAAGCGGTCCCTGCCGCAGCCGCCGAATCATTCGATCCCGCCGCCCATGCGGCATCGATGGTCGGCCACCACTACCGCGTCGACGACTACTACGAGGTCGGCCGCGAGAAGGTGCGCGAATACGCCCGTGCGGTGCAGGATTACCACCCGGTGCACTGGGAAGAAGACATCGCTCGCGAGTACGGTCACCAGGGCCTGGTCGCCCCACTCACCTTCATTTCCCTGGTCGGCATCCTCGCCCAGCGCAAGCTGTTCGAACAGATCGTGACCGGGTACGACCTGAGTCAGATCATGCAGACCGACCAGATCCTGGAATTCCACCGCCCGATCCGGGTCGGCGACCAGTTGACCTGTGATGTGTATCTGCATTCTTTCCGCCAGGCCTTCGGCGGCGACATCATCGTGACCAAGAACATCGTCACCGCCCAGGACGATGAATTGGTGCTCACCACCTACACCACCCTGATCGGCCGCAGCGGCGGCGACATCGATCCACGCATGTCGGACGCAGTACGCAACGTGCTCATGCACGGACTCGGCGAGGAAGAACCTGCCCACCACGCGCCGTCGGAGCTCTCGGACGGGATCGCCCCCGACCCGATCACCAAACAGCCCGAACCGACCGTCAGCGCGCATGCTCTGTCCTTCGACAGCGTGTCGGTCGGCGACGAGCTGCCCGCGCGCGTGGCGCGACTCACCCGCGGCGATCTGGTCAACTACGCGGGCGTGTCCGGCGACGCGAACCCGATCCACTGGAGCGACGAGGTCGTGAAGCTGGTCGGCCTGGACGACGTGGTCGCGCACGGCATGCTCACGATGGGTCTCGGCGGCGGTTTCGTCACCTCGTGGCTGGGCGATCCCGGCGCGGTGAAGGAGTACAACGTCCGCTTCACCAGCCCGGTCTACGTCGGTTCCGACGTCCCGGCCGAGGTCGAATACACCGGCAAGGTGAAATCGGTCGACCCGCAGACTCGCACCGCCGTTGTCGCCATCACGGCGAAGTCGGCGGGCAAAAAGATCTTCGGCCGCGCCACGGCAACCGTTGCGCTGTCCTGACCTGGTCGAGTGTCCCGGATTGGCGATAACCGCGCGCGGTGACGTATAGTCGGGACTCTGGGGTCATGAGATGCTGCGCGCTGATCTTCTCGAGGGGTTACCTCCTCATGGAAGCGGCGCGCGTGTTGTGTGACACTGGGGATAACTGAATATCGAATGTGGTTGGAGATTACAGCTCAGGCTGGTCCAACCGAAGGGGCGTAGCTCAATTGGCAGAGCAGCGGTCTCCAAAACCGCAGGTTGCAGGTTCAAGTCCTGTCGCCCCTGCCCTGAATGCCAGCGACGAGAGAGGATCGACGTGAGCGACGAGCGGGACACTCGCGAAGACGGCGAGGACACCGCCGCTGCCACTCGACCGAGTGGCAAGCGGTCTGCTCGTCGTGTGCGCGCGTCGGATGCTCCGACAGATAACGGATCGGTGGCCACGCTCGATCGGCCGTCGGCATCGCGCAAGGCAGACAAGACTGCCGGCAAGGCCACGGGCAACCCGTTCAAGCGGCTGCTCAAGTTCCTGCGAGAGGTCATCGCGGAACTGCGCAAGGTGATCTGGCCCAACCGGAAGCAGATGGTCACCTATACGGCCGTCGTTCTGGTGTTCGTGGTCTTCATGGTCGCGTTCATCGCCGGGATCGACGTGGCGTTCGTCAAGGGTGTCGACTGGCTGTTCGGCTGATCGCCGACACCGACGCCGGTAGCCGATCCAGGGCGGAACGGCGGAGTGCGTTCCGCGCGCCCACCCGGCCCAGAGGATGTACGTGACGACACAGGAAGCGAGTGCCTCAGTGAGCACCCCGGAGAACGACACCAACGACGAGTTCCCGGTTGACGACGCTGTCGTGGCGGAAACCGCCACCGACGAGGTCGAGGCCGAGCTCGCCGATGGCGACGAAGCCGCTGCCGAAGAGGTTGTCGTCGACGAAGCCGTGATCGAAGAAGTCGCCACCGAGGAAGACCCCGAGGCCGACCCGATCGAGTCGATGAAGACCAAGCTGCGCCGCGTGCCCGGCGACTGGTACGTCGTGCACTCCTACGCGGGCTACGAGAACAAGGTCAAGACCAACCTCGAGACCCGCGTGCAGAACCTCGGCCTCGAGGACTACATCTTCCAGGTCGAGGTACCGACCGAAGAGGTCACCGAGATCAAGAACGGCCAGAAGAAGAACGTCAACCGCAAGGTGCTGCCGGGCTACATCCTGGTCCGGATGGAACTGAACAACGAGTCGTGGGGCGCGGTCCGCAACACTCCCGGCGTCACCGGTTTCGTCGGTATGACCGGCGGTGGCCCCGGCGCCAAGCCGACCCCGCTGACCATCAACGAGGTCGTGAAGTTCCTGGTTCCGGCCGGTGCGCAGGCACAGAAGAAGGCCGCCGCAGCTGCTGCCGGTGGTTCGGATGCCGGTAGCGCGGCGTCGGGCAAGCCCACCATCGAGGTCGACTTCGAGGTCGGCGAGTCGGTCACCGTCATGGACGGCCCGTTCGCGACGCTGCCCGCCTCGATCTCCGAGGTCAACGCCGAGCAGCAGAAGCTCAAGGTGCTCGTGTCGATCTTCGGTCGTGAGACCCCGGTCGAGCTCAACTTCACCCAGGTCTCCAAGATCTAGGATTTTCCACACTCGCGTCAACGGCACCGCTTACCGGCGGTGCCGTTGGTGTTTGCGCTGGTCACCACCCGATTGCTGGGGCGTGCGGCCGGTCCGGTAGGGTGTGATGGTTCGTGTTCTGACTTCCCCGCAGTACTTGTCGGGGTCTAGTCGTGCGCGGATACGAGGCTTACGGCAACCGTAAGGAACCGAACCCCAGAAAGCCAAGGAAGAAAGATGCCCCCCAAGAAGAAGAAGCTCGCCGGGATCATCAAGCTGCAGATCCAGGCCGGCGCAGCCAACCCGGCACCGCCGGTCGGCCCCGCGCTCGGTCAGCACGGCGTCAACATCATGGAGTTCTGCAAGGCGTACAACGCCGCGACCGAGTCGCAGCGTGGCAACGTCATTCCGGTCGAGATCTCGGTGTACGAGGACCGGTCGTTCGACTTCAAGCTGAAGACCCCGCCTGCCGCCCGTCTGCTGCTCAAGGCCGCCGGTGTGCAGAAGGGCTCCGCTGAGCCGCACAAGACCAAGGTCGCCAAGGTCACGATGGACCAGGTCCGCGAGATCGCCAAGACCAAGGCCGAGGATCTCAACGCCACTGACATCGATCAGGCCGCGAAGATCATCGCCGGTACCGCGCGTTCGATGGGTATCACCGTCGAAGGCTGAGCGTCTCGCTCACATGTGGGAGGGCCGGCCAGGCCCGAATAAACCACATCTGAAACCAGAACATTAAGGACAGAAAATCATGGCAAAACGAAGCAAGGCGTACCTCGCCGCTGCTGAGAAGGTCGATCGCGACGCGCTGTACTCCCCGCTGGCCGCCGCGCGCCTGGCGAAGGAGACCGCGACCACCAAGACCGACGCGACCGTCGAGGTCGCCGTCCGTCTCGGCGTCGATCCCCGCAAGGCCGACCAGATGGTCCGTGGCACCGTCAACCTGCCGCACGGCACCGGTAAGACCGCCCGCGTCATCGTGTTCGCCGCGGGCGAGAAGGCATCCGAGGCCGAGGCCGCAGGCGCCGACGCCGTGGGCGCCGAGGACCTGATCGAGCGGATCCAGGGCGGCTGGCTCGACTTCGACGCCGCGATCGCCACCCCGGATCAGATGGCCAAGGTCGGCCGCATCGCGCGTGTCCTCGGCCCGCGTGGTCTGATGCCGAACCCGAAGACGGGCACCGTCACCAACGATGTGACCAAGGCCGTCAACGAGATCAAGGGCGGCAAGATCAACTTCCGCGTCGACAAGCAGGCCAACCTGCACTTCGTCATCGGCAAGGCGTCCTTCGACGATGCCAAGCTGGTGGAGAACTACGGCGCCGCGCTGGACGAGATCCTGCGTGTGAAGCCGTCGACCGCCAAGGGTCGCTACGTCAAGAAGATCACGGTTTCGACGAACACCGGACCGGGCATCCCGGTGGACCCGAACCGCACCCGCAACCTCCTCGACGAGGATGCGTGAGCTGACGCGCCTGCCGCACAGCGGTTAGTGCCACTGAGCGCCGATACGGGTTCCCGTATCGGCGCTCAGTCCATTTGTCAGGTCCGCCGGGTCAGGATCGTGGATTCCGGCGGCGCCGTAGTATACCGGTCATGACTGCTGAATTGTCCGGGGCAGCCGGGCTCAGCGGCTGCGCGGACGGCCGAAAGCCGGCGAGCAGTACCGAGAGATGTCGCCGCCATATCTCTGGCACCCGACCCCCGGTTTGGTCGATGAGGGCTCGGATCGACAGCACGCACGAGAACACGTCGGTGAGGTTCAAGTCCTCGCGGATCTCCCCGGACTGCTGAGCATCCTTCAGCAACCGCTCGATGAGCCCCCAGAATTGGAGGCGCCGCTCGTCGTCTGCCGGCGGGAATCCCGACCACAACGACCCGAGATAGATGCGGTAAGACGCCATTTCATCGCCGATGAACCACAAGCACGCCTCGAATCCTTGACCTGGTGGCTGTTGCGCCGCAGTTCGGGTCACGCTGCGGACAATATCCTCCAGCAACTCATCAAGAAGGGCGTCGAGCAGGTCGTCCTTGGTTGAGAAGTGTCGATATAGTGTGCCGACACCGACTCCCGCGCGTCGTGCGATCTCATCCACACCGACATCGGGCCCCATTTCTGCGTAGACGACACGCGCCGCATCGAGCAGCCGCCGCCGATTTCGTAGTGCGTCACGACGCATCGGCCGGACGCTTTCGGTATGCGGCGGTTCACGATTCGCGGCCATGTGGTCGTTCTCCGTTCGTGCGGATGATTGTGGCGGATAAGGATTTCGCCGCGTCCGGGGCGATTGTGGACGTTGATACTGTCCCATCCTTTCGAGGCTGGCAACCGACGACTCCCGCCGTTCGCCTGCCGTGCCTTGCCCTCACGTATCGACAGGCGGAGTTGCTCGAGCGCGAACGCGGCAACTACCGGAGCGCTACTTGTTCTGCGAGCCAACTTTCACTGCCGACATGGTGCCGTGGGCGACAGATGAAACCGCAAGTCAGGGAACAATCCAGTTCGTAGATACCGGCCGGGTTTGTGCTGCGGTTGGGGCGACCGCAAACACCCATCGACACTGCGGCAAACTTATCGCATCCGTTCGGAAGTGTGATGTGGGCCATGTGTATGAGTGAGATTGGGGGGTCCCAGGTAATGTCGGATGCGGAGTCGGGTTCCGCTTTTGGGCCTGGGGGCGAATGTCAAAGAATTGTCGATGAGTGAAGGGGTTGGGTCAATCTGGCGTTTCCGCGAATCGCTGCGAACCGCATATCTTGGGGTTCGACTTGACGGCGACGCGGGGATGTCCCGTTTCGGCATTTCTAAAGCCCGACGTGCATGTTACTTTCTATTTCTGCGTGTCTGGAGAATTTGTGTATCTCATTCCAGTTGTCGTGTCGGCGAAATCTGAAGCTGAACTGCGTGGACGCGCCCTTCAGCTTTGTCGGATTCTCGAGCGTACGGGCGCGGAAATACGTGATATCGCCACCGTCGCGGCTCGGAATATGGATGCGGACAAGGTTCGGGCAGTAATCCTCGCGAGTGATGCGCAAGAATTATCCGGCGCACTGCGAGCGCTGGGAACAGGCCAGAAGCACACAGACTTGATTCGCTCGACAACTACGAAAACGCGATCCCGTGTCGCTTTCGCGTACCCCGGCCAAGGCTGTCAGTGGATGGGAATGGGCCGGGAACTACTCGAGGCGTCGCCGGTGTTCCGTGCGGAGATCGAAGCATGTGAATCCGCGATGCGGCCGCTGGTCGATTGGTCGTTGACCGAGGTGATCTCCGGTGCGGCGGGCGCCGAGACCTGCCATCGGATCGATGTCGTTCAGCCTTCGCTGTTCGGCGTCATGGCTGGTCTGTCGGCTATGTGGCGCCATGGCGGGGTGTCTCCGGCGGCGGTCATCGGCTACAGCATGGGAGAAGTCCCCGCTGCTCTGATGGCTGGAGCACTGTCGCGCGAGGACGCGGCGAAGGCGGTTGTCGTCTGGAGCAAGGGTCTGATCAAGCTCGGTGGCAAAGGAACGATGGCGGTCATCGCGGCGTCGGCGGCGACCGTTGCCGGGTGGATCGCCGCCGCGGGTCTCGGTCTCGATATCGCCGGGATCAGTGGGCCGCGATCGACGGTGGTCGCGGGTGATCCCGGCGAGTTGGCCGAACTTCGTCGCATTGGTGAGTCGGCTGGTCATCGGGTCTTTCCGATCGATGTGGAGGTCGCCGGTCACTCCCGTCAGATGCGGGAAATCAGCGCCGACGTGTGTGCCGAACTGGTCGGGCTCACCCCCACCGACTCGGTCGTGCCGATCTACTCCACTGTGACCGGAGGGCGCATCGGCGGCCGTGAAATGGGCGCGGAATATTGGCCCGAGAATATCTCGACCACTGTCCAGTTCGAATCTGCCGTGCGCGCGATGGTTGCCGATGATATTGACATGATCGTTGAGGTCAGCCCGCACCCGGTGCTTGCTGTGGGGCTCGTGGATATCATCGAATCGGCGTCGGGCGATGTCGCTGTACTCGATTCTTTGGCAAAAGAAGACGGTGGTTACGACAAATTCGTCGCGTCGGCGGCGCGTCTGTTTGTTGACGGTATCGACGTCGATTGGGTCGCCTTGTTGACGGACATGGATGGATCGCCCGCCGATATATCGGCGCTGTCGGATGCTCTCGGTGAATGGGAGGTGGATATCGAGTCGATCGCCGTCGATATCGCCACCGCCGAAACTGTGAAGACGACACCGATCAATCAGCGCGAGCTGCGCAAGATCATAGTCTCAGTCGTCGAAGAGGTACTGGGTGGCACGGTCCCCCAGGCAGATGTGGATCGCCTTGCTTTCAACGAGTTGGGCATGACTTCTTTTGGTGCGGTGAAACTCCGTACCGAGCTCAACGAGCGACTCGGGCTGCGTCTTCCGGTCACCGTGGTCTTCGATCACCCGTCGGTAGGCCAACTGCTGGAACGCATCCTCGTGCATACCGATGCCGATTCCGATACCAGTGACTTCGGGACGCCATACACCGTTGGCGACGACGTGGCCATCGTGTCGATGGCATGTCGCCTGCCCGGAGGTGTGACTACGCCAGATGAGTTGTGGCAGTTGGTGATCGAGGGTCAGGATGCGATTTCCGAGTTTCCCGATGACCGTGGCTGGGATCTCGAAGCCCTCTACGACCTCGACGGACGGGTGGGTTCCACCTACGCGCGAACCGGGGGTTTCGTCGACGGCGCCGGTGATTTCGACGCCGAGTTCTTCGGGATCTCGCCTCGTGAGGCGCTGGCGATGGATCCCCAGCAGCGTCTGATGCTCCAGACGTCGTGGGAGGTGCTGGAGCGCGCAGGAATCGCTCCGGACTCACTGCGCGGCAGCGATGTCGGTGTATTCGCGGGTGTACTCGCGCAGGACTACGGACCGCGCATGCACGAGGCGTCCCCGGACATGCAAGGGCACATCATCACCGGCAGCGCGCCGAGCGTGGTGTCAGGCCGGGTGGCGTACGCGCTCGGTTTCGCCGGCCCCGCGATCACGATCGATACAGCGTGCTCGTCGTCGCTGGTGGCGATGCATCTCGCGGCGCAGTCGTTGCGCAGCGGTGAGTGCTCGTTGGCGATCGCGGGTGGCGTCACAGTGATGGCGTCGCCCGGTGTGTTTCTGGAAATGGCCAAGCACCGGGGGCTCTCGCCAGACGGTCGGTGCCGAGCGTTCGCGGACTCCGCATCGGGAACGGGCTTCGCCGAGGGTGTCGGCGTGGTGCTGCTCGAACGTCTGAGTGACGCACGTCGGCTCGGGCATCCCGTGCTCGCCGTGCTTCGGGGCTCGGCGGTGAATCAGGACGGGGCATCCAATGGCCTGAGCGCACCGAACGGCCTGGCTCAGCAGCGGGTCATCCGGCAAGCATTGGCGAGCGCGGGCTTGTCAACGGCCGATGTGGATGTGGTCGAGGCGCACGGAACCGGAACACGGTTGGGTGATCCGATCGAGGCCGAAGCCCTGTTGGCGACGTACGGCCGGAATCGGACAACCGACAATCCCCTGTGGCTTGGTTCGATCAAGTCGAACCTCGGGCACACGCAGGCGGCAGCGGGCGTGACCGGCGTCATCAAGATGGTGCAGGCAATGCGGCACGGTGTGCTGCCGCCGACGTTGCACGTGGACGAACCGTCCGCGCGGGTCGATTGGTCGATCGGTGCGGTGGAACTGCTCCGGTCCCCGCGGAAATGGCCCGAGACCGGTCGTTCGCGCCGGGCCGGTGTGTCCTCTTTCGGTATCAGCGGCACGAATGCGCACGTCATCCTGGAAGCCCCCGACGTGCTGGAATACCCGGATTCCAGCGACGACACGGTTGGTTCGGACACCGGTGTGGTGCCGTGGGTACTGTCGGCGCGATCGCAAGCGGGATTGGCCGAACAGGCGCTGCGGCTGCTGAACTTCGTCACCTCGGAACCGGGCTACGCGCCCGCCGACATCGGCCGGACCCTCGCGACGGCACGATCGGTGATGGAACACCGCGCGGTCGTGATCGGCGCGGACTCCGACGAACTCATCGCCGGCGTTCGGGCGCTGGCTACCGGGGAGTCCGCATCGAACCTGGCCACGGGCAGGGCTGCCGCTCGGCCGGAGACGGTGTGGGTTTTCCCCGGTCAGGGTGCGCAATGGCAGGGCATGGCCGTTGAATTGCTGGCCACGAGTCAGCCGTTCCGCGACAAGGTGCACGAGTGCGCCCTGGCGTTCGAGCCGTACCTGGACTGGAATGTCGTCGACGTGCTCGACGACAAGGCCGGGGCACCGTCGCTTTCCAGGGTCGATGTGGTCCAGCCTGCGCTGTTCGCCGTGATGGTCGGTCTCGCGGAGGTCTGGCGCTCGGTCTGCCCGGAACCCGCGGCCGTCGTCGGCCATTCGCAGGGTGAGATCGCGGCCGCCCACGTGGCGGGAATCCTCGGGCTCGACGACGCGGCACGGATCGTCTGTCTGCGCAGCCAGGCGTGGCTGAGTCTGGTCGGCCAGGGTGGCATGGCGGCCGTCCGGCTACCGATCGACGATGTGCGTGCCCGGTTGGAGAAGTATGGCGACGCCTTGTCGATCGCGGCGGTCAACGGGCCGAACGCCATCGTGGTCGCCGGGGCACCGGACAGCCTGAACGAGCTGGTCGCTGAGGTGACCGCCGACGACTTCCGGGCGTGGATCGTCCAGGGCATCGACACCGCCGGTCACTCCGCACAGGTCGACGGGTTGCGGGATCGGCTGTATTCCGACCTCGGTCCGGTCTGTCCGCTGGCAGGAACCATTCCGATGTATTCGACGGTCTCCGGTGCCGAGATCGCCGGAACCGAGCTCGATGTCGACTACTGGTTCGACAACATGCGCAAGCCGGTGCTGTTCGCCGATGCGATGCGGTCGTTGTACTCCGACGGGTACCGGAATTTCCTCGAGATCAGTGCCCACCCGATGCTGGTGCCCGCAGTGGAGGCACTTTTCGACGATCCGTCGGTGTCCGCGAACGCGACGTTGCGCCGGAACATCGGCGGCGCGGAGCAGATGGAACTAGCCATGGCGACCGCCTTCTGTCACGGCACCCCGGTGTCGTGGGCGGATCGGTTCGGCGCGAGTGCTGGCATGGTTTTCGAAGTGCCGACCTACGCGTTCGCACGAACGCGTTACTGGGCGCCGATGACCCAGTCACTCGACGGTGACCTGCGGACGCTCGGCGAGCTCGCCAAGGTGGGCGTTCGTCTGGAAGAGCATCCGCTGGTCGGCGCGTCCTTCGAACAGTCGAGCTCGGGCGGACGGATCTTCTCGCATCGGATCTCGGCAGCGGACCCACGCTGGGTTGTCGACCACGCGTTGGCCGCGAATCCACTCCTGCCAGGGACGGCCTTCGCCGAAATCCTCTGGTTCGTCGGAACCCGGATCGATCGGCAGCTGATCGAAGAACTGACCCTGGAGGCGCCGGTGCTGCTCTCCGAGGGTTCGGAGATCGAGATCCAGGTCGCTGTCGGTCCGGAAGCTGCCTCCGGCGCACACCCATTCGAGGTCTACTCCCGAGACTCGGGGGGTGAGGACGGGCCGTGGCAGCGCAACGCGACCGGCGTCCTCGCCGTCGATCGGACGCAGGCCGACGGACTCGTCGGGCACTGGCCACCCGTCGGTGCCGAGTCCGTCGACGTTGACGGACTGTATGACGAATTGCTCGCTCGTGGTTACGAATACGGCCCGGCCTTCCGCAATGTCGTGCGCGCCTGGCGCACCGCCGACGCCGCGTTCGCCGAGGTCGAGTTGAGCGATGAAACAGTCGAAAGCGGATACCTTCTGCACCCGGCGCTGTTCGACGCGAGCCTGCACATCTTCGGGCTGCTCGGCGGTGCGGCGGAGTCGGGCAGACCGCGCATCCCCTTCGCCTGGCGTGACGTTTCCTTGCACGTCACCGGTGCGACTCGGCTGCGTGTGCGGGTGGAATTGCGCAACGACGACGAGTTGACCGTGGATGGCTTCGATTATCAGGGTCGTCCGGTGGTCCGCGTGGGCTCCGTGCGACTGCGTGAGGTCGGCGCGGCGACGACAACGGCGGCGCAGGTGGGCCGCAGCCTGTATCGAACCAGCTGGCAACCGCTGCCGAACAATTCCGTCATCGGCGATGCCGGGTGGGCGGTGATCGGCGATGTCCCGGTTCAGGTGCGCGACACCGCGTGCGAGGTCTTTGACTCGATCGAAACAGCGGCGGCCGCCGTACTTCCGCGATTTGTTGTGGTCGAGGCGCCGAGCGGCGCGGTCGGGGAGCCTGACGCGGCGACCGCCCGAGCTATCGTCAAGAACACCACCGTGCTGCTGCAGAACTGGTTGGCCGCCGATGTCACCGACCGTTCCACGCTGATCGTGCTCACCTCGCGCGCGGTATCGACTGACGCCGGAACCACCGCGATATCGCTGGCGCAATCCCCGATCTGGGGTTTGGTCCGATCTATTCAGACCGAGGAACCAGGCCGTATCGCGGTGGTAGACCTCGATCCGGACGATCACGAGTCGGTCGCCGATCGTCTGCGCGAGATCGCGCGTTCCATCGAGCACGACGGCAACTATCAGTTCGCGGTGCGTGGTGCGCACGTGCTGGTTCCCCGGTTGCAGCGTTGTGACGCCCCGGAATCGGCGGTCGGCAGCCCGTGGGCCGACGCGGGTACGGTTCTGATCACCGGCGGCTCTGGTTTGCTGGGGCGATTGATCGCCCGCCACCTCGTGCGGGAACACGGTGTTCGTAGCCTGGTCCTGTGTAGTCGCAGCGGACCAGCGGCGGCCGGTTCCGATGAACTCGCCGCGGAGCTGGCCGAACTCGGTGCCAGAGTCGCGATCGTGGCGTGCGACGTCGCCGATCGCGACTCGTTGGCAGCTGTCATCGCCGACATCCCGGCCGACTACCCGCTGACCGGTGTGGTCCATTCCGCGGTAGTCCTGCGCGACGGTGTGCTCGCCTCGGTGGACCCCGCTGACATCGATGCGGTGTTCGCGCCGAAGATCGACGCGGCGGTACACCTCGACGAACTGACGAGTCATCTCGACCTGTCGGCCTTCGTGGTGTTCTCCTCGACGGCCGCGACCCTCGGCACCGCAGGTCAGTCCAATTACGCGGCCGCCAACGCATATCTGGACGCACTGATGTGGGACCGCCGTCGACGTGGTCTTCCCGGACAGGCCCTGGCCTGGGGATTCTGGTCCGAACGCGGGGCGTCGACGACACATCTCGGCGACGCGGACGTACGTCGCCTCGCCAGGCTCGGCATTGCCGGAATCACCAATGCCCAGGGTCTGGCCATGTTCGACGCGGCCGTCGAACGGCTGGATTCGGTAGTGGTGCCGACCAACCTGAACTTGCCGATACTGCGTCAGCTGGCACGCACGAACGAAGTGCCCGAGGTATTGCGTGGCCTTGTCGGCCGCGCACTGCCGACGGCGAACGCCGAATCGGTCGCCGACGGATTGGCCGGCCGGATCGCCGACCTGCCCGCCGCGGAAGGCCTGGCCGTGGTGGCGGACGTGGTGCGCGCCGAGGTCGCGGCAGTGCTCGGATACACCGCCGGCGAGGAAATCGACTCTGGTCGCGCCTTCTCTGAGCTCGGCTTCGACTCGCTGACCGCTGTAGATCTGCGCAACCGATTGGGTCGAGCCACCGGATTGAGTTTGCCGGTGACCACAGTCTTCGACTACCCCACTTCGGATGTGCTGGCGAGGTTCCTGCTCGGTGAGTTGTCGGGCGTGGAGATGCCGGTGTCGACCGTGGTGCGTCCCGCCGCCGACGACGCGATCGCGATCGTGTCGATGGCCTGCCGTCTGCCAGGGGGCGTGTCGACGCCGGAGGAGTTGTGGGAGCTGGTCTTCGACGGCCGCGACGCGATCGGCGGGTTGCCCGATGATCGCGGCTGGGACCTGGCCGGATTGTTCGATCCGGAAGGGACACGCGCGGGCACGACGTACGCGAAGGGTGGTGGCTTCCTCTCCGACGTAGGCGATTTCGACGCCGATTTCTTCGGTATCTCGCCACGTGAGGCACTCGCCATGGACCCCCAGCAGCGGTTGCTGCTGGAATCGTCATGGGAAGTACTGGAACGGGCGGGTATCGCACCGGATTCGCTGCGCGGTAAGGATGTCGGCGTTTTCGCTGGCATGCTCTCGGCTGACTACTCGATGGTCGTCGACGCCTCCACGATGTCGGAAGGGCATATCGGCGTCGGTACCGCGAGCAGCGTCGCCTCCGGCCGCGTCGCCTATGTTCTCGGTTTCGAAGGCCCTGCGATCAGCATCGATACGGCGTGTTCGTCGTCGCTGGTGGCGATGCATCTCGCGGCGCAGTCGCTGCGTAGCGGTGAGTGCTCGCTGGCCATAGCGGGCGGTGTCACGGTGATGTCGACCCCGGGCATGCTGGTCGACTTTGCCCGGCAGCGTGGGCTGGCAGCGGACGGCCGTTGCCGGGCGTTCGCCGAGTCCGCGGATGGCACCGGTCTCAGCGAGGGCGTCGGCCTGGTGTTGTTGGAGCGGGTGTCGGATGCGCGGCGGTTGGGGCATCCGGTGTTGGCGGTGTTGCGTGGTTCTGCGGTGAATCAGGATGGTGCGTC
>NZ_JBHZBG010000021.1:55232-111734 GCF_042754695.1 Nocardia sp. NPDC059195 | reverse complement strand
CGGTTAGCGCTCGAGACTAGAGCCTTCGGCTCAGCGCTTTCGAGCGCTAACCGGCGACCCGGCCGCGGACCGGCCACTTCGTGGCCGTCCCTCCCCAGGGGTCGGGAGTGCGGGGTTGGGAATGCGGTCATGGCGGTCTTGGGGTGAGCGGTGTGGTTGGGGGGTGCGGGGTCGTGGCGGGTTCGAGATGGCGGTGTGCCTTGGAAGAGTGTGGGAGGGGCGGAGCTCGGGTGTGACACGAGGTGGTGGGGTGCGCCTTCCCTGCGTCTGTGGCGTCCTTGCGGCACAGTGGTGTTATGACGAACCCGAGGAAACGGGGGCGCGCGCAGGAGGCTGCTCCGGCGGCGCAGGCGCGGAAGGTGCCGGGGGCCGATTTGTTGTCGGCGGCGCAGGCGGCGGTGGGGGCCGCGCAGACGGCGGCGGGGCAGGCTATCGATGCCGCTCAGCAGACCGCGGGGTATGCCTTCGATGCGGCGGTTCGGTTGCCGCCGGCTTCGGCGCAGCTGGCCGCGCAGTTGCCGGATCTGGTGGAGAACCTGTCGATCGCGGTCGATCGGCTCAACAGCACCATCGATCGGCTCGATCGGACATTGGCGCTGGCCGATCCGGTGTTCGCCACCTACGACCGGTTGTTGCCGCGACTCGAGGCGATGATTTCCCTGGGCGAGGACGTGTTCGGCGCGGTGGCGAAGCTGCCCGGTGTGGGGCTGCTCGGGCGGATCACCGGGCGCGGGTGCGAGGAACCCGCCCCGGAGCCGGAGCCGGACAAACGCGGCCGCCGTCGGCGGTGACCCTCACGTTCCGGGCGTCAGCGCCCGGAACGTCGCTGCCGCCTTGAGCACCATCTCCGCGTACTCGTCCTCGGGATCGGAATCCAGGACGATCGCGCCGCCCGCGCCGATTCGCCACTCGTCGTCGTAGCGGACGGCCGTGCGGATGACGATATTGAGGTCGGCGGTGCCACCGAGGCCGAGGAAGCCGATGGTGCCCGAATAGATCCCGCGCGCCTCGGTTTCCAGTTCGTCGAGGATCTCCATGGTCCGCAGCTTCGGCGCGCCAGTCATCGAACCGCCGGGGAAGCAGGCGCGCAGACAGTCGATCACACTGGCGTCGCGGCGCAGGGTCCCGCGCACGGTCGACACCAGTTGGTGCAGGGTGGAATAGGTTTCGGTGTCCATCAGCTTCGGGACGTGCACCGAGCCGACTTCGCAGACGCGGCCGAGGTCGTTGCGCAGCAGGTCGACGATCATCAGGTTCTCGGCACGGGTCTTCGGGTCGTCGGCCAGTGCGCGACGCAGGCGCTCGTCCTCGTCGGCGGTCCGTCCGCGCGGTGCGGTGCCTTTGATCGGTTTGCTCTCGACCACCCGGTCCCGGTCGATCTCGAGAAACCGTTCCGGCGAGGAGCAGGCCACATCCAGGCCGTCGAAGCGCAGGTAGGCGGCGTACGGCGCGGGATTGCAGCGGCGCAGTCGCCGGTAGACGGTGAGCCCGTCATCGGGTGCGGCGGCGACGGCGACCGCGTCGGTCAGACAGATCTCGTAGGACTCGCCCGCGTGTAACCGGTCCTGACACACCGCGATATCGGCCAGATAGCGGTCGCGGCCACGCCCCAGATGCGCCTGCACCGCGTCGGGATCGGCGGGCACGGGCAGATCGGGGGGATTGGCCCAGGTCGGAAGATCGTCGAGGGCATCGGAAGTCTCGCGCAGCCACTGCTCGGCGTCGTGCTCGGTAGCGGGTTCGCTCAGTGCGAGCAGGTGGGTTCGTCCTGCCTCGTGGTCGACGACGATCAGGCGGTCGGCGAAAATCCACTGGGCATCGGGAGTGGGGGAGCGGTGAGCGTCGCGCCCACCGCAGTCGGCCTTCACCTCGTAGCCGAGATAGCCGACGTAGCCGCCCGCGAAATCGAAAGGCAGCGGCGGGGTTTCGCAGTGCCGGGCGCGGAGTTCGCGGTCGAGATAGTCCAGGACCGTGCCCGCGACGGTCCGGGTGCCCTCGACGTCCGTCACGGTGACGGAGCCGTCGCCGACCCGGTAACCCACGATTTCGGCATGCGGCCCGCGCGCGTCACCGAGGAAGGAGAACCGGTCGAGGCCTGGTTCGACATGCTCGCTGTCAAGCCAGAACGCGCACGGAGCGTCGGCACAGCGGCGCAGGAAGATCGCCTCGGTGTCGATCGCTCGCTCGATCACCTTGTGCTGCAGGCGAAATGCGCGTTCGGGCGAAGTAGGCACGACGACCGCGGGTCCGCGCACGACTGCCGGTGCGGCAACTCGCACGCGCGCTTTGGTGAGGTCGGCGAAGTTGCGCAGCAGCGCGGCACCGAATTCGCTCGATACCGACTCGGGATGGAACTGCACACCCCACTGCGGCCGCTCGCGATGACGCACCCCCATGATCACCCCGTCGCTGGTCGACGCGGTCACCTCGAGCGTCGCGGGCAGCGGGTCCTTTGCCGCGAGCGAGTGGTAGCGAACGACGGTGAAGCCCTGCGGCAGACCGGCGAACAGGTCCCGATCGTCGTGGGTCACCTGATCGAGAAAGCCGTGCCTGGCCTGCGGCGCGCGCTCCACCGTCCCGCCCGCGCCGAGCACGATCCCCTGATGGCCAAGGCACACACCGAGCAGCGGCAGTTCGGTCTGCGCGATCAGCGCCGTCGACACCCCCATGTCGCGGGCGCGGTCCGGACGGCCGGGGCCGGGCGAGATCACCACATTGTCGAAGTGGTCCAGGTACAGGGAGCCCTCGGCCTCGTCGTTGCGCACGACGGTCGGCTCGCTCCCGTTGACCTCGCTGATCAGCTGATAGAGGTTGTAGGTGAACGAGTCGTAGTTGTCGATCAAGAGCGTGCGCATCGTGGCAGAGACATTACGCCGCGCGTGCGCGTACGCATTCCCGCGCAGTCCCCACCGGTGCCGGGGCAGAATATGTGCCATGGCTGTTTCTCAACCTGTCGATGTTGACCCGGCGATCGCCGATTTCGCGGCGATCGGGCGGTGGATGGACGAACAGGGCTTGCCCGGCGCGGAATTCAGCGCGGTCGCCGCGCTCGGTGGTGGCACGCAGAACGTGATGCTGCGATTCACCCGGGGCGGGCGCGAGTATGTGCTGCGGCGCGGGCCCAAGCATCTGCGCGCCAAGAGCAATGAGGTGATCGGCCGGGAGTCACGGCTGCTCGGCGCGATCGCCGCGACCGAGGTGCGTTCGCCGCGGGTGATCGCCGCCTGCGACGACGAGTCGGTGATCGGCGCGGTGTTCTACCTGATGGAACCCATCCGCGGCTTCAACCCACAGACCGAACTGCCCGCGCTGCACGCCGGTGATCCCGAGATCCGGCGCCAGATGGGCCTGTCCGCGGTCGAGGCCATCGCCCGGCTCGGCGCCCTCGACTACCAGGCACTCGGCCTCGACGACTACGGCCGCCCGGCGGGTTTCCTCGAACGTCAGGTACCGCGCTGGCTGCGCGAGCTCGACTCCTACAACGCCAACGAGGGCTACCCCGGCCCGCAGATCCCCGGTGTCGAGCGGATCGGTGACTGGCTCGAACGTCACCGGCCGACGGACTGGATGCCCGGCATCATGCACGGCGATTGCCACCTGGCGAACATGATGTTCGACTACGACGGCCCCGAGGTGGCGGCGATGGTCGACTGGGAGATGTCGACCATCGGCGACCCACTGCTCGACCTCGGCTGGCAGCTGGCCACCCGGCCCGAGCCCGGCACCGTCGGCGCGGGCCTGATGGGCACGCTCGGCACCGTCGGTGGCCTGCCCAGCGCGGCGGAGATGGTCGAGCACTACGGCAAGTTCTCCGACCGCGACCTGAGCGCGGTCACCTGGTACACCGTGCTGGCCTGCTTCAAGCTGGGCATCGTCCTCGAAGGCACCTATGCGCGGGCGTTCGCGGGCAAGGCCCCCAAACCGGTCGGCGACTTCCTGCACGCGGTGACACTGGAACTGTTCGAACAAGCGAACCAGCTCGCCGAGTGATGCCCGGATCTCGGCGATAGTTGGCTTGATATTGATGGAGCACAATAAGCGGACACCGTAGGCTGACTCCCATGATCGTCCCTGACATCAAGAACTGGACCTGGGTCCTCGAACGTGCCTGCTCCGAGTGTGGATTCGATGCCGAGAACATCGCGTACTCGGCCATCCCGGAGAGTGTCCTCGACAGCGCCACCCGGCTCGGCTCGGCACTCGAACGCGACGACGCGCGGGTGCGTCCGGACGAGCTGACCTGGTCCGTTCTCGAGTACGGCGCGCACGTGCGCGATGTGTGCCGGATCTTCGACACCAGGCTCGCGCTGATGCTGGCCGGTGACGGTGTCGAGGCGCCGCGGTTCGAGAACTGGGATCAGGACGCGACCGCGGTGGCCGACCGGTACGGCGAACAGGACCCCGCTGTCGTCGCGCGGGAATTGACCGTGGCCGCTGATCGGGTGGCCGCCGCGTTCGCCGCGGTGCCCTCGGATCGGCTCGACCTGCGGGGTGCGCGCAGCGACGGATCGCTGTTCACGGTCACCTCGCTGGGTCGGTACTTCCTGCACGACCTCGTGCATCACGTCCACGACGTGCGCGGATAGAAAACAATCGAGATTTTTCTAGAACGTGTTTCAGAAATCGGTGATTTGTCGCTAGGGTGAGTGCAGTCACAATGAGGCACGAGCGAGCTTGGCGAGAGGTCTACCGGCATGAAGACGAAGGGCGCGATCCTGTGGGGCACCGATCAGGAATGGTCGGTCGAGGAGATCGAGGTCGGCGACCCCGTCGCCGGTGAAGTACAGATCCGGATGGAAACGGCGGGCATGTGCCACTCCGACCATCACATCGTCACCGGGGCGACGCCGATGCCGTCCTACCCTGTGATGGGCGGGCACGAGGGCGCGGGTGTCATCACCAAGCTCGGCCCGAACTGTCCGGCCGACCTGGCCGTGGGCGACCACGTCATCCTGTCGTTCATCCCCGCCTGCGGGCGCTGCCCCTCCTGCGTCGCAGGCAACATGGCGCTGTGCGACCTGGGTGCGGGGCTGCTGATGGGACAGGCGATTTCGGACGGCACCTACCGCGTGCAGGCACGTGGCGAGAACGTCATCCCGATGTGTCTGCTCGGTACGTTCACTCCGTACATGACGGTGCATCACACCTCGGTGGTGAAGATCGATCCCACCATCCCGTTCGAGGTGGCTTGCCTCGTGGGCTGCGGCGTGCCGACCGGGTTCGGTTCCGCGACCCATGTGGCGCAGGTGCAGCCGGGCGAGACCGCGGTCATCGCCGGTATCGGCGGCGTCGGCATGAGCGCGCTGCAGGGTGCGGTGCTGGCGGGTGCGGCGAAGGTCGTCGCCATCGACCCGAACCCGTGGAAGCTCGAGCAGGCGCAGAAGTTCGGCGCCACGCACACCTACGAGAGCATGGCCGCCGCGATCGTGCCGCTGATGGAGGCCACCGAGGGCCGGATGGCCGAGAAGGTCATCCTCACCATGGGTGAGATGCACGGCGACTACGTCGAAGAGGGCTTGATCCTCACCGCGAAGGCGGGCACGCTGGTCGTCACCTCCATGGGTCGCCTCGACGAGAGCGACGTGAAGATGAACAGCTTCCTGCTGTCCATGCTGCAGAAGACGGTGAAGGGCTGCATCTTCGGCGGCGGCAATGCCCGTCAGGACGCACCGCGCCTGCTGCAGCTCTACAAGTCGGGTCAGCTCAACCTGGACGACATGGTCACCCGCAGCTACTCGCTGGAGGAGATCAACCAGGGCTACAAGGACATGCTGGACGGCAAGAACATTCGCGGCATCATCCGCTTCACCGAAGCCGACTGGTAGTCAGCTCTTGCGTGCCCGCTCGGCGAGGCGGACCGCGACCTGGGCGATCAGGTCGTACGGAATCGGTTCGCCGAGTGGGAATTTCAAGGTGCCACGACCCGAGTTGTAGGGCTCGATGGCCTGATGGAGCGCCGCGTCCCCGTCGGGGATGGGGTACACGCTCACGTGGGACTTCCAGCCCGCGAAGAAGATGAACACCCGGCCGTCGATGGTGGCGGCCGGGATGGCGTAGCTGATCTTCTCGCCCGTGTCGGGCACCGCGCGGTGGATGGTTTCGCGGATCTGCTGCAGGACAGCGCGTTCGGCCGGCGGCTGGGCCGCCAGATAGGTGTCGACGGAGTCGGGTTTCTCGGTCATGTTTCGACTTTAAGCTCTGACCAGCACTTTCTTCGGGTGCCCCGCGGCCTTCAGTCGACCGTCGCGCAGGAGCAGACAGTGGTCGGCCCTGCTCGCCTCGTCCAGGTCATGGGTGGCCTGCACGACGGTCACACCGGCCGCGCTGATCTGCGCCAGAGCGCGGGAGATCTCGGCCTGCGAGGTCTCGTCCAGACCCGCCGCCGGTTCGTCGAGCAGTAGTAGATCGGACTGCTGCGCCAAAGCCTGCGCGAGCAGAGTGCGCTGGCGTTGACCGCCCGACAGGGTGTCGAGCCGCCGAGTCGCCAAGTCGGTGAGCTCCATTCTTTCCAGGCAGGTGCGTGCGATCTCGCGATCCGCACCGGTCAGTCGCCGCCACGGTCCGCGGTGCGCCCAGCGTCCCATCGCCACCGCTTCCCGCACGGTGATCGGCAGGGTCGGCGGAATCGCTGTGTGCTGCACTACGAAGGCCGGGCGTCCGGTGGTGGTCCGGTGCACTGTGCCTTTTTGCGCCGCCACGGTTCCGGCGAGGACGCCGAGCAAGGTCGATTTTCCCGAGCCGTTGGGTCCGACGATCGCGGTCACCCGCCCGCGCGGGATCGTGGCGGTCACTTCGCGGAACACGGGTCGTCGGGCGTAACCGGCACTCAGGTGCTCGATCCGGATTGCTGCGTCATCTGTGTTCTGCATCTCACCTCAATTGAAACGATAATCATTTTCAGTATATCGTCTCGCGCTATGGATTGGCTGTTCGCCCCGTTCGAGGTGGCTTTCGTGCAACGCGCGCTGTGGGGTGGGCTGCTCGTGTCGTGCGTGTGCGCCCTCGCCGGGACCTGGGTGGTGGTGCGTGGCATGGCATTTCTCGGCGACGCGATGGCGCACGGGATGCTGCCCGGCGTCGCGGTCGCGGCGTTGCTCGGGGGGAACCTGATGATCGGTGCCGCGATCTCTTGCGCCGCCATGGCCGCGGGGGTGTCGGTGCTGAGCCGCGGCAAGCGTTTCGCGCCGGATACCGCGATCGGGCTGCTGTTCGTCGGGATGCTCGCGGCCGGGGTGATCATCGTGTCGCGGTCGCAATCCTTCGCGGTGGATCTGACCGGGTTCCTGTTCGGCGATGTGCTGGCCGTGCGTGCCGTCGACCTGTGGTATCTCGTTGCGGCCCTTGGTATCGCGCTGGTGGTGGCGGTGCTCGGCCATCGTGCGTTCGTGGCGCTGACCTTCGATCCGCGCAAGGCGCACACCCTCGGGCTGCATCCGAAGGTCGCGCACGCGGCGCTGGTGGGGCTGGTGACAGTGGCGATCGTCGCGTCCTTTCATGTGGTGGGGACGCTGCTGGTCTTCGGATTGCTGATCGCGCCGCCCGCCGCCGCGGTGTTCTGGTCGAACCGGGTACCGGTGGTCATGGCGATCGCCGCGCTGATCGGCGGGCTGTCCACCGTTGGGGGACTGGTCATTTCGTGGCACGGGGAGACCGCCGCCGGGGCGACTATCGCGGCGGTCGCTGTCGGCTCGTTCTTCCTGTCCGCGCTCGTCTCCGCGCTGCGGGAACGGGTCGGTCGGGTGGGAGTGCTCGCGCTTGCCGCCGTGCCACTGGTCGGCTGCGGGGCGGGGGAGGTGCCGGTTGTCGAAGAAGCGGTGCCGCACGGGTTCGTCGCCGGTGCGGAGGAGATGAGCGAGGCTCAGACGCGGCTGGTCGTCGCCGATGCGGCCGGAGCTGTTCGGGTGATCGATCTACTGACCGAGACGGTCACTGCGATCGACACCGCCACTCCGGAAAGTGGTCGAACACAGCCACATCCGAGTTTGCCGGGTGGCGCAAGCGGCGATGAGCCGGGTCAGGATTCTTCGCAGTCGCCGAGCGGTGGCGACCAGCGGGCAGCGACTCGTGGAGCGGTTGGTGACGGGCGCTTCGCGTATCTGAGCTCGGGTGCGTCGGTTCGGATCGTGGACAGCGGGGCGTGGACGATCGACCACGGCGACCACCGGCATTACTACCGGGCACCTATCCGGGACGTTGGTGCGGTCGCCGCGCCCGAAGGTGGTGCGGCTGCCGGGCCTGGCGCCGGAAGTGTGTCTACGGGGCCTGGTGGTTCCGGCGGGCCGGAAGGTGCCGGCGGCGCGGATGGTTCCGGGGACCCGGGTGCCGGGCCGAGCGGCGGTTCCGGGGACCCGGGTGTCGGGCCGAGCGGCGGTTCCGGGGACCCGGGTGTCGGGCCGAGCGGCGGTTCCGGGGTTGCTGGTGCGTACAGCGACGCCGCCGTCGCGTCCGTTGTGCTGGATTCCGGGTCGACGCTCTTGTTCGACCGTCCGGCGCTGGACGGCGGTGTCGCCCAGGAACAACGTCGGGTCGAGGGCATCGCGGTGCCGTATGCCGAGCGGATTGTTGTCGCCGACGGCTCGGGTCGCGTCGAGGTGCGCGGGCGTGACGGCGCGGCGGGACAAGTGCAGCCCGCCACGTGTCCGCAGCCGCGGGGGCAGGCCGTCACCAGGCGCGGAGTCGTCTTCGGGTGTGCCGACGGCGCGGTTGTGGTGGCGCAGCGGGATGGCGGGTTCGTCACTGAGAAGATCGCGTACCCGGTGCCGACCGGTACTCGTGCGACGGCATTCACGCATCGGCCCGGCAGCACCACGCTGACTGCCCTCGCGGGTCGTGATGGTGTGTGGACTCTCGATATCAGGAGGAAGACCTGGACGCGGACCGCGATCGTCGATCCGGTCGCGGTGAACACCGCCGGTGAAGGATCGCCGCTGCTGGTGCTCACCCGTGACGGTGTCCTGCGCGGGATCGACCCCGTATCCGGCACGGAGACAGCGCAACTCGCCGTATTGAGCGGGCCTGTCGAAGGGCGCCCGGTGATCCGCGTCGATCCGGATCGCGCCTATGTCAATGACATTCGTGGGCGCAAGGTCCACGAGATCGCCTACAACGACAACCTCCGTGTCGCGCGCACCTTCGAGTTCGACATCGCGCCCGCGCTGATGGTGGAGACAGGCTTGTGAAGCACATTTCCCTCGACGTCGGGCCGTCGACTCGGCGGCAGCGTTCTGACGCAAGCGGCCCAGCCGGGGTTGAACGGGTTCTCGCGGTGGTTGCGAGTTCTTTGTCGTCGACAAACCATGTTGTCCGAATCCTGCTGGCGGCCCGCACTTTCCGTGTCCGCCGCGCACCGGGAGCCGAATCGAGACTCGGCGTGGCGATGAGCCGGACGGCTCGACTGTTCGTCGCGGCTGCCATGCTCGTGCCGTTGATCGCCGCGTGTACAAGCGGGACCGAGCGGTCCGGGATCGTGGTGACCACGAACATTCTCGGCGACCTGACCAGGGCGGTCGTGGGTGACACGGTGCCGGTGACGGTATTGATGCAGGCGGGGGCCGATCCGCATTCGTTCGCTATTTCCGCTCGTCAGGCGGCCGAGATCGAGCGAGCCGCACTGGTGGTGCACAACGGGCTCGGGCTCGAGGAAGGCGTGGCGCGGCATGTGGGGGCCGCGGCGGAAGCCGGCGTTCCCACCCTGGCGGTCGCCGAGCGGGTGGATCCGATCGCCTACACCTCCGATGAGTCGGCGGGGCAACCTGATCCGCACTTCTGGACCGATCCGCGTCGCGTGCGCATGGCCGTCGAGGCGATCAGCGGCGAGGTGCTCGCCGAGATCGACGGCGTCGATGCCGGTGCGGTGCGGGCGAATACGCAGCGCTACCTCGGCGAACTCGACGAGCTGGACCGGTGGATGACCGAGCGGTTCGCCGCTGTCCCGGCCGAGCGCAGGCAGTTGGTCACCGATCATCACGTCTTCGGCTATCTCGCACAGCGATTCGGGTTCCGGGTGATCGGCGCGGTGATTCCCAGCGGCACCACCCTCGCCTCGCCGAGCGCTGCCGATCTCGACGACCTCGCGACCGCGATCAGGACCGCCGGGGTGAGCGCGATATTCGCCGATTCCGCACAGCCCGATCGGCTTTCGCGCGTTCTCGCCGAACACACCGGCCTGCGGGTGCAGGTGATCGCCCTGCACACCGAGTCGCTCACCCCGCCGGGCGGCGGTGCGGGCACCTATCTGGAGATGGCTCGTGTCAATACCGAGGCCATCGCCCGTGGCTTATCCGGGCCGACAACGTAATTCACGCACAAGAGATGGAGCATTACATGAACAGGTCACGGACCACCACGATGGTGGCCATGTCCGGCGTTCTCGCCTCGGTGGTGGCGCTGAGCAGTTGTGGCACAGACGATTCCGGACACGGTCATGAGCACACACCGGGTGCCGAACCGATCGCCCTCACCTACGACGGCGGGATCTACGTCCTCGACGGCGCGTCGCTGACCCAGCGTGCCGATGTGAAGATCGACGGATACAACCGGCTCAATCCGGTCGGCGACGACGACCATCTGATGGTGTCGACCAAGGACGGGTTCCGGGTATTCGACGCCTACGATGCCGCGTTCACCGGAACTCAGTTCCCCGCCGTCAAGCCGGGCCACGTTGTCCGGCACGCGGGCAAGACGGTGCTGTTCGCCGACGGGTCCGGCGAGGTAACCATTCTCGATACCGCGCAGGTCGACGCCGGTAAGTCGACGGAGGTATTCAAGGCGGCCGCGCCGCACCACGGCGTCGCGATCGAGTTGAGCAACGGGAATCTGGTGCTCACCCTCGGCACCGAGGACAAGCGGATCGGTGTCGTCGCACTGGACAAGGGGCGCAAGGAGCTCACCCGCAACGAGGACTGCCCCGGTGTGCACGGCGAAGCGGCTGCCAAGGGCGAAGCGATCGTGATCGGCTGCCAGACCGGCGCTGTCGTGTACCGCGACGGCAAGATCACCAAGGTCACCAGCCCGACCCCCTACGGCCGGATCGGAAACATGGCCGGTAGCGAGGCGTCGCCGATCGTGCTCGGCGACTACAAACAGGACAAGGATGCCGAACTCGAACGCCCCCAGCAGATCTCGCTGGTGAACACCGCCGACGGCACCCTGCGCCTGGTCGACATCGGCACCAGCTACACCTTCCGTTCGCTCGGTCGCGGCCCGCGAGGTGAGGCACTGGTGCTCGGCACCGACGGCAAGATCCATGTGATCGACCCCGTCGCTGGCAAGGAAGTTCGCACCATCCCGGTGATCGGCACCTGGCAGGAGCCGCTCGACTGGCAGGACGCTCGCCCGGCGCTGTTCGTGCGCGACGGTATCGCTTACGTGAGCGACCCGGCATCCAAGCAGGTACACCGCGTCGACCTGGCCGACGGAAAGGTCACAGCCACGGCCACCCTCGCCGCATCGCCGAACGAGATCACCGGCGTCACCGCGCACTGAGACCAGTGCGCGTCCGGCTCGGTGTGAGCTGGACGTGATCGCGGCATCGAGCCGCGGACCGGTCTATTCGTACAATCGGGCCCGTCTCAGTCGAAATACTGACTGGGCGCGGCCCGATTGCGCGAATAGGCCGGTCGATCGGCTCTCTACCGGTCGGCGCACCGCACAACGACCTCGCGCAGGTTGCGGCTGCGCACATCGTCGAGAATCGCCATGCCGAGGCGGTTCATGCTGTAACCGAAGCCCAATCCGGTTGTCGGGTCGGCGAATCCGAACGACCCGCCCAAACCGGTGGTGCCATAGGCGCGTTTGTCCGAGCCGAAGCGGAAAGTGCCGCGCGACTTGCGGAAACCGAGGTGGTAGCGGCTCTTGGTGTGCAAGACCAGGTCATCGGCGGGCACATCGTCGGCGGTGTCGGCGGCGGCGAGCAAGTCGAGAACATCGTCGCTGATCGGCAGCGCGCCGGTGCGGCCCGCCGCGGCGCCGTAGACCTTCGCCAGCGCGCGGGCATTGCCGACACCGTTCATGCCGGGCCATTCGATTTCGAGGAACTCCCGCCGCGCGGCACGTGCGGGCGCGCCAGGGCGCGGGTTGGTCAGTGCCGCATACGAATACCCGCGCTTGGCGTAGACCTCACCGCCGATGCGCAACGGCAGATCGCGACGCTCGTAGCGCCAGATGTCCAAGCCTTTGGTCGCCGACAGCTGGGCGACCCGTTCCATCGGCTCGGTCTCGGGCAGCCCGATGAACAGATCGGCGCCGACCAGGCCCGCGATCTCCTCGGCGAAGAACCGCCCGAGGCTACGACCCGCCGGATCCACCCGCCGCAGCAATTCGCTCTGATACAGCCCCAGCGTCAGCGCGTGATAGCCGTGCCGGGTGCCGGGCTCCCACGCCGGTTTCTGCGCGGCGAGCAGCTCGCCGAGGGCGTCGCGATCGCTCAGTTCCCGCAGTTTCACGATCCGGTCGAGCCCGGACAGCCCGGCCTGATGATCGATCAGCTGACGCACGGTGATCCGCTCCTTGCCGTGCGCGCCGAACTCCGGCCAGTACGTCGCCACCGGCGCCTCGTAGTCGAGCAGCCCCCGCGACACCGCCGTCGCGAGGGTGAAGGCCGACATTCCCTTCGACGAGGAGAACACCGGCACGATCGTGTCGCGCTCCCACGCCACCTCGCGTGTGCGGTCGCGATGGCCTGCCCACAGGTCGACCAGTGGCTGGTCGCCGGAGTAGACGGCAACGGCGGCGCCGATCTCGCCGTGGTCGGTGAAGTTACGGCGGAAGGCGTCGGCGACGGGACCGAAACCGGCCGCCACGTCGCCGTGGATCGATGGTGCGAGACTCATGGTGTTCTCGATCGTAGCCGCGTCTCGTACGCTGCCGATATGCGATCGTTGCAGCAGGTTCAGCACTGGCCGGTCAAGAACGCCGCCGCCGCCGTGGTCACCGCCGACGGTGCGTCGACCATCGGCGATACCGAGCGGGTGTTCCGGCTCGCCTCGGTCACCAAACCGCTCGTCGCCTATGCCACGCTCGTGGCGCTCGAGGAAGGCGCGGTCGAACTCGACCAGCCGGCGGGTCCGCCCGGTTCGACCGTGCGGCATCTGCTCGCCCACACCTCCGGCGTCGCGTTCGCCACTGTCGAAGTTCTCGCCGCACCCGGCACCCGCCGCATCTACTCGAGCGCGGGCTTCGAACTGCTCGCCGATTTCCTCGCCGACCGGACCGGGATCGAATTTCCGCAGTATCTGAGCGAGGCGGTTTTCGAGCCGCTCGGCATGCGCACAGCGGTCCTCGATGGCTCCGCGGGCCATGCGTGCAGCGCCTCCCTCGCCGACCTCACGCTATTCGCCGCCGAGTTGCTGACACCTCAATTGATATCTCGGCAAACCTTGGACGACGCGACCTCGGTGCAATTCCCCGACCGCAACGGAGTCCTCCCCGGATACGGCTCCCAGCGCCCCAACGACTGGGGATTGGGATTCGAAATCCGCGACGGGAAAACCCCGCACTGGACGGGAACAGCCAATTCCGGCCGCACCTACGGGCACTTCGGCCAGTCCGGCACGTTCCTCTGGGTAGACCCGGAAATCGAGGTGGCGACAATCGCGTTGAGCGACGAGAATTTCGGTGACTGGGCCAGAACAGCGTGGCCGAAATTCAGCGATTCCGTTATCGCAGAGACACATAACACGCAGTAAAGTAACACGCGCAACACCGCACACTTCAGTACACTCGTGCCACGCCAGACCACGACGGGCCGTTGGGGAAGACGTTCCTAGTCGAGGCTGGAGGTGTTGGTAAGTGCGCGCATCGAGTCAGTTCGCTGACGCGACGGCGGGTGTGGTTTACATCCACTCATCGCCCGCCGCGTTGTGCCCTCACGTGGAATGGGCGCTGTCCACCGCGCTCTCGTCGCCCGCGAAATTACGCTGGAACACCCAACCCACCGACGGGCAACTCCGCGCCAGCAGCGACTGGATCGGCCCGGTCGGCACCGCGGCCCGGATAGCCCAATCATTGCGCACCTGGCCGGTCCTGCGCTTCGAAGTCACCGAGGACCCGAGCGAAGGCGTCGACGGCGAACGCTACAGCTTCGTCCCCACCCTCGGTCTCTGGCACGGATCCACCGGCGCCAACGGCGACGTGATGCTGGGCGAAATGCGATTACGCGCCTTACTCCAAGCCGCCGAAGAACTCGACGTCCACGGAACCTTCGACCTCGCCACCGAACTCGACCGAGCACTGGGCGCGCCGTGGGACGAGGACCTCGAGGCATACCGGCAGGGGACCGACAGCGTCGGCGCGGAAGTCACCTGGCTGCGGCGAGATGTGGGCTGAGTGCCTACCACCGGCGACGATTCCGCTGCCCCGCCCCTAGAGCGATTACGAAGATCGCCACGGTGACCGCGAGGAAGTAGACGAGGGAACCGTTGCGGCCGAAGCGCGGCAGGAAGGCCAACTCCTGGCCGGTGGCGGCGACCGCGTTGAGAAACGGTGCGTAGCCCTGCAGGGTGTACCCGTTGGGGAGCAGGCTGATCGAGTTCTCGCCCACATACACCCAGAACAGCAGTGCGGCGATCGCCGCGGGCGGGGTGCGGATCACTGATCCGATCGCGATCCCGATGCCGCAGGCGGCGAAGGCGTAGATCGGGACGGTCCACAGGAAACGCAGACCGGCCGGGTCGTCGATCCGCACCTGTCCGTAGACCTGGGGGAAGAACCTCGGCAGCACGGTCATGACCAGGGTGAGCAGCGCGAGGGTCGAGACCGCGGCGATGGCGCCGTAGAAGACCCATCGCGCCAGGGCGGCGATCCACGTCCGGGGGAACAGAAAGGCGTTGAGGTCGCGGATGTTTCCGCGCAGTTGGGTGGCGTGGGCGAAGGCCGCCGTCACCATCATGATGCCGGTCGCGAGCGTGATCACCCAGTAGACGGCGTTGGTGGTGCTGACCGAGGTCACCTGCAACTGCCCGGGGATGGCGGCGAATCGTTCTGCGACAGTGGCGATTCCGAAGGTGATCAGCAGTGGCAGGGCGATCGTCAGCGGAACGGCGACCGTCCACAGGAAGCTGCGTCCGCTGGTCCGGGTCCACTCGGCCGCGATACCGCGGGTGAGCTGGGTGGTCATCGCTGCGTTTCCTTCGCGAGTGCTGCCCCGGTGATGCTCAGATACGCGTCCTCGAGTCGGCCGCCGCCGTGATCGTCTACGAGCTGGGCCAGTGGTGCGTCCGCGAGGACCCGGCCTGCACCGAGAACGACGACACGATCGGCATTACGTTCGGCTTCGTCGAGCAGGTGGGAGGTGACCAGCACGCAAGTTCCGGCGTCGGCGAGCTCGCGCAGCAGCCCGCGCATCCAGTGGATCCCCGCGATATCGAGACCATTGAGTGGTTCGTCGAGCAGGATGGTCCGCGGCGACGACAGCAGGGCGGCAGCGATGCCGACCCGCTGGAGCATGCCGAGTGAATACTGCTCCAGCCTGCGGTCGGCGACCTCGGTCAGATCGGTGGTGTGCAGTACCTCGCCGACTCGGCTCGCGGGCAGACCACGGGCACGGGCGATCCAGCGCAGATGTCTGCGGGCGGTATGGCGGGGGTCGAAGGCCCGGTGATCGAGATGCATGCCGAGCCCCGCTGGGGTGGCACGACCGGATCGCACGGCGGTCCCGTCGACTTCGATGGTGCCGGTGGCGGGGCCGATGATTCCGCATATGCAGCGCAGCAGTGTGGATTTGCCGGTGCCGTTGAGCCCGAGCAGGTAGGTCACCGCCGCGTCGGGCACGGTCAACTCGGCGACCTCGAGCACCGTGACGTTCGCGTAGCGCACGGTGAGACCGCGAATTTCGATCATCGGTCCAGCACCGTCAGAAGTCGCAGGGGATCGGCAGGCCCACGGTCTTCACGCCGGCGCACAGCGAGTTGTTGGCCAATTTCCAGGTGCCGTCGATGCGTTTCCATGTCACCTTCATGGTGATGCTCGGGCGTCCGGCGGAGCTCGAGTGCAGGATCGCGGTGTGCTCGTTGCCGCTGTGGGTTTCGGGTCCGGTCACCTCGTTCCAGCCCAGCGGCGCGCGGAACAGGCCCAGGTTGTAGACGGTGCGCGGCACGACGACGGCGTTGGCGCCGCCTTCCAGGTTCACGGCCTTGGCCTCGTCGGATGCCGCTGTCTCAACCAGGAATCGGACCTGCTCGTTGAGTTCGGCCAGGCTGGGAACCTCGCTGGTGATCCGGAAGCCGCCGGGGTCGGCCGCCGTGGTCGGGGCGGTCACCAGGACCGTTGCGGCGATGGCGGCGAGCGCGCCTCCACTCCTGCGGATCGTGCTGCTCATCATTTATTCACTCCCTCGGGTGACCGGAGTTACACTCCAGATTCCTGGCAAAATCCCAGTTGATGGCAGTAAGTTAGCCTAGCCTTACGGCATCGGTCAAGATTCATTTAAATAAGGTCTGCCGCGGATCAGTGGGATCCGGGTCGAGCATCGGGAAGGGTGGTGAAAGTGGCAGCGCAGGGCTCAGCGCGCGAGCGGCGCCGTCTGTGTCGACCTGGTGCTCAGCCGCAGGGTGACACCGCAATCCCCAGTGGTGTCGGGTCGGACCTCGACCGCGAATTGCGAAGCCAGCGCGGGCGAATGCCGCTCGAGAATCCGCTCGATCATCCCCTGCTGGAGGCCGATCACGATCTCGGGCGCATCGCGCGCGATGCGCCGCAGCGGGCAGTTGCACATCTGGATCTCGTGGGTGCCGAAACTCGACACCGCCGAGGACACCTGGAAGCCGAGCCGGGTCAGCGTCGTGGTCACGACCGTGACCGGATCGGGCAGGTCGGTGGTCGGCTCACCGAGATCGGTCAGGGTGTCCGCCCACATCCGTCCTGCCGCAGTGGCTTTCGCGCGCCGGGCCTCGGTGGTGTCGCCCAGCTGTGCCAGCAGGGCGGCCAGCACCGGTGCGGTGGGATCCGTGCCGACCGCCACATAGCCCTTGCGTGGACGACCCACCGTCTCCGACGGCAGCCACGTGCCCTCCACCTGGCCCGCGTCGATCAATGCGTTCAGATGAAAGCGCGCCGTGGTGATGTGGATGCCGAGCGCCTGGCTGACGACCGGCGCGTCCAAGGGTTCGAGGGAATCACGCACCAGCGCGAACACCCTGTCCCGCTGCCGGGGTGTGCTGACCATCGGCGCTCCTCTCGCGCCATGACCGGCGCCGATCCGGTCCGGCGACGACCACCTGACGACATCACTTCTCGCTTGATTGTAGGACCGCCGCATCCCGCGGCCGAACCGACAGGAAGACGCCTGTGAACACACCACTGCCCTTCGACCACCGCGACTCCGCGCACATTCCCGGACACTGGCTGCTCGCCCGCCTCGGCAAGCGCGTGCTGCGCCCGGGCGGAATCGAGCTGACCGAACGCATGCTCGACGCCGCGCACCTGCCCGGTGCGGATGTGGTCGAACTGGCCCCCGGTCTCGGCAAGACGGCCACCGCCATCCTGGGCCGTGTCCCCGCCAGCTATCGCGGCGTCGAAGCGGACGCCGCCGCCGCTGCCCGCAGCGCCGAGGTGATCGGGACCGCCGGGACCGTCACCACCGGGGATGCCGCGGACACCGGTCTGGAGTCGAGCTCGGCCGACGCGGTCGTCGGCGAGGCGATGCTCACGATGCAAACCGACCCGCACAAGTCCGCGATCATCGCCGAGGCGTTCCGCGTGCTCCGGCCGGGCGGGCGCTACGCCATTCACGAACTGGCGCTGACCCCGGACGATCTCGACGACGGCATCAAGACCGAGATCCGCAAGGCGCTCGCCCGCTCCATCAAGGTCAACGCACGGCCACTCACCCGCGCGGAATGGACCGACCTGCTCACCGCGGGCGGATTCGAGATCGAGACAGTCACTTTCGCGCCGATGGCGCTGCTGCGACCACGCCGGGTGCTCGCTGACGAAGGCCTGCTCGGCACCGCGCGGATCGTCCGCAATGTGCTGCGCGACCGGTCGGCCCGGCAACGCGTGCTCGCCATGCGCGCCACCTTCAACACCCACCGGCGCGCACTCATCGCCATCGCCATCATCGCCAGGAAGCCGAGCGCATGACCACCGAGACCAGCACCCCCATCGCCACCGGCACCACCGCGTGGCAGCCCAAAGACGGCGACCTGCCCAACGCGCAGCGCATCCTGCACGGGCCGGGAATAACCCTGGTACGCATCAGCTTCCGGCAGGGCCAGGTGCTCGATGAGCACCGCGCGCCCGGTCCGATCCTGATCAGCTGTGTGTCCGGGGTGATCGATCTGGATGTCACTTCCGGTGCGACGACGCAGGCGCATCGCCTCGAACCGGGGACCACGATCTACATCACCGGCGGTGATCCACACCGGCTCGTCGCCCGCGAGGACGCGGTTGTGCACGTCACGCTGCAGCGCAACGTGTCGACCGAGTAGTTCGATACTCGGCGCGATCTCAGTCCACGATCCGGTCCATCCGAAGGAACTCGGTGATGCGCAAGAGCTTCGGTGGACGGGCGACGTCCGCGGGATCGTGTGCTGGATGCCGCGATTCGGGTCGCCGACCGTGGGGGAGTCGAAGCCATCACGATGCGGTCCTGGGAGTTCTTCGGGAGGCGGGGTTTTCGCTGCCGATGGCCGCGCATGCTGTCTCGCTGATCGACAGCTACGTCGGCGGGTTCGTCCTGCAAGAAGCGAACCTGCCCGTGTCCGTGCCTGCGGACGTCGAGGATGTCGCGGGCGCGATCCTCGCGAACCTTCCGGCAGGCGAGTTGCCGTATCTCACCGAGATGATCGTCGACCACGCCCTGCGACCCGGTTACGACTACTCGGGCGAGTTCGGTTTCGGTCTGGATCTGATCCTGGATGCACTCGAAGCGCGCCGAGGTCAGCCGACCCCGGCAAGACGGTCGTGACCTCGCTCGACGGCCTCGAGCCCGGCGCCACGATCACCGCACGCGGTGGCCGCGTCAACACAGCCGCAGCGGCATGCGGCCCTCTTCAGCTGTCCGTGCGTCGCGCAGGCAGGGCGACGCGGTCGAGATCGTGGGCGAGGACGGCGCCGGGAAAGGCTGCCTGTTCGGTGAACAGGTGATCCTCGCGCTCGGTGTATCGCTCTGAAAAATGGGTCAGAACAAGGGTTTTCACGCCGCAGGCGCGCGCCACCTCGCCCGCCTGGCGGGCGGTGAGGTGGCCGCGTTCGTGCGCCTGATCTGTCTCGGAGTCGAGGAAGGTGGATTCGATGATCAGCATGTCGACGTCGGCCGCGAGCTCGAAGACGTTGTCGCACAGGCGAGTATCCATGACGAAAGCCACCTTCTGGCCCGGTCGCGGTGCTGAGCATTCCTCGAGCAGTGGCCCCGACAGCTCACGGATCGCGGCGCCGGAGATGCCGTGCTCGCGGAGCTTCTCGGGCAGAAACGTTCGGCTGTCCGGTTCGGCGAGGCGGTAGCCGTAGGTGGGGATGCTGTGGGCCAGGGGAAGCGCGGTGAGGGTGAAACCGTTGCCCTGCAGCGTTTCGCCGGGGCCACTCACCGGGTGCTCGACCAGGCCGGGCGAGCCGTAATAGCTCGTCGCGTACCTCAGTCGTTCCCAGTACTCGGCACCCTCTGCGGGGTAGACGGCGTGCACGTCATGGGGCACCCCGTCGCGACCCAGCCGCTGCACGATGCCGGGCACGCCCAGCGAGTGGTCGCCGTGGAAATGGGTGATACACAGCCAATTCAGTTCGGTCGCGGATGCGCCGGCATGTGCCATCTGGCGCTGGGTGCCCTCGCCGGGATCGAACAGCACGCCCTGCCCGTCCCAGCGCAGGAGGTAGCCGTTGTGGTTGCGGCGGCGGGTGGGCACAGCTCCGGCTGTGCCGAGGACGACGAGTTCTCGTGTCGACATCGACCCATCCTGGCGGGTCGCCGCGTCGGTGTCACGTGGATAGGAACGCGGCCGCGATGGCGGGGTGCGCGAATGCGGGGGATGGTGAGATGGACCGAGTGCGTGCCGCCCCCCGAGGCTCGCACCGAAGACACAGCTTCCGGAGGACGACAATGGATCTGTTCGACTACGACGCCGAACTACGTCTGCACAACGTGCACCTTTTCGAAGCCGCGCGATTCGGTGCTGCTGACCGCGTGCTCGACATCGGTTGTGGCACAGGGCAGACCACTCGGGAGGCGGCCCGTGCGGCCGTCGACGGGAGTGCGGTCGGGGTCGATATCTCGGCGGTGATGCTCGAACAAGCGCGTCGGATCAGCGACGACGAAGGGCCGTCGAATATCGGTTTCGAACTGGCAGACGCACAGGTAAAGCCTTTCTCGCCAGCGTATTTCGACCTGTGCATCAGCAGGTTCGGTGTGATGTTCTTCGCCGATCCGGTCGCGGCGTTCACCAACATCGCGCACGCACTGCGTCCAGGGGGTCGTCTCGCGTGGCTGGTCTGGCAAGGCCATGACCGCAACGAGTGGGCATCGGTGTTCAGCGACGTCCTCGCCGCCGCGATAGCCACGCCCGGTCGCGGGCCGTTCTCGCTCGCCGACCCGACGGCCACCGAATCCATGCTGGTGACAGCGGGTTTCACCGACATCGGCTTCACCGAGATCGACGAGCCCGTGTACTACGGCCCCGACAGTGCGGCCGCCTACGACAACCTGCTGCGCCTGACGGGGTTCACCGCCTTCCTCGCCGACCTCGAGCCCGTCAAAGCCGAGCGAGCCCGTGCGCGGCTGCGCGAGACCCTGGCCGACCATCAGACCGACAGCGGCGTGTACTTCGACTCCCGCGCTTGGCTCATCACCGCTCGTCATCGGTGAGTCGCGCGCAGGCCCGGTTCGCGCGAATGCCCGGTTGATCAGGCTGAGCTGTTGATTCGGAGGATGCGGTCGAGCTCCTCCCGTGGGTACGGGGTTTGCCTGCTCTTCTGTTGGAGTCGATGGAAGAAGTCCGCCATGACCACGGAGAGCGGGGCATCACGAGCGATGATCGATGCGGGTATCTCGGGGATTCCGGTGGGGCGCTCGTCTCGGGCGTACGCGGCTATTCGTTCGGTGCGGTCGTCGCCTCCATACAGGGCGGTGACCAGCCATCGGGTCCGATAGGAGACCGTGTAGCAGTGGTCGTAGGTGCGGTGCCGGTCGTAGAAGTCGATCTCCTGTCGCGACAGGTCGAATCGGGTGGAGATCGCCAGGCCGAAATCGGCGAAATAGAGACGCTGTCCATCGGTGAGGATGTTCTCGAAGTGGGCGTCGAAGTGCAGCAGGCCGCGGCTGTTCATGAACGCGATCCCAGCGTGCAGTTCGCGTTCGACCATGGTGCAGGCGCGGTCGGTGGCATCGGCGCCGGCGTCGATCTGCGCGCCCAGCCATTGATGCAAGTTCTGCGGAATGTATTCCAGGAACAGCGCGATGCTCGCGGAGGACTGCCGGTGAGCGTCGATCCGGCGGCGCACAGCCGATTCACCACCCCAGTACGCCACGACTCGCTCGACATCGGCCAGTTCGTCGGGCAGGGGCGTCGAGTCCGGCAGTATCCGCCAGTGGTGCATCACGGGGAACCCGTCGAACTCCTCCGCCAGCACCCAGCCCGTTGTCATGGCGTGGACGGCGAGTTCTCGCCAGGCGCCGAAGCTGGGCCCGCCGATGCCGTAGTGGCAGATCATCGGCAGCCCGAACAGATTCGCCGTGGACCGGACGTGCTCCGGCCGCCGCTCCCAATCGGTCAGCGGCACCCGCTTGACGAAGACCGGAACCCCGCAGACCTCGAGCAAAGCCGATTTCCCACCGATCCCGGACCCCAGCGGCACTGCGGCATCGACGAGTTCGCTCAGTTCGGCATCACTGTGCAGCGCAAGGGAAGCAGAGACGGCACCGTGAGCCGCCATCCGCGCCCCGCGCGACATCTCAGAACTCTGCTTGCGCAACTGTCGTCCTCCCGAAGGGTGCTGGTATCTCATTGTCGCCGTCGGTGGCGGCTTCAGGTGAGTGGAAGGTGGGGCCAATGGGATAGGTCGGTGAGCATTCGGCGGTCGTGGGTGGCGACGACGATGGCGGCGGGGGTGGTCGAGAAGGCGGTGGTGAGTTCGTCGACCAGGGGTATGGACAGGTGGTTGGTCGGTTCGTCGCAGAGTAGGAGTTGGGGGCGGGCGGCTAGCTGGATGGCCAGGTGGAGGCGGCGTTGCTGGCCCTGCGACAGGCGGGCGACGGGGGTGTGGCGGGATCGTTGTTCGAGCAAGCCGGTGGCGGTGAGCGGAATCGGGTCGATGGTGTTGTGTAGTTGTAAGTTTCGGGTGTGCTGGTCGTAGAGGTCCTGGGCGGTCAGGTCGGGGTCCCAGGCGGGGACTTCTTGGCCGATCAGCGCGATGCGGGCAGACCCGTGGTGGCGGACGGTGCCGGTGGACGGCTCGAGCGCGCCCGCGAGTGCGGCGAGCAGGGTGGACTTGCCCGCGCCGTTGTGGCCGGTGATCAGGAGACGTTCGCCTGCTTCGAGAGACAGCGTCACGGGGGAGCCGAGGCGACCGGTCACCGTGATGTCGTCCGCGCTGAGGATGGGTGTGCCGGGGCGCACGCGCAACTCGGGAAAGCGCAGTCGCAGAGGAGGTTCGGGGACGGTGACGACATGAGCCTCGAGATCGGACTGTCGTCGCTTCAGGGCCTGTACGAGACCGGGTGACCGCGACTGGCGTTGATGCTTACCGTGTCCTTTGTCCGGTCGCCAGCCGGTGCTGAGACGGTCACGGGCACCGGCTACCGCTTCTTGCAGGCGCGCACGCTCGGTCCGTTGCTCCTCGTATTCGTGCTCCCATCGGTCGCGCGCGCGAGCCCGGCCCTCCTGCCAACCCGCGTAACCGCCTGCGAAGAGCTGAGCGCGACCGTCCTGGCTGGGATCGAGGTCGAGGAACTCCTCGGCGACATCACGCAGGAGCGCACGGTCGTGGCTGACGACCACCAGTCCGCCGGAATGGGCCCGCAGGCGAGCGGTCAGGAATTCGAGTCCGTCCCGGTCGAGGTGATTCGTCGGTTCGTCGAGCAGCAAGTTGTCCTGGGTGGACCCGAGCAGGCACGCCAACCGGACTCGGTAGCGTTGCCCGACGGACAGCGTCGCCAACGGGCGATCCCGGTCGGTGCAGGCGTGCAGCGCCGACAGCGCGATGTCGACGCGGCGTTCGGCATCCCAGGCGTCGAGCCGGGTGGCGGCGTCCAGGGCCGCCGCGTAGGCGTCGTCGGCCCCCGGTTGTCCGTCGGTGAGCGATCCGGTGGTGGTATCGAGGTCGCGCAGTGCGCGCAACGCCGGTTCGATCGTCTCGGCGACCAGGTCGCCCACGGTCTCACCCGCGCGAAAAGCTATGGCCTGCTGGGCAACACCCGCGGTGCCGACCCGGGTGACCGAGCCGCCATCCGGGATGAGCAGCCCAGCCAGCACATGCAACAACGTGGTTTTGCCACGCCCGTTCTCCCCGACGATGGCGAGCCGTGAACGGGCCGACACCGTGAGTGAGACGTCGCTGAGCACCGCTCGCGATCCGAGGGTGACCTGGATCGACGTCGCCCTGATGTGGGCGTGCGCGCCGGCCGGAAGATGGGTGGACATGCCGGATCGGCCGATATGAGAGATAGACACAGATTCTCCGCAGCTCGAGGAAGGAGCCGGGACAGCACAAATGACCGCCCGGCATGAATACCCGGGACAGCGGCGTCAGAAAATAGCGGGAATGCGGGTCGCCGCCGTCAGCGGAGCGACCAGGGCTTCATCATCGCGGTGCCTGTGTGCATGATTCGAACGATACCGAGATGCGCGTCGGTTGCCAACGAGATTTCGGGCACGGTGCGGTGGTGGCGAGCCGCGTGCGACATCGTGCCTACTCGAGGAGGAAGATCAAGTCCCGTCCTGATTTGTTCGGTTCGGGCATGTAGTCGATGTGCGCCCGCTGGGCCGACCGTGTCAACGTCACGCACTCCGCGATGATGCCCGCGGTGTCGTCTTCGTGCCGAAGCCCTACTTGGATACCCGTCTCGTTGTTGTAGCGGTCCATCCTCTCGGCCGCGGTCGCGTAACGCCGCTTGTCCGGGTCGATCGACTCGGCGTCGGGATGCTTGTGATCGCGCTCGTGTGCTTCGCCGACACAACGCGCGAAGGTCTCGGTCCCCACGACGTCATCATTGCCAGGAAGATGCAGTGCCTGCGCGCATCTCGTCGGGTTTCGCCCCCGCCACCCGGAAAGTACTTCGTTGATTCCTCCTCCGATATCGTGTCGGCACTTTTGCGTGTGATGGCGTTGAGACAGTCGACCGGAAAGGCTGTGCAACACAACTTTTCGTTCGGGCCCGAATCCCCGGTGAACGTCATCGGCAAATCGCGGAACGATGCACGAATTTCAGCGGCACCAACGGCGGTCCGTACTCGGCATCGAGTTCGGCGTAGGCAATGGAACTCTTGATCGCGCCCTCACCGATCACTTGCCAGTGATCGGCAATTGTCGACATCATGCCGCCTGCACGTATCACGCCATCGGCGCACGCTTGCGCACACGCAGATTGGCTGAGACCTGCGACTACGTTGTCGATCTCGCGATCGTCCGACGTGCTGCCGATGCGAGTGTTCGCGTCGCTGAAGTTGCGGCCGAGTTCCAGGATGGTCTCCGGAGAAGCAATAAATCGGTCGCTCATTCCGGGCTGACCACCGTGACCGTGTCGGCGCCGCTGTTGGCGACATACGCAGTGCCCGAGGCGGGGTCGACCGCGATCGCGATCGGCTTCGCGCCGACATCGAACTGTTTTGTCACCTTGCCTGTGGCAAGGTCGACAACAGATATGCGATTGCCACCTCTCTCGGCCACGTACAGTGTCCGGCTGTCGACGGCGAGAGCGCCGACGAGGTGGTCGACGTCGATGTCGGCGGTCCGGGCATTCGGCGTGGCGTCGACACAGTGCACCCTGGTGTTGTCGTTGGACGATAGGTCGGAATATGTCGAGTAGCACGCGGCCGGTTCCTCGATGCGGACCGCGAGATCCATCGGTGACGTGTCGACAAATCTGGTTGGGTCGGGCGAACGTAGCGTGGGCAGATTTCGGGCGCGGGTGAATCCATCCGCATCGCAGGTGCCTCTTATGTGTGTCGCGACGGACGTCGGGACGGGACACGGAGGTTTGTTGTGGTCATCGGTATCGGTGTTGTCGTCGGCTTGGTGCTGCTCTGCACGTGCATGGTCGTGGTCAAGCGCAAACGAGCTGGGCGTGAGTGAGTCGCGCTGGCCCGATCAGCAGTTGATCGTCGCCGCGCAGGGTGGGGACGTGGATTCGATCGCGGCGTTGGTGGCGGGTTCGCATCCGCATATTCAGCGGTTCGCTCATTCCCTGTGTGCCACACCGGAAGACGCCGAAGATGCGGCGCAGGAGGCGCTGATCATCCTGTATCGCAAGATCGGGATGCTGCGGGCCTCCGGTGCGCTGGCGTCGTGGATGTTCCGGATCGTTCGCAACGAGTGCCTGCGTCGCGCGCGGACGAGTCTGTCGGTCCGAATCCCCGTGCAGGACAATATTTCTGCTGCTTCGGCCGAAGATGAGGTGCTGCAACGACTGGAAGCGAGCAGGGTGGCGGCCGCGGTCGCCGCGTTGCCCGCGGACCAGCGCAGCGTGTTGATCATGCGCGACATTCAGGGCTACAGCGGGCGGATGGTCGCCGATGCGCTCGGGCTCAGCACGGCGGCGATGAAATCGCGGCTGCACCGGGCGCGGGCGGCAGTTCAACACGCTCTACAGGCCGCACCTGGTGACGCTGCTGGAGGAAACGATGAGCGATGATTTCGCGAGTAAGTCCATGTTCGAGCACCTGGTGCGCGGCGGGGTGGGGTTCGCCGCGCTGGTCGGGTCGGTGGCGCTCATCCCGGTCGTCGGCCCGATCGGTCTGTTGTTGCTGCCCGTCGGTGTGGTCGCACTGCGCGGGTGTCCGACGTGCTGGGCGATCGGGCTGATGCAGACCTTGTCGAGGGGCCGACTCCAGCGCTCCTGCGAAGACGGCCAGTGCACAGTGACCGTCGGCGACACCCATCGAGTCGCTTCCTAGGTGCCTTCGAGCGGCCGATAATCCAGCCGGCCGCTCGAAGGCAGATCACGCGGAGCCGAGCAGGGGCAGACAGGGGATGAGTCCGTCGATCCTGACGGTTGTTCGCTGTCGGCTCTCCCATTTCGTGCGCGGGAGACGCACTCGGCGCATGACGGTGACCTTCTCCCGCACAGTGAGGCGCTGGATCCCGTCGGGTTCGTAGCCGAGCTTCTCGGAGACTCGGAACGAGGACGGGTTGTCAGCGAAGGCACCCGAGACCGCGTCGGTGGCCTGCAATCCTGCGAATGCGAGATGCAGGACCGCTGCACGCATTTCGGTGCCGATGCCTCGGCCTTGGTGTCGAAGGCCGATCCAGGAGCCGGTGTCGACCTCACGCAGGGTCGCGTAGTCGCGGGCGGCGATCGTCTGCTGGCCGACGATTCGGCCGTGCTCGAATACCGCGAGGTTCAGTGCCCAGTTGTCGGGCGCCCAGGTGCCGAGTTGGAGCCAGTGGTGCTGTACCACCGAGCGTGCTCGTTCGGGGGGAGCGAGATCTGTCCACGGGACGGAGAAGGGCATGCGTTCGGGGTCGTGGACGCCTTCTGCCGCGAGATCGGCCAGCGCGGCGAGCTCGTCACCGGAGGGCAGACGGAGTTCCAGACGGGGCGTGGTGAGCCGCAGTCCGTACAGGGGCCAGTGGTCGATGAGCATGAGTCATTCTGCGGCGCGGCCCGCACTCCGCTCACCCCATTTTTCACGGTGAGGTGGCGCGGGTGGTCGCGTGCGGCGGCGACGCTGTGGCCGATCAGGACCGCAAGCACTGTGCGGGTGGCGAGCGATACCCCCGCGCCTCACCACGGCCCATTCGTTGAGGTTTGTTAATCGAAAGGTGAATAACGAATACTTCAAATTTGAGGTGATCGGGATTCGCGCGTTGTTACGGTCGCTCTGCTCGTCCGGCGAGGACGGGCCGAACAAGGAGACCGGGCATGAACATCAGCTCGATGATGCGCCGAATCGGCATCACCGCAATCACTTTCGTCGCAATAGCGGCGGCCACCCTTACCTTCGCGCCGCATCGAGCGGCCGCCGCGCCGGAGCGAAATCCGATCCTGTTGGTGCACGGATGGCAAGGGGCGGACTGGAACTGGGACCTCATGGTTTCCCGTTTCGAAGATGCCGGCTACAGCGCCGCCCACTTGCGCACCTTCAGTTACGACACCGCTCAATCGAACAAGGTGATCGCCCAGGAAGTGAAAGCCGAGGCCGATGCGCTGCGGGTCGCCACCGGCGCCACCAAGATCGACATCATCAGCCACTCGATGGGCGGCGTCAACAGTCGCTGGTATCTGAAGTTCCTCGACGGCGCCCGTTATGTCGACGACTGGGTCTCCATCGGCGGACCTAACCACGGTACGGAAATCGCCTATGGCTGCTGGGACTATTCCTGCGAGGACATGCGACCCGGTTCGAGCTTGTTGGCGCAATTGAACAGCGGCGACGAAACCCCCGGCAGCGTGAAATACGGAACCTGGTGGTCGCCCTGTGACGAGATCATCAACCCGGATGACAGCGTCATCCTCAACGGTGCGGCCAACACCAAGACCGGCTGTATCGGCCACCTTTCCCTACTCGCCGCGAGCACGGTCTTCGCCCAGGTCCGAGACTTCGTCGCCTAGCGGCGTCGGCGAATGAGTACGGTCTCGATCCGCAGCGGTTGCCGCGGATCGAGACCGCTCGAACGTTCGCGCGTTGTTACGCAGTTCCCGACGGCGCCGCTAGGCCGACAACATCCGGCTGACGCAGCTGCTCCCGGTATTGCTCACCCCAGGTCTCCATCAGCGCGATGATCGGGACGAGACCGCGACCGAAGTCGGTCAGCTCGTACTCGACTCGGGGCGGAACCTCCGGATACACGGCGCGGGTGAGCACGCCGTCGCGCTCGAGTTCACGCAGCTGCGCTGTGAGCATTCGCTGGGTCACGTGCGGCATGGCGCGGCGCATCTCGTTGAACCGCGCCGTTCCCTCGCTCAGATGGAAGACGATCATGCCCTTCCACTTGCCGCCGATCACATCGAGGGTGACCTCGACCGGGCAGTCGAAATCGAGATCCTGCTTACGTGTCGCCATGCCACATCCTCGTCTCACCGGCAAAGGTATAAAAAAGGGTACCGAGTAACAGAAATGTGCGTTCTTCCGCGAATATTCCCTGTCGGGCAGGCTCGGTACCGCAAGGCAACCCAGCCCAGACAGGAGTACCTCCACATGGCCCAGCTACTTCAGCTCGATGCCAGCCCGCGCCGGTCGCGCTCACACACCCGCACGCTGGTCCGGGATTTCGTCGACCGTTGGAGCGAGGGTCGGCCCGGTGACACGGTGATCCGCCGCGACCTCGGCCACGAACCGCCGCCACACCTCACCGAGGACTGGATCGCCGCCGCCTTCACCACACCGGGGCAGCGCACCCCGCAGATGCGCGAGGTCCTGGCCTACAGCGACAATCTGGTGGACGAGCTGTTCGCCTCCGATGTGCTGGTGCTCGGCGTCCCCATGTACAACTTCGGGGTGCCGGCGATGCTGAAGGCCTACATCGACCAAATCGTCCGGGTCGGCCGCACCTTCGCCTTCGACCCCGAGGCCGCGGCACCGTACACACCACTCACCTCCGGCAAGCGTGCCTTCGTCATCGTCGGCACCGGCGACGCCGGCTACGAGGTCGGCGGTCCGCTGGCGAGCGCGAATCACGTCGAGCCGTACCTGCGCACGGCTCTGGGTTTCATCGGCATCGATGAGGTCGAGTTCGTCTACACAGGCAACGACGAATTCGGCGGCGAGCGGCTGCGGCGGTCACTCGAGGTCGCCCGGAATCGGGTGGCTGACCTGACGGCCGAGCGCGAAGCCACCGAAGTGCCGGAACCGTTGGTCAGTGTGCGGTGACTCCGAAACCCCGGACAGAGCCCGGGGTTTCGGTCAGCCGACCCTGGGTTCAGCGAGTGGCGATGATGGCCGATCCATGACCGAACAGGCCCTGATTCACCGCGATGCCCGCGCGGGCGTTGTCCACCTGGCGGCCGTCGGCCTGGCCGCGCAACTGCCAGGTGAGCTCGCAGATCTGCGAGATCGCCTGTGCGGGAATGGCTTCACCGAAGCAGGCAAGGCCGCCGCTGGGGTTCACCGGTACCCGTCCGCCCAATGTCGTTGCGCCACTGCGCAGCAGAGCCTCCGCCTCGCCCGTCTCACAGAGCCCGATGTCCTCGTACCAGTCCAGTTCCAGGGCGGTGGACAGGTCATAGACTTCGGCGAAGGACAGGTCGGCGGGACCGAGACCGGCCTCTTCGTAGGCGGCGTGCGCGATGGCCGACCGGAAGGTACGTGACGGGGGCTCGACGGCCACAGCGGAGTCCGTCGAGAAGTCCGGCAGATCGAGCACGGTTTTCGGGAACGTCGGCGTCACCGTCGACAGCGCCGAGATGCGAACCGGATCCGCGATGCCGTGGCGACGCGCGTAGTCCATCGACGTCAGCACCAGCGCCGCCCCGCCGTCGCTGGTCGCGCAGATGTCGAGCAGCCGCAACGGGTCCGACACGACCGCCGAGGCGGAGATCTCCTCGACCGAGACTTCCTTGCGGTAGCGGGCATTCGGGTTGTTCAGGCCGTGCCTGGAGTTCTTCACCTTGACCGCGGCGAAGTCGTCGAGGGTGGCGCCGTGCAATGCCATGCGGCGGCGGGCATAGAGCGCGAAATAGATGGGGTTGGTGGCACCGAGCAGATGGAAGCGCAACCAGTCCGGGTCGTCGCGGCGCTCGCCACCGACCGGCTGGAAGAAGCCCTTCGGGGTGGTATCCGCGCCGACCACCAGCGCCACCTCGCACAGCCCGGCCAGGATCTGGGCGCGCGCGTTGGCGATGGCCTGTGCGCCGGAGGCGCAGGCGGCGTAGCTGCTCGAGATCTGCGCACCCGACCAGCCGAGCGCCTGCGCGAAAGTCGCGCCGGAGACGAACCCGGGGTAGCCGTTGCGGATGGTGTCCGCGCCGGCGATGTAGCCGACATCGCGGTGGTCCAACCCGGCATCGGCCAGCGCCGCACGCGCGGCTACCAGGCCGTATTCGACGAAATTGCGCCCCCACTTGCCCCACGGGTGCATGCCGGCACCGAGGACGGCGATATCGCGATCATTGGTATCAGTCATTGACCGGCCTCCACATCCACACCGTGTGCTCTGCGTCCTCGTCTTCGTACAGCGTGCCGATGGTCAATTCGACCGGCATGCCAACGGCCAGGTCGTACACCGTGAGACCGCGCACGACCTGTCCGAGAATCACCATCTGCTCGACCTCGAGCTCCACCGCCGCGACGACATAGGGCACGAAGGGATCGGCCGAGACATAGGGCGCGGGCGGCTTGTATCGAGCGTCCGCGTACGACCAGATCCGGCCACGCGTGGAGAACAGGTACTCGACGAGCTCGGAGCCGTCATGGGTACCTGTGCATTGCGGATTGCGACAGGCGAGCGTGTTCTTCGGGAAGTACGGCGTGCCGCAATCGTTGCAGCGAGTTCCCTTGAGGCGTACCTGGCCGTCGTCCGCAGTGAACCAGTCAGCCACGGCGGGGCGTTGTTCTTTCTGCACGAGGCCGACGGTATAGGAACACGTTCTACTTTGGGGCGGAATTCCGTTCCGGCGCTGCTCGGGCGCAGGTACGGTGAGCGGATCGAGTAGGTCCTCGACGTCGACCTGGAGTACCCGCGATGGACACCAAAGCTATTGACCCGCAGTCGATCCGCAATGTCACGATCATCGGCGAACCCGAGGCGACGGCGCGAGTGGTCCACCGCCTGCGCCGATGTGTCGGCGACACGGAGAACACGGTCCGCTGGTCGACGGACGGTATCGAGCACACGATTCGCGTCGCCGAGCTATCGAGCGACGCACGCATCGCCGACCTGGAACGATCCATCCGGGTAGCCGACGGAGTAGTCGTGGTCGTGAACGCCGCCACGCACAGCACCCCGCGGCTCGAAACCATGCTGCGAGTCGCCGACGACCACCAGGTCGCCCGCCTGTGCCTGGTCAACGGGCTCGATCACCCCAGCGCCGACTTCGACCGCTGTGTTCGCACGATCGCCGAGACGCGCGGGGCAGCGCCGTTGGTATTACAGATCCCCGTAGGCACCGGCGCCGGCTTCGACGACGTCATCGACCTGGCCCCGATGGTGCTGCTCGAATCCATCGGAAGCCATGGGGAACCCGCCGAACGGTGGTACCGCGAACTCGTCGAGACCCTGACCGACCAAGACCCCGCGGATTCCCTCACCCTCCGAGACCTGCACAACCGCATCCGTCGCCACACTCGCAACGGTGACATCGTGCCCATCCTGTGCGGCACACCCCTCGCGAGCGACGACATCACGCCACTCCTGGACGCCATCGTCCGATACCTGCCATCCCCCTTGTACGTCTGCCAGCCAGAACACGCCCTCGACTACTGACTGCTGTGTTCGGGACATGAGCTGACGGACGTGACTCGGCCGGCGCGGCGGAGGTGTGGCTGACCGCCGCATCTGTCAAGACCCGTGACGCCCGAGCCGGCGAGAAGCGGCGGGTCGACCAAGCTATCCGTCACCAGATATTCATGCTGGTCAGCGCACAGTCGGGCAGGATGACCACGTGGCGCTGACGCAACAGTTCGCTCGGATTTCCGTCGAGCACCTGGCTCTCTGCCGGTCTTCGGCCGAAGAGGTCGACCGATTGTGCTCTTTCGACGGTGCACCTGCATCGGACTACCGAGACTTGGACTGGGCGGGGTCTCCATTGCTGCGCGTGCTTGAACTGGCAGGAGTCGACGCCGACTACCTGGATACGGTGCGGAACGCGCTCGCCGGGCGCGAAGAGCTCAATCCCAACTACCGCCGGCACCCGGACACGATACTGGCGCACCCGATCACCGTGACAGAGCTCTCCGAAGTTGCCCAGATATCGAAGACCCTGCTGGAGGTGGACTTTCAGAGAGCATTGGCAGCGCTTCCCGCCGACGCCGACCAGGCGCGTCAGGCGTTCGACGACCAGACATCAAGCCTGCTGTGCCATCCGGCTGAGTACCTGGCCCCGCACCTCTACACCCTACGAAGCTTCTACATCGAGGCTGCCCAACGTCGTATGGCAGTCGTGACTTGGTGGGATTGAACCCTGCGAAACTGGGATGCGGACCCACCAAAGTCCGCCCCGAACGGGCACCGACTCGGGGCGGGCCGGTCGCTCGTCAGCGTGATGCCCTGCCTCCGGATCGGCGGACATCACCGAACGCACACCTGCCTCGCCTGCTCCACGACCTTCTACTGGCCGCCGATTCATACCGATTGCGAGCACTAGCTCACCTGGTGGTGACGGATTCTGCCGAATCGCGACGGCGCGCAGAGGGGATCGAACCGTTGTCTCATCAGACAGCCGCCGCATTGCTACGTGGCGTTGACCTCGGGGGCCTACCCGTGGCAGTACCCATTGCCGACATGACGCCGGACTTACGCGGGTTTCCATCAGGCTTGTTTAGCGTCCCGACGCAACTCGCCGCGGACGTCCTGTCCTGCCGATGGACCAGCGAGGCCAGGTTTCTGGCCGCGTTGATATCGCGGTCCAGCTCAGCATGGCAATCTCCACATCGAAAGACGCGGTCGGACAGGCGCAGTTTGGTTTTCACTGCGCCGCATCCGCTGCATGTCTTCGAGCTGGGGTAGAACCGGTCGGCGACCATCAGCGAGGTTCCTCGCCAGCCCGCCTTGTAGGTGAGTTGGCGGCGTAGCTCTCCCCACACCGCACGCTGAATGCTGCGGCTAAGCCTTCGGTTTCGAATCATTCCTGCCACGTGTAGATCCTCGATGACTATGGATTCGCAGGCAGCGGTCAGCCGGGTAGTCAGCTGGTGAAGCTTGTCTTTCCGGGCATTCGTCAGCTGTTTGTGCACCCGCGCCATCTCTGCTCGGGTCTTCTCCCAACGTCGAGACGGTGTGCGGCTGATCCGCCTATCGGGACCGCACCGACGTGAGGCGCGACGTTGTAGCCGCCGAAGCTTTTTCGTGGCGCGCTCGACATCCGGTGGTGCGGCGACGAATCCGTTCTCATCGGTGATTCCCGGGATCGGCACCGACAGGATCGCCAAGTGCTTGATCCCGAGGTCGACACCTACAACGGGAATCCGTCGGCCGCGAGGCGCGGGCGGGAGTCCGGACAGCTCGACCGAGAACGAAACCTGCCAACGCTCGTTCCGGAAGCTGACGGTGGCAGAACGGATTCGTGCCACCCCCGCTCGGATGCGCCGTTCCAACGCCCGGGTCGACTCCCAAGTCCTGACCACACCGATCCTGGGGAGTTTGACATGTCGTCGGTCGGCGGCCACCAGACCGAACGCCCCGGTCGAGAATCGGCAAGACTGCCGACTCCGCTTGGATTTGAACTTGGGAAATCGACGAACCCGGTTCATGCCGGAATCCCGCCCGCCTGCCCAACGGCTCAACGCAGTGGCCAAGTTGGCCAGCCCGCTCGCGTAAGCCTCCTTCGAGTTCTCCGACCACCACGGAGCCGCTGCCGGTTTGGCTTCGTTCCATCGTTTGCGGAGTGCGTAGGCCGACCAGTTCACGTGCGGAGTCAGATCTGGCTCCGCGACACCGTACGAGCGCTCGGCGTCACGTTGCGCGAGGACGGCCCGAACCATCGCCAGACCCCAGTTGTAGGCGAACCGCTGTGCACCGCAATGTGACTGGAGCATGTCCTGCTGGGTGGGTGTGGGATCCAGCGCAAAAACATATGCGTGCACCACAGAGTCGGTCGACGCCGAGTGACTCGGAGTCTCAGGATTTGCATCGAGCGAGAGCATGATCCCCCGTCTTGCAGCTGCGGCGGTCACACCGAGAGACCCGATGGTGGACCTGTTCAAAAACCTGTGGGCGCAGTAGGGATCGAACCTACGACCGCTGGTGTGTAAAACCAGTGCTCTACCGCTGAGCTATACGCCCTGGCACCGCCGGGGAGTACCGGCGGTGTCGGGTTATGAATCTAGCGCGGCGAGGGCTTTCTCCCAAGCCGCCTGGTCACGGGCTTGTCCGGGGCCGTTCATCTCCGCGAAAGTGATGTAGCCGGACTTGTCGACGACGAAGGTTCCGCGGTTGGGGTAGCCGGATTTCTCGTTGAAGACGTCGTAGGACTGGGTGACGGCGCCGTGCGGCCAGAAGTCTGACAGCAGGGGGAACAGGTAGCCCTGTTCCGCGGCCCAGATCTTGTGGGTGGGTGGCGGGCCGACGGAGATCGCGATGATCTCGGCGTCGTCGTTCTGGAACTTGGGCAGCTCGTCGCGGACCTTGCACAGCTCGCCCTGGCAGATGCCGGTGAAGGCGAGCGGATAGAACACCAGCAGCACGTTCTTCTTGCCGCGATAATCCGACAGGGTGACGGGCTGGTTGTTCTGGTCCTTGAGCGTGAAATCCGGCGCGAGAGTGCCAACCTCTAGCGGCATACTATGAATCCTCCGTCGTGTCGGGTCCCAGCCGGGCTCGCGAGCCCAACTGAGACCCTAGCGAACGGCGGATTCAGCGCTGTTTCGATGGTGCCTTCGGCTGAACGAGCCGTGAGGCCGTCCAACTGCCGAGGCTGATGGTCGATGTCTGGGTCAGGCCGGCCGTGGGTGCGGCTTCGGCGATCTCGCTCGGATCGACATGGCCTGATTGGCCGGTTTTGGGGGTGAGGACCCAGATGAAGCCTTCATCGGCCAGCGGGCTGATGGCATCCATCAGCTCGTCGGCCAGATCGCCGTCACCTTCTCGCCACCAGAGCAGGACGGCGTCGACGACCTCATCGGAGTCTTCGTCGACCATTTCGCCGCCGCTGACCTCCTCGATCTCGGCGCGCAATGCGTCGTCGGTGTCCTCGTCCCAGCCCAATTCCTGAACAACCAAGCCGTGAGAAATGCCAAGCTTCTGAGCGTAGTTCTGCGCGTCCGCCGCGGCGACCACGGTGGTGTCCTCCCTAAACTTCCGACAGTAAGATAGGTGCAAGCGAACATGGTTATCGGCCGCAGCGCAAGCTGATCGGATGAATTGGGACCGTATGCCGCGTGTCGGCAGGGCAAAATCGACCGTCTCAACAGGCGTCGTGGACTGCGGTGCGTGCCTGGTTGATGGCCTTGCTGGCTTCGTTGAGCTTGCCGACAGGTGAGTTGTAGGTCATCTTTCTGGTCTGCGCGGATAGCTCGCGCGCCGCGACGACATAGGCGGTGAACTTGTCGGCCAGTTCGGTCGGCAAGGCGCCCGCCGCGGCGACGACGCCCGCCTCGACTTTGGTCGCCGCGTTGTCGAGGGTGGTAGCCGCGGACTCGCGCTTGGCGGCGTAGTCGGGGGCGTTCGTGTCGTGCGCGGAGACGAAGTCGTTGTAGGCGGTGACACCGGCGCCGGTGGTGGTGGCGAACTGCCCGCAGTTGTCGGTGATCGCCCGCTCTCGCGCGGCCGCGGCGCGCGAGGACGCGGCCGCCGAGGACGACGCGGCGGCCGCCGTCTTGTAGGCGGCCACTTCGGCCGCGTCGGTCGTCGGCGTGCCGGGGATCTGCTCGGCGCACCCCGCTACCACCGAACCCGCGGTCACGGCGACAAAGGCGCAGATCAGCCCCAGCCGGCGCGCGTGCAGCACCCTCATCGTTCGGCGTTCCCTCTCACTCACGTGCGCGACTCGTATTTCCCCGCAGAACCTACCCAATGGTATTCGCGTCGAGGTGATGACCTGGGCAGTCCTTTCGGTAAGGATGGGGGGTGCACCCGAACCTTTCGTCACGGGTGGTCCGCACACCAAGCGGGCAGGCCCGGGGATAGCGACGCCGACCAAGCAGTTCAGCCCCCATCACGAGGAGCAGATTTGACCGACCTGATCCACTCTGCAGCTTCTAACGATCCAGTAGCCAGCTCCACTGCGGGTGGTGAATCCACCACCAAACCCACCGGTGAACGGGTGCGGGTCATCCGTGAGGGAGTCGCGTCGTATCTACCCGATATCGACCCTGAAGAGACCAGCGAGTGGCTGGAATCCTTCGACGACATGCTCGACCGGGAGGGTCCGGGCCGTGCCCGGTATCTGATGTTGCGCTTGCTCGAGCGCGCAGGCGAACGCCGTGTCTCGATTCCGGCGCTCACCTCGACCGATTACGTCAACACGATTCCCACCGAGAACGAGCCGTGGTTCCCCGGTGACGAGGAAGTCGAGCGCCGCTTCCGCGCCTGGATCCGGTGGAACGCCGCGATCATGGTGCATCGCGCGCAGCGCCCCGAAATCGGTGTCGGCGGCCATATTTCGACGTACGCGTCCTCGGCGGCGTTGTACGAGGTGGGTTTCAACCACTTCTTCCGTGGCAAGGACCATCCCGGCGGCGGCGACCACATCTACATCCAGGGCCACGCCTCGCCCGGCATCTACGCGCGCGGTTTCCTCGAGGGCCGCCTCAGCACGGACCGGCTCGACGGATTCCGTCAGGAATACAGCCACGGCGGCCTCGGCAAGGGACTGCCGTCCTACCCGCACCCGCGGCTGATGCCGGACTTCTGGGAATTCCCGACGGTGTCGATGGGCCTGGGCCCGATGAACGCGATCTATCAGGCCAGGTTCAACCACTACCTCACCGATCGCGGCATCAAGGACACCTCCGACCAGCACGTCTGGGCCTTCCTCGGCGACGGCGAGATGGACGAACCCGAGTCGCGCGGCCTGATCCAGGTGGCCGCCAACGAGGCACTCGACAACCTCACGTTCGTGATCAACTGCAACCTGCAGCGGCTCGACGGCCCGGTGCGCGGCAACGGCAAGATCATCCAGGAACTGGAGTCGTTCTTCCGCGGCGCGGGCTGGAACGTGATCAAGGTGGTCTGGGGTCGCGAGTGGGACGCGCTGCTCGGCGCCGACCGCGACGGCGCGCTGGTGAACCTGATGAACTCCACCCCTGACGGTGACTACCAGACCTACAAGGCCAACGACGGCGCGTACGTGCGCGACCACTTCTTCGGCCGCGATCCGCGCACAAAAGCGCTGGTGCAGAACATGTCCGACAGCGAGATCTGGAATCTCAAGCGCGGCGGCCACGACTATCGCAAGGTCTACGCGGCGTATTCGGCGGCGATGGCGCACAAGGGTCAGCCGACGGTGATCCTGGCCAAGACGATCAAGGGCTACACCCTCGGCAAGCACTTCGAGGGCCGCAACGCCACCCATCAGATGAAGAAGCTGGCGCTGCAGGACCTCAAGGACTTCCGCGATCTGCAGCGCATCCCGATCAGTGATGCCGAGCTGGAGAAGGACCCGTACCTGCCGCCGTACTACCACCCCGGCATGGACGATCCGTCGATCCAGTACATGCTGGCCCGGCGCAAGTCGCTCGGCGGTTTCGTGCCCGAGCGTCGCTCGTCCGCCGAGCCGCTGAAGCTACCGGGCGATGAGGCCTACCGTTCGGTGCGCAAGGGTTCGGGCAAGCAGAAGGTCGCCACCACCATGGCGCTGGTGCGTCTGGTCAAGGAGCTGTTGCGCGACAAGGAGATCGGCAAGCGCATCGTGCCGATCATCCCCGACGAGGCCCGCACCTTCGGCATGGATTCGTGGTTCCCCACGCTGAAGATCTACAACCGCAACGGCCAGCTCTACACCTCGGTCGACGCGGAACTGATGCTCGCCTACAAGGAGAGCACCGTCGGCCAGATCCTGCACGAGGGCATCAATGAGGCGGGTTCCACCGCGTCGTTCACCGCGGTGGCCACCTCCTACGCCACCCACGGCGAGCCGATGATCCCGCTCTACATCTTCTATTCGATGTTCGGGTTCCAGCGCACCGGCGACAGCTTCTGGGCCGCGGCCGACCAGCTGGCACGCGGATTCGTGCTCGGCGCCACCGCGGGCCGCACCACCCTCACCGGTGAAGGTCTGCAGCACAACGACGGGCAGTCGCTGCTGCTGGCGTCCACCAATCCGGCCGTGGTGACCTACGATCCGGCGTTCTCGTTCGAGATCGCGCACATCATCCGCGATGGTCTGCACCGGATGTACGGCGGCGGCGAGGCACCGGCCAGTCAGCTGCCCGGCACCGATGTGCCCGCGGTCGGCACGTTCGGCGGGGAGAACATCTTCTACTACATCACCCTGTACAACGAGCCCTACCAGCAGCCGGCCGAGCCCGACGACCTCGACGTGGCGGGTCTGCTCAAGGGTCTGTACCTGTATCAGCGCGGTGCTGAGGGCGATGTTCGCGCCCAGATCCTCGTTTCCGGCGTGACCGTGCCCGACGGGCTGCGCGCGCAGGAGATGCTGGCGCAGGAGTGGGGAGTGGCCGCGGATGTGTGGTCGGTGACCTCGTTCGGCGAGCTGCGCCGGGAGGCGCTCGACAAGGAGATCATGGCGCTCAAGCACCCTGATTCCGATCCGGGTTCGCCTTATGTCACCCAGGCGCTCTCGGCCGCGCGTGGACCGGTGGTCGCCGCGACGGACTGGATGCGCGCGGTGCCCGATCAGATCCGGCAGTGGGTGCCCGGCGACTACATCACCCTCGGGACCGACGGGTTCGGCTTCTCCGATACCCGGACGGCCGCTCGCCGGGTGTTCAACGTCGACGCGCAGTCGATGGTGGTCGCGGTGCTGGAGGGCCTCGTCCGGGACGGCACGTTCGACAAGGCGAAGGCGGTGGAAGCGGCCGCGAAATACGGCATCGACAGCGTGGCCGCCGCGCCGAAGCCGAGTGCGGACGCGGCAGAGGAACTCGCGTAGCGGACTATTGGACTGTGGAGCGCAAACCGCCGCGGCCCCGTCGGATCACCGAGGGCACCAGCGAACACGAGGTCTATCTGCCGACGGGGGCGCTGTCCCCGAACCGGCAGACCCGTGATCCGCTGCCCGACACGCTGCTCAAGCGGGTCAAGCAGTTCTCGGGCCGGCTGTCCACCGAGGCGGTGGGGTCGATGCAGGATCGGCTGCCGTTCTTCGCCGATCTGGACGCCGCGCAGCGCGCGGGCGTGCAGATGCTGGTGCAGACGGCGGTCGTGAACTTCCTGGAGTGGTTGCAGGATCCCGACTCCGATATCCGCTTCAGCCTGGACGCGTTCCAGGTGATTCCGCAGGATCTGGCGCGGCGGCTCACGCTGCGCCAGACCGTGGACATGGTGCGGGTGGCCATGGACTTCTTCGAACAGTGGCTGCCCGCGCTGGCGCGCAACGATCGTCAGCTGGTGGCGCTTACCGAGGCGGTGCTGCGATACGGGCGTGAGCTCGGCTTCGCGGCCGCCTCGGTGTACGCCAGCGCCGCCGAGTCGCGTGGCGCGTGGGATACCCGCCTGGAGGCCCTGGTGGTCGACGCGGTGGTCCGGGGCGACACGGGCCCGGACATGCTCTCCCGGGCCGCCACGTTGAACTGGGACGCCACAGCGCCCGCCACGGTGCTGGTCGGCACGCCCCCGGCGGACCAGGGTGTGTCCACGGTCGGCGCGGTACACACCATCGCGACCAAACACGGCAGGGCCGCGCTGGCGGTGGTGCAGGGCGCGCGGCTGGTGATGGTGGTCAGCGGGCACCTGGGGGAGTCGGGCATCGGTTCGCCGTTCCTCACCGATCTACTGGCCGAGGTGTTCTCCGGCGGTCCGGTGGTGATCGGGCCGACGATGCGCACCCTCGGCGCCGCGCACGCGTCGGCGATCGAGGCGTTGGCGGGGATGGAAGCCGTTGTCGGCTGGCGCGGGGCGCCAAGGCCCGTTCACGCCACGGAGTTGTTGCCGGAACGCGCGTTGCTGGGCGATAGAGCTGCGATAGAGGCGTTGAACGAGTATCTTGTGCTCCCGTTGGCTGCTGCCGGATCTTCGTTATCCGACACACTCGACGCGTACCTGGATTGTGGCGGAGCAGTAGAAACTTGCGCTCGGCAGCTGTACGTCCATCCAAATACCGTTCGGTACCGACTCAAACGAATCGGCGAAGTCACCGGCCGTGATCCGATGAATCCGCGGGACGCATATGTGCTCCGAATTGCAGCAACAGTGGGCCGTTTGACACGAACGCATAACGAATCGTCTCCTCCCGTCACAGAAGCCCCGCCCATCCCAATGGCTCACGACCCCCTGTAACGGGATTGGTGAATCGGTCGATCCCGACACCCCACCTCGGATTTTGTGGAACCCCTACAAAAGCGATCGGAAAGCTTCATTCGCGCCGACATCTCGTGCGGCGGGGGTCACAGTGTTGTCTTAGGGAGTGATCGCGTTGCTTACCCCTGGACAGGGGTCCCAGACACCCGGCATGCTCACGCCGTGGCTCGCACTGCCCGGTGCGACTGATCGCCTCGAGCTGTGGTCGAAGGCCGCGGGCCTCGATCTGGTCCGTCTCGGTACCACCGCGACGGCCGAGGAGATCGTCGACACCGCGGTGACGCAGCCGCTCGTGGTCGCCGCCGCACTGCTCGCGTTTGCCGAAATCGCCCCTGGGTCGATTCCGGCCGATACAGTCGTCGCCGGACACTCGGTCGGCGAATTCGCCGCAGCCGCTGTCGCCGGTGTCATCACCGCCGACGAGGCAGTCGCCCTCGCCGCTATCCGCGGCCGGGAGATGGCCAAGGCCTGTGCGCTGGAGCCGACCGGCATGTCCGCGGTGCTCGGTGGCGACGAAGCCACCGTGCTCGCACGGCTCGCCGAACTCGATCTCGTCCCGGCCAACCGCAACGCGGTCGGCCAGATCGTCGCAGCGGGCCGCCTGGAAGCTCTGGCGGAGCTCGCCGCGAACCCGCCGGAGAAGGCACGGGTCCGCGCGTTGCCCGTCGCCGGTGCGTTCCACACCGTCTTCATGGCCCCGGCACAGGAAGCTGTCGCCGATGCCATCGCCCAGATCTCGCCGAGCGACCCGATCCGGACCCTGCTGTCGAACTTCGATGGCAAGCCGGTCACCTCGGGCGCCGACGCGATCGAGAAACTCGCGGCTCAGGTCACTCGCCCCGTGCGCTGGGACCTGTGCAACGAGACCATTCGCGCCGCGGCCGTCTCGGCCGTGGTCGAGCTGCCGCCCGCGGGCACGCTGGTCGGCATCGCCAAGCGGGAACTGAAGGGCACGCCCAATCTGGCCCTCAAGACCCCCGAAGACCTCCCCGCGTTGGCCGAACTGACCACCTCGGGCTAGCTTTCCCCCGGCGGCCATGCACAGCGAAGTGCGGGCCGTTCACGACCCTACAAATAGAAACAAGAAGGGAGCCACCAAAGTGGCCGCTCTGACCCAGGAACAGATCGTCGAAGAACTCGGCAAGATCATCGAAGAGGTTACGGGTATCGAACCCTCCGAGGTGACCCTCGAGAAGTCCTTCGTCGACGACCTGGACATCGACTCGCTGTCCATGGTCGAGATCGCTGTGCAGATGGAAGACAAGTACGGCGTCAAGATCCCGGATGAGGATCTGGCCAGCCTGAAGACTGTTGGTGACTCCGTCGCTTACGTCCAGAAGCTCGAGGCCGAGAACTCCGACGTTGCCGCCGAGCTCAAGGCCAAGTTCGACAGCGCCGGCGAGTAGGGCCGAACTTTGACCACTCCTGCTCCCAGTACTTTGAACGGGAACTTCCCCAACGTCGTCGTCACGTCGATGGCGGCGACCACGTCGATCGCTGGTGATGTCGATGCGACGTGGAAGGGACTCCTCAACGGTGAGAGCGGAATCGACGTTCTCGAGGATCCCTTCATCGAGGAATACGACCTGCCGGTGCGAATCGGCGGTCACCTGAAGGTCAGCCCCGACACCCTGTTGAGCCGGGTCGAGATCCGCCGCATGGCGTATGTCGAGCGCCTGGCGACCGTCCTCGGTCGTGAGGTGTGGAAGAACGCGGGCAGCCCTGAGGTCGACAACGACCGTCTCGGCGTCGCGATCGGCACCGGACTCGGCGGCGGCGACGCCCTGATCGACTCGGTCGACAAGCTGAAGAACGGTGGCTATCGCAAGATCTCGCCGCTGGCTGTTCAGATGGTCATGCCGAACGGTCCGTCGGCGGTCGTCGGTCTCGAGCTGAAGGCCAGGGCGGGAGTGGTCACTCCGGTCTCGGCGTGCTCGTCGGGTTCGGAGGCCATCGCCAACGCGTGGCGGATGATCGTGATGGGTGACGCCGACATCGTCGTCACCGGTGGTGTCGAGGGCTTCATCTCCGATGTGCCGATCGCGGCGTTTTCGATGATGCGAGCCACGAGCACCCGCAACGATGATCCGAAGGGCGCGTCTCGGCCGTTCGACAAGGACCGCGATGGTTTTGTCTTCGGCGAAGCGGGCGCACTCATGGTCATCGAGACCGAGGAGCACGCCAAGGCACGCGGTGCGACCATCCACGCCCGCCTGCTGGGCGCGGGCATCACCTCCGACGGGTACCACCTGGTGGCACCTGATCCGGAGGGGACCGGTGCAGGACGCGCCATGCAGCGCGCGATGCGAACCGCCGGAATTACCCCGCGTGACATCGCGCACGTGAATGCCCATGCGACCGCGACCCCGATCGGCGACCTCGCCGAGAAGAACGCGATCCATTACGCCGGGGTGCAGCACGCTTCGGTGTACGCGCCCAAGTCGGCACTGGGCCACTCGATCGGTGCCGTCGGCGCCCTCGAGTCGATCCTCACGGTGCTCTCGATCCGCGACGGCATTGTTCCGCCGACGCTGAACCTGGACAACCAGGATCCGGCGATCGATCTCGATGTGGTGCACGGGGAAGCCCGTCGCCAGGAAATCGAGTACGCGATCAACAATTCCTTCGGTTTCGGTGGGCACAACGTCGCGCTCGCCTTCGGTCGGGCATAAGCCGCCGACTGCATTCCGATCCCCGGTGGGGGTCGTGCCAACTGAATGGTTCGACTCCCACCGGCGGTTCGCCACAGCAGCCGCCGCAGCGGCATCTCTTTTCGAAGGAGTGAGCGCGATGACCATCATTGCTCCCGCGTTTCAAGACACCACCACAGATCCGCGCGACCCACTGGGTCGGCTCCAACGTTTCTTCGACCCCGGCACCGTCCTGCCGCTGCATCCGCGTGACCGCTCCGGCGTGCTCGCCGCGATCGGCGAGGTCGACGGTGTCCGCACCGTGGCCTACTGCTCCGACGCCACCGTCATGGGTGGCGCGATGGGCGTCGAGGGCTGCAAGCACATCGTCGACGCGATCGATACCGCGATCGAATCCGGCATTCCCGTCGTCGGGCTGTGGCACTCCGGTGGCGCACGCCTGGCCGAAGGTGTCGAGGCGCTGCACGCGGTCGGCCTGGTCTTCGAGGCCATGGTTCGCGCGTCCGGCCTCGTCCCCCAGATTTCGGTGGTGCTCGGTTTCGCCGCCGGTGGCGCCGCCTACGGTCCCGCGCTGACCGATGTGGTCATCATGGCGCCCGAGGGCCGCGTGTTCGTCACCGGACCCGACGTGGTGCGCTCGGTGACCGGTGAGAACGTCGACATGGCGACCCTGGGCGGTCCCACCACACACTTCAAGAAGTCCGGTGTCTGCCACATCGCCGCCGACGACGAGGCCGATGCCATGCACCGCGCGCGTCGGCTGGTCTCGATGTTCGCCGAGCAGGGCGAGTTCGACCTGGTCGCGGCCGAGCACGGCGATGTGGACCTCAAGGCGATGCTGCCGGAGTCGGCCAAGCGCGCCTACGACGTGAAGCCGATCGTGCACGAGTTGCTCGACAATGTCGACGGTGAGTCCTCCTTCGAGGAACTCCAGGGTGGTTACGCCCGCAGCATGGTCACCGGTCTCGGCCGTCTCGGCGGCCGCACCGTCGGCGTCCTGGCCAACAACCCGCTGCGCCTCGGCGGCTGCCTGAACTCCGAAAGTGCCGAGAAGGCTTCACGTTTCGTGCGCCTGTGCGACGCGTTCGGCATCCCGCTGATCGTGGTCACCGACGTCCCCGGCTATCTGCCCGGCGTCGGCCAGGAACTCGAGGGCGTGGTCCGTCGCGGCGCGAAGCTGTTGCACGCCTTCGCCGAAGCACGCGTCCCCCGCGTCACCCTGGTGACCCGCAAGATCTACGGCGGCGCCTACATCGCCATGAACGCCCGCGCCCTCGGCGCCACCGCCGTCTACGCCTGGCCCGGCTCCGAAGTGGCCGTCATGGGCGCCAAGGCCGCCGTCGGCATCCTCCATAAGAAGGCACTCGCCGCCGCCCCCGAATCCGAGCGTGACGCTCTCCACGAGCGCCTTACCGCCGAACACGAGCAGCTCGCAGGCGGCGTCGAACGCGCCGTAGCCATCGGCGTAGTGGACGAGGTCATCGACCCAGCCAAAACCCGCAGCATCATCGCCACGGCCCTGGCCTCGGCACCGGCCCGCAAGAGCCACCACAAGAACATCCCGCTGTGATCTGAACTCGCACAGCGACTTTCGGCCCCGGGATTTTTCCCGGGGCCGAAAGTCATTTTGTCACGGTGCCATCTGGTGGTCAGGCTTCGGGATTGCGGCGGGTGGTGGCGAAGGCGATGAGGCCGAGACCGAGGATGACCAGGGCCAGGGGGACCCAGAGGTTCATGATCGACAGGAGGGTCGCGTTCTTGGCGAGTTTGTCCGCGGAGGCGGCGATCGCGGGGTCGGTGGTGTGCATCGAGGTGATCGAGAGCGGGATGGTGGGGATGTCTTTGCCGTTGGCCGAGACGGTCGCGTAGATGCCCTGGGTCTGGTCGACGCGCAGCGGAGCGCCGAATTCGTCGTCGACGGCGGCGCGGAAGTCGTAGGTGGAGCCGAAGCTGAGGTCGACGAGGTCGGGCAGGGTCGGCAGGGCGGCGGCCAGGGTGGCGCGGGACTGTTCCGGCACGACGCCTGCCTGCAGCATTCCGGCGATGAGCGTCTTGGGCAGCTGCTTGGGGAACGTGGCGAACTTGCTCAGAATGGCCGGATCGGCGACCGGGCCGACTGCCTCGATGCGGTAGTTGAACACGTGGCGGCCGTTGAGTTCGCCCTCGTCGACGAAGGTGGCAGGCTGGGCGGTGCGCGTCACCGGGTCGAACATGATGGTTCCGTCCTTGGACGGATTCATCGGCCAGGTGAAGGCCAGCCCGGTGTGTGCTACGAAATCGGCCTTCTGCTCGGCGGGGACCAGAGCGTCACGCTGACTGTCGCTCAGCGTCACCGCGCCGTAGTCGACACGGTTCACCGCATAGGTGTACAGCTTGTTCTGGACGCTGCCGTCGGGACTCGTGATCGCCGAGGCCCTCGTCACGATCGCGGTGTCGCCGTCGACGGCGTTGACGACCACTCCGGCATCGGCGGTGATCGGCACCTGCGGGGTCAGCAGGTTTGCCAGGTCGCCGGTGGCGAGCGCCTTACCGTTCAACGCCTGTGCTGTTCCCTCGTATTTCTGGAATGAGTTCAGGTCCTCGGGCAGCTTCATCGACGAGGGCACGATCACGAACCGAAGCGCCACCGCTCCCGCGATGAGCACAATCCCCAACAGTGCGAATACCAGCGCTGACTTCCTGAAATGCGATATACGAACAGACACCGACGAGCTCCTTAGATCCACTTGTCCTGCACCCTCCGAACACACCGGCGGCTTCGGAATTGAAACATGTTCTCGGTATGTTTTTGGTGAGATCGAGAACACTCGAGCGCTGGCATGCTGGGTGATTGCTGATCGCTATCGGATGTGCCGCGAGCTTCCCCCCGGTCAACTGCATCGTTGGTTCGGGCGGGCTGAGGTGGTCGCCGCGCATAATGGCAGGGTGCGCTATGAAGAACTCGCAGACGTCCCGTGCTCGATCACACGGCCGCTGGTGATCTTCGGTGACCGCTGGACCTTGCTGATTTTGAAGTACAGCTTCGCCGGAGTGCGCCGGTTCAACGCGTTCCAGAGCGCGCTGGGAATTTCGCGAAGCCGACTACGCGACCGCCTGGATCGGCTGATCGAACACGAAATCCTGGTGAAACGCCCCGCCGGGGACGGTGCCTACGAGGAATACCGCCTCACCGAAAAAGGCCATGCCCTCTACCCGATCCTGATGGCGATTCGGGATTGGGGCGACACCTACATGGCACCGGATGGACCGCCGGTGCAATACCGGCACCGCGGCTGTCCGGGTGAAGCGCACGCGCATCTGACGTGCGACACGTGCGCCGCGGAGGTCACCGCTCGTGATGTCGAGCCGGAAGCCGGTCCTGGAATGACCGCGGGCGCACGTCCCGCCTGACGCGGCGGCCCGGCTCAGGACGTGTGCCAGGTGATCTGGTCTTCGAGGGGGGCGCGGGCGGTGCGGAAGGTGTTGATGGGGTGGGCCGGGTCGGGGTGGCCGAAGGAGATGCCGAAGACGACCTTGCGGGTGTCGGGGATGGCGAAGTAGTCGCGGATGAACGGGGCGTAGGAGGCCAGAGCCGCCTGGGGGGCGGCGCCGAGGCCGAGGGCTTGGGCGCCGAGGAGGAAGTTCTCGAGCCAGAGGCCGCAGTCGATGGCGCCGTAGATGCCGAGGTCGGCCTCGGAGGTGACGATGGCGACGTGCGGGGCGCCGAAGAATTCGAAGTTGCACACCATCTGGCGCATGGTCTTCTCGTGGTCGCCCTTGGCGATGCCGACGCTGTCGTAGAGCTGGAATCCGCAGGCGCGGCGACGGTCGCGGTAGACACCCTCGTAGGCGGCGGGGAATTCGAAATCGGGTGTGCTGCCAGAGGTTTGGATGTGGTCGAGCAGTTCCTTGCGGAACCGGTCGGTGCCTTCGCCCGTGGTGACCACGACCTGCCACGGCTGGGTGTTGCACCACGAAGGGGTGCGTTGCGCGAGGGTCAGTACCTGTTCGATGGTCGGGCGGTCGACCTGTTCGGGGAGGAACTGGCGGCAGGTCCAGCGTTCGTCGGCCAGCCGCTGGAGGGTGGCGAAATCGCTGCTGTCATGGTCGGTCTGCGCCATCGCGCGGCTCCCTCTGGTGCGGAGAACTGGTCTCGTTTCGAGACTAACTTAGCAGTTGGGCCACCGGTGCGGAACCCGCCGACACCCCGTACTCGGGTGTCGGCGCGATCGTGGGGAACCTAGCTGCGTCTGCGGGAGACAACGAAGATCGCCGTGCCGATACCGGCGAGCAACGCCAGGCCGGCGCCGATCAGGACGTAGACGGTCCACGGCTCGGACGTCGTCGGCGAATCACTGACGGCCACAGGTTTTTCCGGTGCGGCCTCCGGGCCGGCACCGATATAGGTCGGCCCCGGTTCGGCAGTGCCCGACACGGTGAGATCGAGCTGCACCGGAGCCGGTGGCATGGTGTCCGTGCCGCCTGGAGTGCCGAGTTTGACCGCGATGTAATACCAGCCGGCCACCGACGCGCGCTTCACCTGCCCATCGGACTCGTCCCGGTTGGCGTACCGAACCGGCACCGAGGCGAGGGTGAGTTCGGCGCTCGACGTCCCGGTGTAGACCGTGGTGTCGGAGTCGATCTCCCGGCCGAGCGGCGAGTACATCGAGGTCGCCACATTCGTGGCGGTTCCGTACTTCACCCCGTCGGTCTCCGCGAAGCGCACTCGGTAGGCCAAACCCTGACCCCAGTCGAGTCGCACCCGGTAGAAGACGTACTCGCCGGGCTGCAGGGTATCGCTGTAATTGCCGCTGCCCTGCAGCGTCGAGGCGACCGTGAACGAGCCGCCGCCGGTGATCGGCTGCGGGGTGCCTGCCGGGTCGGTGAACGTGATCGCAGTGGTGTCGGCGGCGGGGCCGGGATCGGTGACGCCGGGCTCGATGCCGACGAGGACCTCTATCGGCAGGCGCGCGGGCGAGCCCTTGGACACCAGGTCCCAGTTGAGCTCGAAGTAATAGCGGCCCCCGCCTTTGCATTTGGCGGAGTTGGCGCCGGTGGGTTCTTCGGCCGCACCGTCGAACGCCTTGGCGACGGTGAGCGCGACACCGTCGCTGGCCGAGCCGCCGAGTTCGCGTTCGCGGATATTGCAGTCGATGCCGTCGCGCCCGAAGATGCGCAGTTCCAGCGCGTTCATGTCCTCGGACTGCGAGATGTCCTTCTGCCGGGGGAACGAGACGATCCCGGTGAAGTAGGCGGTGGCGCCCGCGGGCACGTCGACCGCGTAGAAGCGCTTCTCCTGCTGGCCGATGGTGTCGAGGTACTGACCCGGCTTCGCGACCGGGGCGGTGCGGTATTCGCCGGTGCCGGTGATGGGCGTGCCGGTGGCCTGGTAGTTGCGCAGGGCGGCCGAACTCACCCGCGGCAGAATGCGTTCCAGCGCGGCACCGTCGGCGGCGTCGCTGTAGGTGCCGCCGGTGGCCTGTGCCATGCAGGTGAGCTGGGCCCGCGCCTTGTCGTCGACGGCGAACCCGATCGAATGCACGATCAGGTCGAGGCCCTGCTGCTTCAACTCCCGGGCGACCTCGCACGGGTCCGGCGGCGAACAGGTGTCGTCACCGTCGGAGACGAGCACGATCGAACGTGGCCCGGAATCGGGCAGCGCGTCGGCGGCCTGGCGCAGCGCGGTGCCCATCGGGGTCCAGCCGCGCGCGTGGATGCCGTCGACCGCGGCGGTGAGTGCGGGCTTGTCGATGGTCGTCGGCTGTTGCAGCACCTGGACATCGCGGCAGCCTGCTGCCTTGTCCGCCTCGGAATTGCTGGTGCCGGTGCCGTAAGTGGTGAGTCCGACCGAGGATTCGGCGGGCGCCGAGGCGACGAAGCTACGGACCGCCCGCTTGGCGGAATCCATCATGGTGCCGCCCTGATCGGGGCGCTCCATCGAGCCGGAGGCGTCGAGGATCAGCATGGTCGGCGCGTATTGTCCGGGGTCGGCCTGCGCAGGCGCCGGGAGCGACGTGGGCAGCACGGTGAGGGCTACGGCGGTGAGTGCGGCGGTCAGCGTGCTGAGTCTCGGCATCGTCCTCGGCTTCGGTGCAGCGGGGTGAAACCGGACAGACGTTACCCATCGCCCGGTGGCCCCTCTACCCCTGTTGAAGTGGTGCAACCCACTGTTTGAAATGCTCGATCGCGTTTGCGCAGGTAAGGCAGTTGCGTCGGGTCTCGGCTCGCGCCTGCGGTGCATCGGGGCAGTTCCGGGGCACAATCGATCGCATGGCTTCGCAGGCCCGCGACGCGCAGGAGCGCAAACGGCACGGCAGGCACTACACGCCACCGGACCTCGCGCGGTTCCTGGCGCGACGGGCGCTGCGGTACGTGCCACGCGCCGCAACGCTGCGTGTGCTCGACCCGGCCTGCGGAGATGGCGAGCTGCTGCTGGCGGTGCATCGGGAAATCGCTTCGGGGGCACCGGATGTCGCGGTTCACCTCACCGGATATGACCTGGATCGACAGGCTGTCGACGAGACCGGGGGGCGGGCCGCCGCGCTCGGTGTCGACATAGATTGCCGTGCGGGCGATTTCCTGTCGGCCGCCGCTCATCTGGCGGACGGCTCATTCGACTTGATCATCAGCAATCCGCCGTATGTCCGGACCCAGCAGCTGGGCGGCCCGACTGCCCAACTGCTGAGCAAACAGTTCGGCCTCCGGGGACGGATCGACCTCACCCATCCCTTCGTTGCCATCGCGCCGCGGCTGTTGGATGCCGGGGGAGTGCTCGGGTTGCTCTGTGCCAACCGGTTTCTCACCACTCGGGCCGGGGCGAACCTGCGTCGGATCCTCACCGGTGAACTGACGCCGGTGGAGCTCTACGACCTCGGTGACACCAAACTCTTCACCGCCGCGGTGCTGCCCGCGATCACCGTAGCTGTGCGCGGCACCGGCCCACCCGACTGCCGATACGTCTCGGTCTATGAGGAGGTGGGAGTCGAACCCGACTGCACCACCGAGCTTTTCGACGCGCTGGCGGGCGAGGACGCCTGTCTTCTCGGCGCCGGGGGGCGGGTGTTCGCGGTGGAGGTCGGCGTGTTGGCGACGGGCGAAGCGCGCGGGACCGCGACCACCGCTCCGCTCCCGGCAGGCCCGCCGCGGCCGGCGAGTGTGCTGGTCGACGCGTCCGTCGACTCGGGAACGGTCGACGGTGGCCGGTCCGGTCGTCACGGTGACACCGCTTGGCGCATGTCGCGCCCCTCGGTCGATCACTGGCTCGGCCGGATCGCCGATCGCACCTGGCGCTCGTTCGGGGAGGCCACGCGCATCAGGGTGGGGATCAAGACGACGGCGGATCGGGTGTTCATCTCGGACCGGTGGGACCAGATGGATCCGACACCCGAGCCGGAACTGTTGCGGGAGTTGATCACTCACCACGATCTGCAGCCGTGGCGGGTCGCGATGGCGCGTGGCACGAGGGTGCTCTATCCCTACGATCTGCTCGAGCCCAGACGCACCCCGATCGATCTTGCCGAATTCCCTTGTGCAGCAGAGTATTTGCGGTCCCACGAGGAGGTGCTGTCGGGCAGGCGTTACGTCCTCGACGGTGGCCGGAAGTGGTTCGAGATCTGGGTGCCACAACGCCCACACCTCTGGGGTGCGCCGAAATTGGTGTTCCCCGACATCAGCGCACGTCCACGATTCGCCCTCGATCGGTCGGGCGCGGTCGTCAACGGTGACTGCTACTGGATCTCGCTCACCGACCTCGGCGTGGGCCGAGCGGCCACCGATCTGGCGTATCTGCTGATGGGCGTGGCGAATTCGGCGCTGGGTCTGCGGTTCTACGACGCTGTCTGCGGTAACCGGCTGTACTCGGGCCGCCGCCGCTGGATCACCCAGTACGTAGCGCGACTGCCGCTGCCCGATCCTGCCGGCGCGGCGGCGGGTGAGATCGTGCGAAGCGTGCGCGCGCTGCTGGAAGATGGTGTGCCGGTGGCTGATTCGGGGATCGATGAGGTGGTGGCGGCGGCGTTCGGGGTGTCAGTGGATGTCGCGGATGCCGACCATCGGTAGCAGTGTGCGCCGCGCGAACTCTCGTCCGGCCTCTGGATCGTCGAGCGGAATGAGCCCGTCGGGGGTCAGCGCCAGCGACAGGGCGAGTCGCGCCATGATCTCGGCGACCAGATCGGGGTCGAATTCGGGTACCCGCAGCTCGCGCAGCTTCTCGGCCAGATAGGCGCGCCCTACGGCGAGGATCGGTCCGGCCTCGGTGGTGAGCCGGGGCAGGATGATCTCCGGTTCGGTGCTGAGCAACCGGCGCAGCAGTTCGTTGCCCGCGATGGTGGTGACGAAGGCGACGAAGATCTCGACGAGCTGCTCGTCGGGTTCGGTGACCGCGCGGACCCGCTCGTCGATATCGGTCACATAGCGTTGCGCCTCGCGCACGCCGACGGCTTCGACCAGTTCGTTCTTGGATTCGTAGCGTCGGTAGAGGGTGGCTGGGCTGATCCCGGCCCGCCGGGCGATCTCGCCCATGCTCGTGCGTTTGATCCCGAAGTCCAGAAACGCCGACAGCGCACTGTCGAGCAGCTTCTCCCCGTCCGTGACGGGCTTCTCGAGTATCCGCGCGAGGATCGACGAAACGGTAGGCATTACCCCATTATCCCTGTGGGGGCAGATCGAATGCGGCCATCTCCTGCTCGATCGCATTGGCCGCGAAATGAACTCCACGGGATCGGAGCTCGTGAACGCGGGATTGGAGTGCTTCGATGCCGCCGGGTTGGGCGGCGATATCGGCCACGCTGACCCGTCCCGCCGCTCGGTGCACACCGGAATGCACGTATGCCACCGTGATACCTCCTACCTCGCGTATCCGGTGCCGATCGCCACTCTCATGATCGCCACGCAATACGCAGGGTAGATGCTATCAGGTCTACCTACTGGACGCTTGATCAATGTGACGGGTCACAACACCTCGGCATCGCGATGGTTGGTCAGATTGTGCAGATACACCGCCGCGTTGAGCTTGATCCCATCCTGTTGGGCGGGGGTGAGCTCGCGACGCACCTTGCCCGGCACGCCCGCCACGAGCGAGCCGGGCGGAATCTGCGCGCCCTCGGGAATCAGGGCATTGGCCGCGATCAGGCTGCCCGCACCGATCACCGCGCCGTTGAGCACCGTCGCGCCCATGCCGACGAGTACATCGTCGCCGATGGTGCAGCCGTGCAGAATCGCATTGTGTCCCACCGAGACTCCGGCGCCGACGGTGAGCGCGAAACCGGGGTCGGCGTGCAGCACGCAGCCGTCCTGGATATTGGTGCGCGCGCCGATGCTGATCTGCTCGAGGTCGCCGCGCAGCACCGCCGAGTACCAGACGCCGACCTCGGCGCCGAGGCGCACCCGGCCGATCACGGTCGCGTTCGGCGCGATCCAGGCAGTGTCGTCGATCTCGGGCGTGAACCCGCTCACCTTGATGATCATGAACGTCATTATTGCGCCGTACCGCGGAACTGCGCGCGGTGGGCCGCCGGAGACGTCGCGGGCATGCGGTGGACGTGGCGGAGCGGGCGCCGGGGTCGGTGCGGGGTGAAATGTTTTCGGTGTGCGCGGCGATTACGAATAGTTCTGCTATCTAACATCTTTCGTTGACCCGCGCCCGCTGCTGTCGGGCGCGGGTCTGTGGGCTGAGGAGAAGAAATGTTGCGGAAGTTACTGCGGGGAAATCTATTCCGTGTGGTGCTCGGTGTGCTGATGGCCTTGGTGGTGTTCGCTGTCGGCGCGTGTTCGTCGGACGGCGGCAACTCCGGTGACTCCGGATCGAGTTCGGTGTCGAAGACTTCGGTGACCGCGACGACATCGGTGGCGCCGACGAGTTCGCCTGCGGCATCGACTGATCCGGGTGGTTCGGGTGGTGGATCAGCGCCGGAGTCGTCGTACTATCACTCGCCGACGCAGGCGGCGCCGGGCTCGCCCGCGCAGAGTGAGATCCCGCCCGGCTACAACTGTGTGCCCGGCCCGGACTGTGGAACAGACAGCTGTGGTCACAACGAATGCGGAATCCCGCCCGGGCACACCTGCGTGCCCGGCCCGGAGTGCGGAACAGACAGCTGTGGTCACAACGAATGCGGCGAAACAGCCCCGCCGGTCACGACAACCGTGGCCCCGACGACTACTACGTCACCCCCGGTGACGACAACGGAGCCGACAACAACTCCGCCGACGACCACCACCGTTGCGGCGACCGCCCCGGAAACCACGTCGAGCACGGCGGTTCCGGCCCCGGCGTAGCTGCCTCGGCCGCGACACGCGATCGAGGCGGCGGCTGAGCTCCGGCGCAGGTCCTAGGCTTGCCGGATGACGCGAACGGGCGTAATCGTCGGGGTACCGACGGAGGTCAAGCCACAGGAGTACCGGGTGGCGCTCACGCCGGCGGGCGCCGCCGAACTGGTCGCGCACGGGCACGAAGTGCTCGTGCAGGCCGGTGCCGGTGTCGGGTCGGGATTCGCCGACGACGCCTATCGCGCCACCGGTACGCGGATCGCGGCCGACGCCGATCAGGTCTGGGCTCGGTCGGATCTGGTGGTGAAGGTGAAAGAGCCGATCGCGCAGGAATATTCGCTGATGCGCCGCGATCAGGTGCTGTTCACCTTTCTGCATCTGGCGGCGTCGAAGGAATGCACCGACGCCGTCCTGTCCTCGGGGATCGTCGCCATCGCCTACGAGACGGTGCGCGGGGCCGACGGCTCGCTGCCGCTGCTCGCACCGATGAGTGAGGTGGCGGGCAAGCTGAGTGCCCAGGTCGGGGCCTATCACCTGATGGCGCCGATGGGTGGCGGCGGCATGCTGCTCGGAGGCGTGCCCGGGGTGCGCCCGGCCGACGTGGTGGTGCTCGGCGGTGGCGTGGCGGGGACGAACGCGGCGAGTATCGCGGTCGGGATGGGCGCCAGGGTGAGCGTGCTCGATACGAATCTGGCGCGGTTACGTGAACTCGACGCGCGCTTCGCCGGCCGGGTCGGCACCCTCGCCTCGCACGTGCTCGAGATCGAAAAGGCTGTGGTCGCGGCAGATCTGGTGATCGGGTCGGTTCTGGTACCGGGGGCCAAGGCGCCGAAATTGGTATCCGACGAGCTCGTCGCGCGGATGCGGCCCGGCTCGGTACTCGTCGACATCGCTGTCGATCAGGGCGGTTGCTTCACCTCGACCCGGCCGACCACGCACGCGAATCCGACCTTCCCCGTGGCTGATTCGCTGTTCTACTGCGTAGCGAACATGCCCGGCGCGGTGCCGCACACCTCGACCGTGGCACTCACCAACGCCACTCTGCCGTTCGCGCTGGTGATCGCGGACAAGGGCTGGCGCGGAGCATGCGCCGCCGATCCCGGTCTGGCCGCCGGGCTCACGGCAGTCGACGGCAAACTGCTGTCCGCCGAAGTCGCGGCCGCGCACGGTTATTCGCTCGGCGCATAACGGAGACCGCCCGTTGGGCAAGTGGTCACCAGGCTATGGCGCAATCGCGCGTCGCCGTAGAGCGCCTGGCCGACACCGATCGCGCTGGCGACCGGCAATATCGCCCGAGCGGAAATCCGCGCCAGTTCTTGATGATCTAGGTCCCTGTCCGACGTTATTTGCCGCCGCCCAGGTACCAGTCCGGGGCGCCCTCGGTAGGCAGATCGCGGAGCTTGTCGGGATTGCGGACGATGTTGATCGCCACGACATGACCGGCGTCGATGACGAACGAGAAGACGCCGACGTTGGCGCCGTCGAAGACGACCAGCCCGGGCATGCCGTTGACCAGCACCGCCCGGCCCCAGCCGTTCGCGGTGTTGTACCAGCCGAGCAGCATCTTGGCGATGAGCTCCGCACCGCGCACCGGCTGACGGATGGCGGGCACCTTGCCGCCGCCGTCGGCGGTGAGGACCACGTTCTGGTCGAGCACGCCGAGCAGCGAACTCAGATCACCGGAGCGCCAGGCCAGCGCGAACGCCGAGACGACCTTCTCCTGCTCGGCCGGGGACGCGGGAAAACGTGGGGTGCCGTTCTCGACATGCTTGCGGGCGCGGGAGGCGAGCTGCCGGACCGCGGCGGGCGTGCGCCCGACTACCTCGGAGACCTCGGGACCGGTCATGCCGAACACATCTTGCAGCACGAACGCGGTGCGTTCGGCGGGCGACAGCGACTCGAGTACGACCAGGAGCGCGGTGGTGACACGTTCGTCCTGGGAGATCCGGTCGGCTGGATCGTCCCAGGAAGTGACTTCCGGTTCCGGCAGCCATTCGCCGACGTACTGTTCGCGGCGGGCGCGTGCGGACCCGAGCTGGTCCAGGGCGAGGCGGCCGATGACGGTGGTGAGCCAGGCGCGCAGGTTGTCGATCTCGTCCGCCTTGCCCGCTTCGAACTGTCGTTGCAGGCGCAGCCACGCGTCCTGCACCACGTCCTCGGCGTCGCTGATGCTTCCGAGCGTGCTGTAGGCGAGTCGTCGCAGGTAGGGGCGATGTTCCTCGAAGCGGCGGGCCAGTTCGGCCTGATCGAGAGGCTGCGGTGAGGTCATGGTGGGCGCCCGTTCGGTTGATCTTGCTCGGTCCCGGCGAGTCTAGAAGCGCCGTCACCGTGATGACGAACCAGCGGTCGCCGGTGTGACATCGCCGCCGCCCGCTACCCTCGGCCGGTGCGAAAAGGGACATCGACGGCGGTCGGGCTGGTGCTGGGATTCGTGCTCGATCGGGTGTTCGCCGATCCACGGCGGTGGCATCCGGTGGCCGGATTCGGGTCGGCGGCAGCGGCATGGGAGAAGGTGACCTATGTCGATGATCGGCGGGCCGGGGTGGTGCACGAGGTTGTCGCGGTCGGATCTGTGCTGGGGATCGGCGTGATCGGCGCCCGGGGTGGCCTGTTGGCTACCGCGCTGGCGACCTGGACCGCGCTAGGTGGGCGAAGTTTGGCGCGGGCGGGGCAGGCGATGGCGGATCGGCTCGATGCCGGCGATATCGCGGGGGCGCGGGAGCTGCTGCCGTCGCTGTGTGGGCGGGATCCTTCGGTGCTCGATGCTGACGGGTTGGCTCGGGCAGCGCTGGAATCCATTGCCGAGAACACGTCGGATGCGGCGGTGGCGCCGCTGATGTGGGGCGCGGTTGCTGGAGTTCCTGGCCTGCTCGGGTACCGCGCTGTCAACACACTCGATGCGATGATCGGGTATCGGAACGAGCGGTACGAGAACTTCGGCTGGGCCGCCGCTCGCACCGACGACATCGCCAACCTGATCCCCGCCCGCGTCACCGGGCTGCTCACTGCCGCCCTCGCCCCGCTGGTCGGCGGCACTCCGATGGCGTCGTTTCGCGCGTGGCGGCGTGACGCGGCCAAGCATCCGAGCCCCAACGCCGGGGTTGTCGAGGCGTCGATGGCGGGTGCGCTCGGCATCCGGCTCGGCGGGCTCACGCAGTACCGATACGGCACCGAATTGCGTCCCACTCTTGGCGACGGACCGGCACCTACGGTTGCGGACCTGCGTCGCGCGGTGCGGATGTCGGCGGCTGTGCAGGTCGGCGCGGTTGTGCTCGCGGGGGTGATTGCCGCGGTGCGGGGTAGGTGGTAGACGCGGCGAGGAGGGAAGGGACGACCAGGGTTCGGTAGTCCCGGTGGAGGGAAGGGACGACCAGGGTTCGGTAGTCCCGGTGGAGGGAAGGGACGACCAGGGTTCGGTAGTCCCGGTGGAGGGAAGGGACGACCAGGGTTC
>NZ_JBHZBG010000021.1:0-55133 GCF_042754695.1 Nocardia sp. NPDC059195 | reverse complement strand
CGGTAGTCCCGGGCTGTATACGCTGTGTTTTTGGCGCGCTGGCGCGCGCGTGTCCGCGGCCCTGAGGGCCGCCGGTTAGCGCTCGAGACTAGAGCCTTCGGCTCAGCGCTTTCGAGCGCTAACCGGCGACCCGGCCGCGGACCGGCCACTGCGTGGCCGCCGCTCCCCAGGGGTCGCGGGTGGGGGTTGGGAGTGCGGTCATGGCGGATTTGGGGTGTGCGGTGGGGCTGGGAGTGCGGTAGGGCTGCGGGCTTCGGGGTGTGTGGTGTGGTTGGGGGTGCGGTAGGGCTGCGGGCTTCGGGGTGTGTGGTGTGGTTGGGGGTGCGGTAGGGCTGCGGGCTTCGGGGTGTGCGGTGGGGTTGGGAGTGCTGTAGGGCGGACTTGGGGCGCACGGTGTGATCGGGGGTGGTGGCTTGGGTGCGGTGGGACGCGTCCAGCTGATCAGGTGAGCACATGGGTAACTCCCCAACTACCTCCCTCCTATTGCGCGGATGACGCAAGGCCGAGAGCTGACAGTCGAGCTACCGGACGACCCGCTGAATATTCGGGGAGGCGGAGGAGATCAGGTGCGGCCGTAGCGGTCGGCTAGGCGGGCTTCGGTGGTCGGTTGGGTGGTGGCCGCGGGGTCGGTCGTTGGAGTGGGTGGGGGGTTTGCCGGCGCGGACGGTTGGGCTCGGTCTCGGCGGCGGGCTCGGAGTTCGGCTACTACGAAATAGCCGAGGCCGAGGGGGGCCATCAGGCCGAAGGCGAGCCATTGGAGGCCGTAGGAGAGGTAGGGGCCTGCGTCGAGTTGGGGGAGGGGGGTGGGGGTGAAGGCACCTGGTTGGTCGGTGGCCAGTTGGAGGTAGCCGCCCTTGTCGGTGCCGGTCGGGATGGGGGTCAGGGGGGTGCCGAGGACGGTGGATTCCTGGGTGGTGTCGACCGTGTACACCTGGCGGTAGCCGTCTTGCGTGGTGGGAGTCTTGTCGGGGACTACGCCTTCGGAGGCTCGAACTCGGGCTTCGATGCGTTGCGGGCCCGCGGGTGGGTCAGCTATCGCGGGTGGGCGGGTGCCGTCTACGGAGGCGACCAGGCCGCGGTCCACCAGGAGGGTGCGGCCGTCGTCGAGGCGGAAGGCGGCGAGGACCGCGTAACCGGGGGCGCCGTCGAGGTGGCGTAGCCGGACCAGGACGGTCGACTCGGGGACAAAGGTGCCGGTCGCGGTCACCTTGCGCCATTCGGTGTGGGTGCTGGTGTCGCCGTCCAGAACATCGGTCACGGCTACGGGGTCGGCTTGCACGGAGTCGGCGATCAGCTGGTTGCGGTGTTCGGTGCTGTCGTTCTTGCCGAGCTGCCATGGCGCCAGGACGGTGAAGCACAGGTAGGCGAACGCGGCGACGATCACCGCGAGGATCAGCCAGCTGGGGCGCAGCAGGAAGGTGAGCTTGCGCATCAGAGCGGCACGTCGGCGGTGTTGCGCGCGTCGAGTTCGGCGTGGACCCAGTCCAGCAGGCCGGGGATGGCGGCCTCGATCTGGTCGCGAACCAGGTCGAAGTCGGACTGGTCGCCGTAGTACGGGTCCGGCACGTCGGAGCCGTCGGCGGCGGGGTCGAAGCTGCGCAGCAGCCTGCGCTGCTCGGTGGGGACGCCGCGGTGCGCGAGCTCGCGATCGTGCCCGGTGTCCAAGGCGATGATCAGGTCGGCGTCACTGTGCTCGGGACCGAAGGTCGCCGCGGTGTGCTCGGTCGGGTAGCCGGCGCGGCGCAGGGTGGCCTCGGTGCGCGGGTCGGCTCCATCGCCGACATGCCACGAACCTGTCCCGGCGCTGCTCACTCGCACCCGGTTCGCGAGACCGGCTCGGTAGAGATGCGCCTCGAACATCTTCGCGGCCATCGGTGACCGGCAGATATTGCCTGTGCAAATGAACGAGACATGTAGTGGACCCACGGGAGCCATTGTCGCCCGTGACGCCGAATCGCCGCCACGTAGGGTGTTCAGTTGTGCTCGAGGACTCCGTCGACCCCGCGATGTTGCGCCACCACGGCGACGTGGAGGCACGCCCTGGCATGCTCGATTTCGCGGTGAACGTCCAGGGCGTCGCCCCACCCGACTGGCTGCGCGACCGCCTCGCCGCCCGTCTCACCGATCTCGGCCGCTACCCGAGTTCCGACGACGAACACACCGCCCGCGTCGCCGTCGCCGCCCGCCACGGCCGCGCGCCGGACGAAGTACTGCTGCTGGCGGGCGCCGCCGAGGGGTTCGCGATGCTGCCCCGCCTGGCACCCCGCCTCGCCGCCGTCATCCACCCGTCCTTCACCGAGCCCGAACTGGCGCTGCGCGAGGCAGGCGTCCCGGTCACCCGGGTGATCCTGGAACGGCCCTACACCCTCGACCCGACCCTGGTCCCCGAGGAAGCCGACCTCGTGGTCGTCGGCAACCCCACCAACCCCACCTCGATCCTGCATCCCGCCGAGACGATTCAGGCACTTCGCCGCCCCGGCCGGATCGTCGTGATCGACGAAGCCTTCGCCGACGCGGTCGTTGATCGGTGCTCGCACTCCGGCGAGAGCACCTCGCGCCGGTCGCCGGCCGGCTCGACCGGCATTGATGGCGCGTCGGATAGCCGTCTGTTCGGTCAGCACAGAGCCGACGCTGGTGATCCGGCCGACGTTCGATCCGGTGGCATCGCGGATACGCGCTCGGGTGGGAATCTCCCCGATGCGAGTCCGATCGGCCGCGTCGTTTCGGGTGAGCCAGAGTCGTTGGCCGGTCTTTCGGCGCCCGATGTCATCGTTTTGCGCAGCCTCACAAAAACGTGGGCGCTGGCCGGTTTGCGTTGTGGCTACGCCCTCGGTGCTCCCGAAGTCCTGGCTCGGCTGACCCATGGCCGCCCGCACTGGCCGCTCGGCACCCTCCAGCTCGAGGCGATCATCGCCACCGCCGAACCCTCCGCTGTCGCCGAATCCCGGCAGCACGCGCACCGCATCGCCGCTGACCGCACCGCGATGATCGACCGCCTCACCGCGCTGGGCCTCGACGTCCACACCCCGGCCACCGGGCCCTTCCTCCTCCTGCGTGTCCCCGACGGCGCGCTGCTGCGCAAGCGCCTCGCCGACCGCGGCATCGCAGTCCGCCGCGCCGACACCTTCCCCGGACTCGGTCCCGACCACCTCCGCGTAGCGGTTCGTGGTGCCGCCGAAGTCGACCGGTTGATCGACGCTCTGAACGCAGCACTGTGGTGACCCCGACAAAGACCATTCCCACGCGACGAAGGAGGCGGCGGTGACCGACCTGGCCGAACTGATCGGGGTGCTCGACGCGGCGTACCCGCCGAGACTGGCCGAATCGTGGGATTCGGTGGGGCTCGTCTGTGGTGACCCCGGACAGAAGGTCACCAAGGTGGTGTTCGCCGTCGACGCGACCGCCGCGGTTGTCGACGAGGCGATCGGTTGGGGCGCACAGGCTTTGGTCGTCCATCATCCGCTGCTGTTGCGCGGGGTCGACACCGTCGCCGCCGATACGCCGAAAGGCGCTCTGCTGCACCGGTTGATCCGATCCGGCTGCGCCCTGTTCTCCGCCCACACCAACGCCGACTCCGCCGACCCGGGTGTCTCCGATGCGCTCGCCGCGGCCGTCGGCCTCACCGTCACCGGCCCGTTGGATCCCAAACCGATTGCCTCCGTGGATAAATGGGTCATCCAGGTGCCCCAGACCCACACGGCTTCCTTGATGTCGGCCTTGTTCACCGCGGGCGCGGGCGCGATCGGCGACTACCGCGAAGCCGCCTGGTACACGGCGGGCACCGGCCAATTCCTGCCGATCGCGGGCGCCAACCCTGCGATCGGCGCGATCGGCACGGTCGAAAGGCTCACCGAGGACGCCGTCGAGGTGGTCGCGCCCCCGACCTCCCGCCTCGCAGTCCTCGCGGCCCTGCGCGCCGCCCACCCCTACGAGGAACCCGCCTACCACGTCACCGAACGCGCACCCCTGCCGTCGTCACTCGGCATCGGCCGCATCGGCGAACTCCCACAGCCCGAGACCCTGCGCGAATTCACCGCCCGCGTCGGCGTCGGGCTGCCCCGCACCGTCTGGGGTGTGCGCGCCGCGGGTGATCCGGAACGCATCATCGAACGCGTAGCCGTCTGCGGCGGCGCGGGTGATTCCTACCTCGACAAAGCCATCCGCGCCGGCGTCGACGCCTACCTCACCTCCGACCTGCGCCACCACCCCGTCGACGAACACCTCCGCCGCGGCGGCCCCGCCCTCATCGACGCCGCCCACTGGGCCACCGAATTCCCCTGGTGTGGCCAGGCCGAACAGTTCGTCAACACCGCCCTGCCCGCGGTGCAGACCCGCGTCTGCACGCTGCGCACCGACCCGTGGACGGTCAGCGGCTAGTTTCTCGCCGCCGGGATCGGTGAGGTTCGGCGATGTCTCGGGTCATGGCGTGATCACACCCTGCGGCGCGGTACGGTTGATCGATCCATCCGTCCACTGTGTTGTAGGAGTTCGTGCGCGTTGAATGTCGAACCGTCGGTCCAGACCAAGCTGTTGCAGCTCGCAGGTGTCGATGCCGAGTTGACGCGCATCGCCCATCGCCGTTCCGCGCTGCCCGAGCAGCAGGAAGTGGCACGACTGGCGGCCGAGCGCAACGGCTACAAGGACGCGGCCGTGGCGGTGGAGATCGGCATCGACGATCTGGACCGCGACATCCGCAAGCTGGAGGGTGAGGTCGACGCCGTCCGCAAGCGCGAGGACCGCGACCGCGGCATGCTCACCGCGGGCACCGTCGCCGCCAAGCAGCTCTCCGAGATCCAGCACGAACTGGGCAGCCTGGAGCGTCGCCGCTCGGTGCTCGAGGACGAGCTGCTGACCGTGATGGAACAGCGTGAGGCGATGCTCGCCGACCACGACCACGCGGGTGCGCGGCTCAGCAAGGCCGACCACGACCTCGAAGACGCCGAACGCCTGCGCGATGAGGCGATGGCCGATCTCGAAGTGGCGCAGCAGCGTTGCGAGAAGGATCGCTCCGAGCTGATCGGCCTGTTCCCCGCCGACCTGATCGCCGTCTACGACAAGCAGCGCGCGGCGCACGGTGTCGGCGCGGCCTTGTTGCAGGCTCGCCGCTGCGGCGCCTGCCGGATCGAGATCGACCGCGGCGAGATGCAGCGCATCGCCAAGGCCGCGCCCGACGCGGTCCTGCGCTGCCCGGAGTGCAGCGCGATCATGGTGCGTACCAAGGAATCGGGGCTGTGATCGCGGCGGTGCGCCGATGAGCGAGGTGATCGTCGAAGCCGACGGTGGCTCGCGCGGCAATCCCGGCCCGGCCGGTTACGGCGCGGTGGTGTTCGCCGCCGATCACGTGCGGGTGCTCGCCGAACGCAAGGAGTTCATCGGCGTCGCCACCAACAATGTGGCCGAATACCGTGGTCTCATCGCGGGTTTGGCGGCTTCGGCCGAATTGGGCGCGCGGGTTGTCACGGTGCGCATGGATTCCAAACTCGTCGTCGAACAGATGTCGGGACGCTGGAAGATCAAGCACGCCTCGATGATTCCGCTCGCCGAGCAGGCGCGGGCACTGGTCGCCGGATTCGATCGGGTGAGCTTCACCTGGATTCCGCGCGCCGAGAACGCACACGCCGACCGGCTCGCGAACGAGGCGATGGACGACGGTGAGCTCACCGCGACCGTGCGCGAGGCCGTCGCCGCCGGACATGCCGCCGGTGATGAAGTCGCGGTGCCGAAATCGGCTGACGCGATCAAGTTTACGCCCGGCTGGACCGGCGCCGTCGGCAAGCCGACCCGGTTGCTGCTGCTGCGTCACGGCCAGACCGCGCTGTCGGTGGAGCGCCGCTACTCCGGCCGTGGCAACCCGCCGCTGACCGACCTCGGTCGCGAACAGGTCGAGCGTGCCGCGAAAATGCTTGCCGCCAAAGGCGATATCGCCGCCGTGGTGAGCTCCCCACTGCAGCGGGCCCGTTCCACCGCCGAAGCCGCCGCGGCCGCCCTCGATGTGCCGCTGCGCATTCTCGACGGCCTCACCGAGACCGACTTCGGTGACTGGGAAGGTCTCACCTTCGCCGAAGCCGCCCAGAGCGATCCGATCCTGCACCGCGACTGGCTCGGCGACCCCTCGATTCCCGCACCCGGCGGCGAGAGTTTCGATCAGGTGCGCGAACGCGTCGAAGGGGTGCGCCGCGATCTGGTCGCGCTGTACCCGGGCCAGAACGTGGTGGTGGTCAGCCACGTGACCCCGATCAAAACCCTGTTGCAGTTGGCCCTTGGTGTCGGCCCGTCGCTGCTGTACCGCCTGCACCTCGACCTCGCGTCGCTGTGCGTCGCCGAGTTCTATCCCGATGGTGGCGCCTCGGTGCGCCTGGTGAACGACACCTCATACCTGTGAGCTAGCCGGTCCTCGCCCGGGCGCGGTACGGTCGCCCCGGCGCACGGTCGGCGTAACGACGACGCCGCATTGCCCGACAGATTCTCGGGCGTGCGGATGCGCGGCCACACAGGAAAGGTACTTGATGAGGTTTCTACGGATGGCGGCGTTTGCGGCGGCCATCGCGGGGGTGCTCACCGCGTCCGCGGGTGCGGGTAGCGTGACGGCCGACCCGAGCGTGGTGCTCGGCGCGGCTTCGGGCATCGTCTTCGACAACAACTCCGGTTGTTCGCTCACGGCCATCGGCCACGACGGGGCGGGCCGCCTCGTCGGTCTCACCGCGGGACATTGCGCGCCGACCGGCTCGCGCGTCGGCGCCGAGCAGGCGCTCGCAGCAGGCGTGATCGGTACCGTCGCGTACTCCGACGACGGCGACTACCTGGATTTCGCTGTGCTGCAACTGGATGCGTCGAAGGTGCTGCCGGTGCGCACCATCGGCCAGACCACCGTCGCGGGTATCGGTGGCGCGCCCGGCCCCGGTGCCACGGTGTGCTCGGACGGCCGCACCAGCGGTCGCAGCTGCGGCATGGTGTGGGGTGAACTCGAAGGCACCTCCATCAACCAGTACTGCTCGCAGCCAGGCGATTCCGGCGGACCCGTCGTCGTGGGCGACCGTCTCGTCGGCATGAACCAGGGCCGCCTCACCGGCCTCGGTCCCGTCGACTTCGACGTCCCCTGCACCGGTGGCGCCAACCCGATCCACTCACCCGCCTACTTCCAGCCCATTCAGGTGATCCTGGACGTGCTCAACCGCGCAGGCGGCGTAGGCGCGGGCTTCCAGCCCATCTGATCCACCCGCGAAACCACAAGGGCTCAGCACCATTTCGGTGCTGAGCCCTTCGTGCCTGTTCCATCACTCCATGGTGCCCCACTGCCATGGCGTATCCGGGCGGTTCAGGGGCGAAGGACCGACACCAGGAAGTCGGTCTGGTCGCGCACTACCTGCTCGAAGACATCATCGAAGTACACATCGAAGTGGCCGACCGGATACTGCTTGACCACAGCGTGTTTGGTGCGTTGGGCGGCCTTGCGGGTCGGCCCGGCGGGGGCGATCGAGTCGTTTTCGGCGATCGCGTAGAAGACGGGGACCTTCAGGGATTTGGCGCGGCGGCCGGGGGAGTCGAACAGAGTCGAGAAGGCAATGCGGGCACCGACTTTGGGGTCGTAGCTGTCGCTCTCCTCGGCGAGTCGGCCGAAGCCCTCCGGTACGTCGGTGGCGCTCATCAACGCCGCGGAGCGTTTGCGCCCGGCTAGTCGGATGCGGATGGGTTTGCGGCGGATCGGGCCGATGAGCAGGTCGGTGGCCGCGATGGTGGCGACCTTGGTCAGGCTGATCGGGCCCTTCGTCATCGACGATGCCCACCCGCTGGTGAACGGCACCTGGGCCACCACCGCGGCCAGGTAATCGTCGTCGGGCGCCACCGCGAGCACGTGCCCACCGCCGAAGGAGGTGCCCCACAGCGCGATCCGGGTGGCATCGAAGCCACGGATGCTGCGTGCGTAGGCGATTGCGGCCTTCCAGTCCTGCCGCTGACGGGCGATGTTGAGTACCTGGCGAGGCGAACCCTCACTGGCACCGAAATTTCGGTAGTCGAAGGCAAGCACCCCCATTCCCGCGGCGACGAACCGCCGCGCATACCGATCCAAGCCCATCTCGCGGGTGGCCCCGAGCCCGTGTCCCATGATCACCAACGGCCGCGGCCGTGGCGCACCGTCGGGCAGGTAGAGCCACGCGGCGCACTGCTGGTCACCCGAGGGGAAACTGACGTCGACACGTTCCATGAGTCAATACCGTAGCGAGTACTCTGTACCGGCGGGTGAGTCGGTCGGGCGACCGCGGTAACGGGAACGGGCACCAACAGTGCCGCTGCCCGGTACCGAGGAAAGTCCGGACTCCACAGAGCAGGGCGGTTGTTAACGGCAACCCGGGGTGACCCGCGGGACAGTGCCACAGAGAACAGACCGCCGCACGCGAGTGCGGTAAGGGTGAAACGGTGCGGTAAGAGCGCACCAGCGCCCCGGGTGACCGGGGCGGCTAGGTAAACCCCGCCCGGAGCAAGGTCAAAGGTCGCATCGGCAACGGTGCGGCTGCGCAGGTGTTCGAGGGCTGCTCGCCCGAGCCTGCGGGTGGACCGCTCGAGGCACCCGGCAACGGTGTGTCCAGATGGATGGTCGCCCCCCGATGCGAATCGGGGACAGGATCCGGCTTACAGGCCGGCTCGCCCGCCCACGAAACGAGAAGGCGGCGGTTCCCACCGGGAACCGCCGCCTCGCTTCGCCGCACAGGGCTCAGCACATCAGCTTGGACATCTGGTAGACGGCCGTGGCCTCTTCGGTGGTCGCGGCGGTGTCGCCGTTCTTGGCCGCCGCGAGGATCGTGGCAATGGTGTCGGCCTCGGACTTGCCCGCCTTGATCTCGGAGCAGGAATGGTTCAGCACCGCGGCCACGGCGGCGTCGTCACGCCCCTGCGCCAGCTTGGGGAAGGCGTTGCGGTAGCTCACCACGAACATGCCCGCCTTGCTGGCTTCGACCTGGAAGGCGGGCGCGGGGGTGGTGGAGGGGGCGCCGGCGGAGGAAGAGTCGTCGCTGCAGCCGGCCAGAAGCAGGGCGAAGACGGAGGCGCTGGCCGCGATGGCGGCGGTAGTTCTACTCACGCAGCGGGATGCTAGCGGCCCAGGAAACACGCCGCTTCCCCTGTGGTTATCGGGAAGCGGCATGTTCTGGATCGAAGCGGTGAGCTACCCCGGGTTAATCGCCAGCAGATGCGCCCAATAGCTGGCCGCGTCCGGTCCGAGGATCGGCGACAGGTAATCGAAAATCAGCCACGACATACGTTCGCAAACTCCCATTTATCGACGTGAGTGCCGCACAACCCGGCAGCTGCCGAGTGCGCCGCCGCCACAGTAACAATTGCCCGCGATGTCGCCGCGCTCGTGTGTCTTGACGGCGAAATTGCGCTGGAACTCGCCGGGAACGTGAGCGAGGTCATAGAGTGATCGCCGTCGGCAGGGCTCGCTGCCACTTCCTCGGGCCCAACACATTCGATCGCGGAAGCAGGTCACATTTACATGCGGGTAGTTCGTTCCATTGTCGCCGGTGCACTGATCGCCGGAGCCGCTGCGGTTTTCGCAACGCTTGGTGCCGGTTCGGCGAGCGCGGTCGCGGTGACCCCGCTCGCAGGCGGGGTGCAGGTCGACCTCAGCCCGGCTGATACCGCCTGGGTGCACCAGTCCCGATTCGGCCTGACCGTGGCCGGTCTGCCGCATCCGTCGGCGGCCTCGTTCGGTCAGGCACTCGACGCGGCCGCGACCGTGTCCTCGGCCGTCCCCAACGGCCGGGTCACTTTCACGGTGTACGGCCCGCTCGATCAGCTCAACGGCACCATGCTCGCTCTGAAGTAGGACTCGCTACTCTGCGAAGATGGACTTCGAACACAGGACGAGTAGTTCGCCGGATCGGGGTCGGACCATTGGTCTGCAACTCCATCAGCGGATCGTCTCGGCGCCGGTCGACTTCGGCGCCATCCGTTCCGAATTCGGACTGGCCTCGGAATATCCGACCGAGGCCGTCTCCGAAGCCCGCGACGCGGTAGACGCGTTCGCGGGCACCCGGGTCGATCGGACCGATATCGAGTTCGTGACCATCGACCCGCCCAGCGCGCTGGATCTGGACCAGGCGCTGCATATCGAACGCACTCCCACCGGCTTCACCCTGCATTACGCGATCGCGGATCTCGGTGCGGTGATCGTGCCGGGCAGCGCGCTCGCCGCGGAGGCCGAAGTGCGCGGGCAAACTTTCTATCTGCCCGACGGCAATGTCGCGCTGCATCCGACGGTGCTGTCCGAGGGCACCGCGAGTCTGCTGCCCGGTGTCGACCGGCCTGCCGCGTTGTGGACCATCGAGCTCGACAATGGTGCTGTGCCGCTGAGCTTTTCGGTGACGCGCGCGTTGGTGCGCTCTCGGGAGCGGTTCGATTACGCGCAGGTGCAGGCCGCCGCCGACGCTGGAACATTGCATCCGTCGTTGACCGCGCTGCCCGAATTCGGGCGGCTGCGGATCGAGGCGGGGTTCGAACAAGGTGCTATCTCGCTGCGTTTGCCCGCGCAGGAAGTGGTTCCCGACGGTGACGGTTGGCGCCTGCAGTTGGAGCCGCGGACCGCCGCCGACGACTGGAACGAGCAGGTCTCGCTGCTCACCGGAATGTGTGCTGCGCGAATCATGGTGGAGCACAATGGGATCGGCTTGCTGCGGACGATGCCACCGCCGCCGGGAAGCGCGATCGAATCGATGCGGCGCACGGCAGCGGCGTTGGGGGTCGACTGGCCTGCTGAGGTGCCGGTGGGGCGGATGCTCGCAGGGCTCGACGCGAATACGCCCGCGGCGCTGGTGTTGATGTCGGAAGCCACCGGATTGTTGCGTGGGGCGAGTTACACGCTGCTCGCCGAACTCGACGATCCGTCGCCGGAGCAGTTGACGCACAGTGCGATCGGGGCTCCATACGCGCATGTCACGGCGCCGCTGCGGCGGTTGGCCGATCGGTTCACCACCGAGATCTGCCTGGCGCACAGCGCGGGGGTCGAGGTGCCGCAGTGGGTGGTGGACGGGGTGAAGAGCGCTGCCGAGACGATGCGGCGCACGGACGCGGTGGCCAACAAGGTGGATCGTGCGTGCGTCGATCTGACCGAGGCCACTGTTCTCGCGCCTCGGGTCGGCACCGAGTTCGCTGCCGTGGTCTTGCGTGATGCCAACGGGTCCCGGCCCGCCGAGATCTTCGTCAGCGAACCGCCGATCCTCGCGCGATGCGAGGGGGAGCCGCCGGAAGGGGAGACGGTCGCGGTGCGGTTGGCTGTCGCTGACCCGGGAACTCGGACGATCGGGTTCGAATATGCCAGGGCGCGTTGATCGTTGGGGCCTAGATCGTCGCGGAGATGAAGGCAGCGGCTGCGGGGTAGTGGGCTATGGCGCGGCCCGCGGCCGCTTCTTCGGTGTCGGCCAGTAGTTCGTAGACGGTGGCCGCGGGGCCGTGCGTGTCTGTCCCCACGGCCAGGATGGCTTCGCGGGATTCGACGGCGTCTCGGTGGTCGCCGAGGACGGATTGCAGGCGTTTGGCGCGGGCGCCGAGGTCGGCGGCGTCAGGGCCGAGGACGGTGGTCGCGGCCTCGCAGGAATACCGTAAACGCTTGGCGCCCTTGCGGATGTCGTGGAGGAGCTCTACCCGGTCGGCGGGGGTGGCGGTGGGTTCGGCGAAGACCAGCTTGCGCAGGCGTTTGCGGTCGCGGCGCAGCACTCGGTCGAAGACGTCGGTTGCGTTGTCGCGGGCGAGTTCCGGTGTGAGTGGGGGATCGGTGCGCCAGGCTTTCAGGACTTTGCGCAGGCGGCGGTAGCGCTTGCCATCCAGTGCGCTCAGTACCTCCGCGTGGGCATCGGCGTAGGCCTGGCGGGAGGCGCCGACCAGGGAATCGGTGACCTCGGTCGGGACCGCGTCGTAGCCGGACAGCAGGTCGGTGAACCGCTCGGCGCGGACTTCGGCGTCGCGAGCCACGCCGAGCAGGTCGGCCAGCCATTTGAGCTCCGCTTCGGTGGCGGCGGCCTCGTCGGCGTCGAACAGCCTGCGGTAGGAGCGCAGGACGCTGCGCAGCCTGCGCGTGGCCACCCGCATCTGGTGCACCGAATCGTAGGCATCGGTGCGGACGTCGGGCTCGGCGGCGAACAGCCGGTCGATGTCCTCGCGTAGTGCCGCGACGACGGCTTTTCCGGCCTCGATCGCCATGGTGTCAGCCTCGCTTTCCGAACGTGTCGGTCGCCTCCACCAGGTGGTGGGTGATGCCTGGCTCGTGCGCGGTGTGCCCGGCGTCCTCGACGATGTGCAGGGTCGAGGACGGCCACGCAGTGTGCAGATCCCATGCGCTCACCGCGGGGCACACGATGTCGTGGCGGCCCTGCACGATCACGCCGGGGATGTCGGCGATCCGATCTATGTCTGCCAGCAACTGTCCCTCGTCGAGGAATCCGCCGTGGCGAAAGTAGTGGTTTTCGATCCGGGCGAAGGCGAGGGCGAAGCGTGCTTCGGCGGTTTCGGCGACCCGATCCGGTTGCGGGAGCAGGGAACTCGTCGCGCCCTCCCACGTCGACCAGGCGACCGCGGCATCGAGTGCGACCTGAGGATCGGGGGAGTGCAGCAGCCGGTGATACACCTCGACGAGGTCGTCGTCGCGTTCCTCGGCAGGCACCGGCGCCAGGAATTTCGCCCACTCGGCAGGGTAGACACTGCCCGCGGCACCGTTGTAGTACCAGTCGATTTCCTTGCGCCGCAACAAGAAGATGCCACGCAACACCAGTTCGGTCACCCGCTCGGGGTGCGCTTGCGCATACGCCAGACCGAGGGTCGACCCCCACGAACCGCCGAACACCTGCCAGCGCTCGATTCCGAGACGCATCCGCAGCGACTCCATATCGGCGATCAGGTTCGGCGTGGTGTTGGTGTCCAGTGCGGCGCCATCGGCGATGTGCGGCATGGACTTTCCGCAGCCGCGCTGATCGAACAGCACGATCTGGTACACGGCCGGGTCGAAGAATCGCCGCTGCAGTGGTCCGGTGGCGCCGCCGGGTCCGCCGTGCACGAACACCACCGGCTTGCCGTCGGGGTTGCCGCTGACCTCCCAGTACACCGACTGGCCGTCGCCGACGTCGAGGAGTCCCTGCTCGAACGGTTCGATCTCGGGGTAGAGGGTGCGCATCAGAACGCCAACCCCGCAGCGAGAGAGGGCAATTCGAGGGCGGTGAGCGCCTCGGTCCGTACCTCGGGGCAGCTTTCGGTGGTTACCCGGTCGATCATCGCCTTGTCGGCGAGCACGTGCCCATTGATGCCACCGTTGCGAAAACCCCAATCGTGCACCATGGCGTTGAGCGAAATCCTGCCGAGCGTCGGCCCCTGCACCCGGAAGTTCGACAGCTCGGGCCGGATCATGTCGCACAGCTGCGCGGCGGAGGACGGGCTGATCGTCAGAGTCCCAGCCGGAGTGGTCGTCGCCGTGGCCGAGGTGGTGGTGCCCGCACTGCCGGTCTGGGCGGGTTCCGCGCCTCCGCACGCAGTCAGCCCCGCGGCGACCGCGATCAACAGTGCAGAACGAGAAATCCAACGGGGTTGCGGCATCGATACCTCTGATAGTCGAAGTGTGTCGCTATCGAGTCTGCCAGTTGTGGTTTTGGTGCGCTGGGTTCGAAGGGCGGGGGCTGGGATTTTGGGTTCGGTAGTCCCAGACGGTTTGAGGCTGTGTTTATTGGCGCGCTGGCGCGCGCGTGTCCGCGGCCCCAAGGGGCCGCCGATCAGGGCTCGAGACTAACGCCTTCGGCGTAGCGCTTTCGAGCCCTGATCGGCGACCCGGCCGCGGACCGGCCACTTCGTGGCCGCCGCTCCCCAGGGGTCGCGGGTGCGGGGTGGGGAGTGCGGTCATGGCGGTCTTGGGGTGGGCGGTGTGGCTGGTAGTGCGGTAGGGCTGCGGTCTTCGGGGTGGGGGTGTGGCTGGTAGTGCGGTAGGGGTTTCTGGGGTGGTGTGTGGGTTTGCCCTATTAGAAGCTGTGTTCGGGGCCTGGGAAGGTGCCCTGGCGGACTTCGGCGGCGTAAGTGGCTGCGGCGGTGCGGAGCTCGTCGCCGACGTTGCCGAAGCGTTTGACGAACTTGGCGGTCTTGCCGCTGGTGTAGCCGGCCATGTCCTGCCAGACCAGCACCTGGGCGTCGCAGTCGGCACCGGCGCCGATGCCGACGGTGGGGATGGTCAGCTTGCGGGTCACCTGGCCCGCGATGTCGGCGGGGACCATTTCCATGACCACCGAGAACGCACCGGCTTCCTGCACGGCGATCGCGTCGGCGACCAGCTGATCGGCACCGTCGCCGCGGCCCTGGACCCGGAAACCACCGAGGGTGTTCACGCTCTGCGGGGTGAACCCGATGTGGGCCATCACGGGGATGCCCGCGGAGGTGATCAGCGCGATCTGCTCGGCGACACGTTCGCCGCCCTCGAGCTTCACCGCGTGCGCGCCGCCCTCCTTCATGAAGCGGATGGCGGTCGCGAGGGCCTGCTGCGGCGAGGACTCGTAGGTCCCGAACGGCAGATCGGCGACCACCAGCGCGTGCGGTGCGCCGCGAACGACACCGCGCACGAGCGGGATGAGTTCGTCGATGGTGATCGGCACGGTGGTGTCGTAGCCGTAGACGACATTGGCGGCGGAATCGCCGACCAGGAGCACGGGGATACCGGCTTCCTCGAACAGTCGGGCGGACGAGTAGTCATAGGCCGTCAGCATCGACCAGCGCTCGCCGTCGACCTTCATCTGCTGTAGATGCTGGACGCGGGTCTTGCGGCGTGGTTTGGCTTCGGCGGGAGTGGCACCGTAGGCAGCACTCTGCTCATCGGATACGGACATCATCGTCCCTTTCGTCTGGTTCCTCGAGGCCCATACCGGGTCCCCGGGCGTTTCTGACGATCCCAGTGTGCCACCTGCGCCCGCGCGGGTTTAAGGCCCGGCGCAGGTGTGATCGGTCACATCGTCGATTCGGCTACCGTGATGCGAGCCCATTCGGGCGCAGGTGTGCGCCGCAGGGCGCGGAAAGGTGGGCCAACTGTGCAGCGAGGCCGGCTCGTCGTGCTCCTCGGCGCTGTCTCTGCGTTGATCGTCACCGGCTGCGGCATCGGTGAGGAGAGCGCACCGCGCGCTGAACTGCCCCCGCCACCGCCGGGCCTGAGCACCTTCTACGACCAGCAGATCGGCTGGGGTTCGTGCGAGGGCTACGGCAGCCCGGAGGACCGGCTGCCGCCCAAAACCGAATGCGCGCGGATCACCGTGCCGATCGACTACGCGCGCCCGGACGGCCCGACCGCCCAGATCGCGCTCTCGCGGATCCCGGCCACCGGTGAGAAGGTCGGCTCGCTGCTGATGAATCCGGGTGGACCCGGTGTCTCCGGCCTGTCGATGATCACCGTCGGCAACCGCACCGAACTGGCGGAGAAGTTCGATCGAGTGGGGTTCGACCCGCGCGGTGTCGGCTCCTCGCTGCCCGCGATCGTCTGCCTGACCCCGCAGCAGGCCGACGCCGAACGCGCGGAGGTGCCCACCGACAACACCCCGGCCGGCATCGCCGAGGCCGAGGCCGACAACCGCGAGTACGCCGACCGCTGCGCCCAGCGCTCGGGTGTCGACCTGCTCGGACATGTCGGCACTCGCGAGGTGATCCAGGATATGGATGTCATGCGGGCGGTCCTGGGTGACGCGAAGCTGAGCTACCTCGGCTACTCCTATGGCACCCGCCTCGGCTCGGCCTACGCGGAGAAATACCCGCAGAACGTGCGCGCTCTCGTCCTCGACGGAGCCGTCGACTCCTCCCAGGACCCGGTCCAGGAGTCGTTGCGTCAAGCAGCGGGCTTCCAAGGTGTGTTCAACGCCTACGCCACCGACTGCGCGAAGAACGCCGACTGCCCGCTCGGCACCGACCCAGCCCAGGCCGTGGCCCGCTTCCGCGAGCTGGTCGGCCCACTGGAGAAGACCCCGGCGTCGACCGCCGACCCGCGCGGCCTCAGCTACAACGACGCGATCACCGGCGTCCAGCAGGCCCTCTACAGCGACGACCTGTGGCAGATCCTCACCCAGGGCCTGTCGGAACTGCGGGGCGGAAACGGCGACACTCTGCTGCAACTGGCCGATATGTACGACGGTCGCCGCCAAGACGGCACCTACGCCAACACCCAGGACGCCTTCAACGCGATCCGCTGCGTCGACGATCCGCGCATCACCGATCCCGCGGTGAGCGGTCGTCAGGACTCCGAATACCGCAAGGCGGCCCCGTTCCTCGACGACGGCAAGGGCACCGGCGCCGCCCCGCTGGAACTGTGCGCCGCCTGGCCGGTGCCCAACACCAGCTCCCCGCATCGTGTCTCGGCACCCGGGCTGCCGCCCACCGTCGTCGTCTCCACCACCGACGACCCGGCCACGCCGTATCAGGCCGGTGTCGACCTGGCCGCACAGCTCGGCGCCGACCTGATCACTTTCCGTGGCAATCGGCACACCGCCGCTCTCGTCGCGGGCGATCAGTGCCTCGACGCCGCGGTGATCAACTACCTCGTCGATCTCGCCACGCCCGCTCCCGGTCTCACATGCTGAGAGCCACATCTCCTCTCCGCGCCCCGTTGTGGCCGGTGAGATGTGCGAACGATGTGACGTGATCGCAAACCCGTCTGCGTATGTAACACGGATTTAACGCCGGGTGCTTACGCTCGCCGGTATGGATCGCCAGAAGGAATTCGTGCTGCGGACGCTCGAAGAGCGGGATATCCGTTTCGTCCGTCTCTGGTTCACCGATGTGCTGGGCTACCTCAAGTCCGTGGCCATCGCGCCCGCCGAGCTCGAAGGCGCCTTCGAGGAGGGCATCGGCTTCGACGGTTCGGCCATCGAAGGCTTCGCGCGCGTGTCCGAGGCGGACATGGTCGCCCGGCCCGATCCGTCGACCTTCCAGGTGCTGCCCTGGGCCAGTTCCAAGGGCCACCAGCACTCGGCGCGGATGTTCTGCGACATCACCATGCCCGACGGTTCGCCGTCCTGGGCCGACCCGCGCCACGTCCTGCGCCGTCAGCTGAACAAGGCCGCCGACGCGGGCTTCAGCTGCTACGTGCACCCCGAAATCGAGTTCTTCCTGCTGAAGAACCAGCTCAAGGACGGCTACGAGCCGACCCCCGCCGACAACGGCGGCTTCTTCGACCAGGCCGTGCACGATTCGGCACCGAACTTCCGCCGCCACGCCATCGACTCGCTCGAATCGATGGGCATCTCGGTCGAGTTCAGCCACCACGAGGGCGCCCCCGGCCAGCAGGAGATCGACCTGCGCTACGCCGACGCGCTCTCGATGGCCGACAACGTGATGACCTTCCGCTACCTGATCAAAGAGGTCGCGATCGACGAGGGCGTGCGCGCGACGTTCATGCCCAAGCCGTTCTCGCAGTACCCCGGCTCGGCCATGCACACCCACATGAGCCTGTTCGAGGGTGAGAACAACGCCTTCGCCGATCCCGACGATCCGAACAACCTCTCGGGCACCGCGCGCTCGTTCATCGCGGGCATCCTCGAGCACGCCCCCGAGATCAGCGCGATCACCAACCAGTGGGTCAACTCCTACAAGCGCCTGATCCACGGTGGCGAAGCTCCGACCGCGGCGTCCTGGGGCCGGTCCAACCGGTCGGCGCTGGTGCGGGTGCCGATGTACACCCCGAACAAGTCGTCCTCGCGTCGCGTCGAGATCCGCAGCCCAGACTCGGCCTGCAACCCGTACCTGACCTTCGCGGTGCTGCTGGCCGCCGGTCTGCGCGGCATCGAGAAGGGCTACAACCTGCCGCCCGAGGCCGAAGACGACGTGTGGTCGCTGACCGACGCCGAGCGCCGCGCCATGGGCTTCCGCACCCTGCCCGGCACCCTCGACGAGGCCCTGCAGGCGATGGAGCGCTCGGAGCTGGTCGCCGAAACCCTCGGCGAACACGTCTTCGACTTCTTCCTGCGCAACAAGCGCCGCGAATGGGCCGACTACCGCTCGCAGGTCACCCCGTGGGAGCTCAAGGAATACCTGAGCTTGTGAGGTATCACAGTCGGTGGCCTGACCCTGTAACTTAGGGCTTATGGTCCGGCCACCGACTGCCCGCTCCGCTGTTCCCGGCGTCGGCCGGCTCGGTTTACTCGAACCGGCAGCGGCAGCTTCACTGCGCCAGCTCGGCTGGGACAACGTCGACGGGGTGCCCGTGCTCTGGGCACTGTCGCGTTCGCCTGATGCCGATCTCGCCTTGTGTACGCTCGTGCGGCTGCGCGAATCTCTCGAAGACGATTGGTCCGAACTGGATTCGGCGATCCGTTCCGACACCACGTTGCGCGGCAGGCTGTTCGGCTTGCTGGGGTCGTCGACGGCGTTCGGCGACCACCTCGTGGCCGTCCCGGCCTCGTGGAAAGTGCTGCGCCAGAACGAACTTCCCCGCCGTGCCGAGCTGATCGCCGATCTGCTCGACGCCGTCGACGCGGCACCGGAGACCGGACCCAACGCCGGGCCGATGCTGTTCCGCGCCGATATCGCCGGTCCGGAGGCAGTCGCGTTGCTGCGCAGCAGGTATCGCGATCAGCTGATGCTGCTGGCCGCGGTCGACCTCGCCTCCACGGTCGAGAACGAACCGGTCCCGCCGTATCTGGTGGTCGGCAAGCACCTGTCGGATCTGGCCGATGCCGCGCTCACCGCGGCCCTGGCGGTCGCGCTGGCCAGGGTGTGCAAGAACGGCCCGGTGCCGGTGCGCCTCGCGGTGATCGCGATGGGCAAATGTGGTGCGCGAGAACTGAATTACGTCAGCGATGTCGACGTGGTGTTCGTCGCCGAACCCGCCGACGCGACCGCGACCCGGCTGGCCGCGGAGATGATGAGCGTCGCCGGCGCGGCCTTCTTCGAGGTAGACGCCGCACTGCGCCCCGAGGGCAAAGCGGGCGCCTTGGTGCGCACCCTCGACTCCCACCTCGCCTATTACAAGCGGTGGGCGCGCACCTGGGAGTTCCAGGCGCTGTTGAAGAACCGGCCGATGACCGGCGATCTGGAACTCGGAAAGCACTACCGCGACGCGCTGATGCCGATGGTCTGGACCGCCTCGGAACGCCCCGACTTCGTGGCCGACGTCCAGGCCATGCGCCGCCGGGTCGAGGACCTGGTCCCCGCCGACCTGCGCGAACGCGAACTCAAGCTCGGTGCGGGCAGCCTGCGCGATGTCGAATTCGCGGTGCAGCTCCTGCAATTGGTGCACGGCCGGGTCGACGACGCGCTGCATGTCACCAACACTGTCGAGGCGCTCTCCGCCCTCGCGGCGCGCGGCTATGTCGGCCGCGAGGACGCCGCCAACCTCACCGCCTCCTACGAATTCCTGCGCCTGCTCGAACACCGCCTGCAATTGCAGCGGCTCAAGCGCACCCACACCCTGCCCGCCGCCGACGACGAGGAGGGCATGCGCTGGCTGGCTCGCGCCGCCCACATCCGTCCCGACGGTCGCCAGGACGCCGTCGGCGTGCTCGACACCGACATCCGCCGCAATGCCGTGCGGGTGCGGCGCCTGCACGCGAAGCTCTTCTACCGACCGCTGCTCGACGCGGTCGCCCGGATGGACTCCGACGCGCTGCGCCTGAGCCCCGACGCCGCCGTCCGCCAGCTCGCCGCCCTCGGCTACGGCGCACCGGCCAATGCGCTCGGCCACCTCAAAGCACTCACCGGTGGCGTATCGCGCAAGGGCCGCATCCAGGCACTGCTGCTGCCGACGCTGCTCGAATGGCTCGGTGACACACCGAATCCCGACGCGGGCCTGCTCGCGTACCGGCGGGTGTCGGAGGGCCTCGACGACCAGATCTGGTTCCTGCGTGAACTGCGTGACGAGGGCGCCGTCGCCCAGCGCCTGATGATCGTGCTCGGCTCCTCGGAATACCTGCCCGACCTGCTGATCAACGCGCCCGACACCATCCGCATGTACGCCGACGGACCCGGTGGCCCGCAGCTGCTCAGTACCAACCCCGAAGACGTCGCCCGCGGCATGCAGACCGCGGCCGCCCGCTATGGCGATCCGAAACGCGCTGTCGCGGCGGCACGTTCACTGCGCCGCCACGAACTCGCCCGGGTCGCCTCGGCCGACGTGCTCGGCATGCTCGACGTCCCGCAGGTATGCGCGGCGCTCTCGTCGGTCTGGGTCGCGGTGCTCGAGGCGGCATTGAGCGCGGTCATCCGCGCCTCGGAGACCGAACGCGGTGGACCGGCGCCCGCCGACTTCGCGGTGATCGGCATGGGCAGGCTCGGCGGCATGGAACTGGGCTACGGCTCCGACGCCGACGTGCTGTTCGTCTGCGATCCGCGCCCCGGCGAGGACGAGGCCACCGCGGTGAAGTGGGCGAACGGGATCGCCGAGCAGGTCCAGCGACTGCTCGGCGCACCGAGTGTGGACCCGCCGTTGCAGGTGGACGCGGGCCTGCGCCCCGAGGGCCGTAGCGGGCCGCTGGTTCGCACGCTGGCCGCTTATCAGGCCTACTACGCGCAATGGGCCCAGCCATGGGAGGTGCAGGCGCTGCTGCGCGCACACCAGGTGGCAGGCGACCAGGATCTCGGACTGCGCTTCCTGCACGTCATCGACCCGATCCGCTACCCGACCGGTGGGGTCTCGGAGGAATCGGTCCGCGAGATCCGCCGCATCAAGGCACGCGTCGACTCCGAACGCCTCCCGCGTGGCGCCAACCCGTCCACCCACACCAAACTGGGGCGCGGCGGTCTGGCCGACATCGAATGGACCGTCCAGCTGCTGCAGTTGCGCCACGCGCACGAGGTCCCCGCGCTGCACAACACCTCGACGCTGCAGTCACTCGACGTGATCGAGGCCGAAGGCATCCTCGAACCCGAGGATGTCGCGCTGCTGCGTGAATCGTGGATCACCGCCACCGCCGCCCGCAACGCCCTCGTCCTGGTCAAGGGAAAACCGACCGACCAGCTCCCCGGCCCCGGCCAACTGCTGTCGGCGGTCGCCCGGGTAGCGGGCTGGCCCAACGACGACGGCAGCGAATTCCTCGACACGTATATGCGCATCACTCGTCGCGCGAAGGCGGTCGTCGAGCGCGTGTTCGGCGGCGAGTGAGGACATGACAGTGCGGACATGACAGTGAGGACATGAAAAAACCCCGCACCACAGGTGCGGGGCATTTTCAGTTCACGCCGAAATCAGATGGCGCGGACGTCCTGGGCCTGCGGGCCCTTCTGGCCCTGGCCGACCTCGAACTCCACCCGCTGTCCCTCTTCGAGGGACTTGAAGCCCGAGCCGCCGATAGCCGAGTAGTGAACGAAGACGTCGGGGCCGCCTCCGTCTTGGGCGATGAAGCCGAAGCCCTTTTCGCCGTTGAACCACTTGACGGTGCCTTGAGTCATGTTTTAAAAGTCTTTTCCGTAGGTGAGCCATGGCGATCACTTGCGATCAGCCCAGTCTCAGCAACCCAGTATGCCATACTCGCCAGCAAACCGCGCCTAGCAGTTTGTCGCATCGCAGTCTGGGCGGAGTCTGCCAGGGGAAACCGGCGTGTCGCGTCGGCGGGCAACCCCAGCTGCGCTCCCTTTTCACATCGCGTCGCGGACTATGTCACTGTGGGCGGTATGGGTGAGATGAACGAGGGGCGCGGCGGGCACGTCGACCTGGCCATGCGAGTGCTCGACGCGCATGTGGCGTTCACCAAGCAGCAGTTGCGCGAGCCCGCCGGGTTCCTCGAGTTCGTCACCGAGGAGGTCGACGGCGCGCTCGACGAGGCCGCGGTGCTGACCCTCGCCGACGCCGTGACCCGCGAGCAGATCAAGGCGGTCGCGCACAAGTTCGCCGTGCAGGTTCCGGTCGAAGGGGCGATTCCAGAACTCGTCGGTGAGATCGCCACCCGTCTGTACAACCATCGCGCCAACGACGAGATCGAGGTCGGCGAGCTCGTCGACAACCGCCGCTTCGACGAGCTGGTCGACGCCGTCGCCGATCTGGATCTCACCCACCGCCTGGTGCGGCTGGTGCTCAACAGCCCGGTGACCGTCGACGCGTGCGTCGAGGCGGTCCAGCGCGCGGTGGTCACCGCGGTCGACGAGGGCTTGCACCCTGACGGGGGAGGGCTGGCCCGATCGTTGCGTGGCGCGCTGTCGCGGTTGGCCGAACCCGCGATGCCCGCGATCGAGAGCGGCGTCGGCAGGCTCACCCGCACCGGCGCGCGATTCGTGTTGCGCGGCAACAGCAGTGATGCCGACGAGGTACTGCTCGACAGTGCCCGCGAGACCTGGCGCAAGCACACCGGCGACGCGGTCGGCTCGTACCGTGATCTGGTCTCGGCCAACGATGTCGAAGACATCGTTGTGCTCGTCTTCGAATTCTGGCGCACCTTCCGCGATACCGATTACTTCCATGCCCTGCTCGACGAGGGCGTCGACCACGTCTTCGACAAATACGGCGACACCCCCCTTGCCGAATTGCTGGCTGAGCTGGGCGTCGGGCGCGCGGACATGATCGAAGAGGCGCTGCGTTTCGGCCCGCCGGTCCTCGAAACACTCGACGAGCGTGGTTATCTCGACACCGTGCTACGCCGCAGGTTGGCTCCGTTCTATGCCTCGGACGCCTTCCGGGCCGCGGTGTCCGGGACGGGCTGAGCGCACCAGTTCCGTTCGGCCGCTGGCATGTCGGGATGTGTCGGTACGATCCGTGCAACGATGGGGCGCTTGTCCGCCACCGGATCTCGATCGAAAGGCTGCCGTGACACGTCTGTCCACCCTGCTCGACCAGATCGACTCCGGTGCTGTGCTACTGCCCGAGTTCCAGCGTGGATACGTGTGGAACCGCGACCAGGTACGTGGACTCATGCGGTCGCTGTACCTCGGGTATCCGGTCGGTGGGTTGCTGGTGTGGGAGACCGGGTCCGAGGAGATCGCGGTGCGCGGGTCGACGACCGGCTCGGGGCTGCGGCAGTTGCTGCTCGACGGGCAGCAGCGCATCACCACCCTGTACGGAATCGTGCGCGGGACGGCGCCGTCGTTCTTCGAGGGCGACGAGATCGCGTTCACCGGCCTGCATTTCGATGTCGAGCGTGAGCTTTTCGAATTCCAGGTGCCCGGCCGCGATACCGCGCCCGCCTGGATCGACATCACCGAGCTGTTCGCTCAGGGCCCGATGCACTACCTGTCCAGGTTCCCGGACGAGTCGCCGGAAACCCTTGCCCTCTATCTCGATCGGCTGAACAAGGTTCGCGAGGTCACCAACCGCGAGTTCAATGTCGAGACCATCACCGGGTCCGATCGCACGGTCGACGAGGTGGTCGACATCTTCAACCGGGTCAACTCCGGCGGCACCAAACTGTCCAAGGGCGACCTCGCGCTGGCCACCCTGTGCGCACAGTGGCCGCAGGCCCGGGGCAACCTGCGCGACCACCTGATCCGCTGGGACAAGGACGGCTACACCTTCACCCTGGACTGGTTGCTGCGCAACGTGATCGCGGTCGGCAACGGGCGCGCGCACTTCGACGCGCTCGGCGATCTGGCGCCCGCGGAATTCGAACAGGCGCTGGTGGACACCACCAGACAGGTCGACACCTTCCTCGACACCGTGGCGGGCAGACTCGGTCTCGATCACGACCGGGTTCTGATGGGGCGCTACGCGATTCCGGTGATCACCCGGTTGCTGTTCCTCAACGGCGGCCGTTTCGACGACGATCTGCACCGCGACCGGGCGCTGTACTGGTACGTGCATTCGGCACTGTGGGGTCGGTTCAGCGGCTCCACCGAGACCTTCCTGCAGCAGGACTACGACACCCTCGAACGCGGCGGCATCAACGCGCTGATCGGCTCACTGGAACGGCTGCGCGGCGGCTCGCTCGACCTGTGCGCCGACGATTTCGCCGGCGCCACCCGCGGCTCCCGGTTCTATCCGCTGCTGTATCTGCTCACGCGCGTCGACGGTTCGCGCGATCTCGGCAGCGGCTCGGAACTGGGCATCGAGCAGTTCGGTGAGCGCACTCCGGTGCAGGTGCACTACCTGTTCCCGAAAACCCTGCTGCGCGACGCCGGTTACGAACGCAACGAGATCAACGCGATCGCCAACTTCTGCTTCCTCAGCCCTGGTTCGGAGGCCGAACTCGGTGAGCGCGAGCCCGCCGACTACTTCGCCGAGGTGGAGCGCCGCAACCCGGGTGTGCTCGCCTCACAGTGGATTCCGACCGACCCGTCGCTGTGGCGGGTGGAGAACTATCGCGAGTTCCTGCGGGCGCGCCGCAAACTGCTCTCCGCCTCGGCCGATGCCTTCCTCGAGAAGCTGCGCACCGGCAAGCTGCACCGCCCCACCCTGCTGACGGTGGGTGTCGCCGGGGTGACCGTCGGCGATCCCGCGGTGGACCAGGTGAACGCGCTCGTCGACGACCTCATCGCCGACGGCTTCGGCTTCCCGCTGCTCGACAGTGAGGTCTCCGACCCGGTCACCGGCCGCGAACTCGCTGTCGCCGAAGCGTTTTGGCCTGAGGGCCTGCAACCGGGCGTCGGCATGCCGGTGGTGCTCGTACTCGAACCGTCCAATGCCGACCTCACCCGCTTCGCCCAACTGGGCTACGCGGTGTTCACCTCCGTCGACGCCCTGCGCGGTTACGTCGACAACCTGCGGGTGGAGGCCTCCGGTGACACCGGCGTCGACGGCCCGGCAGGCGAACTGGCCGCACTGGCCGACCGTCTGCCCGCCACCTGGGTCGGCAACTCCGAACAGGTCTGGTTCCGCTTCGCCTGGAACCAGTTGGAGCGCGACCGCGCCGACGGCCCCGACGCGCTGCTCGGCCCCGAACAGCTCGCCCTGCGTTACATCGCGCTGTGGGCGCTCACCCGCACCTTCTACATCCACGCTTTCGACCAGGGCAACCCCGGCGAATGGCGCTACTACCTCGGCGACGCCATCGGCCCGAGCCCCCTGGTCCCGCGTGCCTGGCTGGCCCAGCGCGCCGTCGAATCCGGTGCGCTGGCCCCCGGCATGCCGCCCGGCGACGAAGACATCGCGATCGCCCTCGTCCACGGCGTCATCGAGACTGTCGACGAGGTCGCCACCGCGCTGTCCCACATCCTCGGCGGTCCAGGTCTCTTCGCCTCGCTGTGGGCGTCGGCGGGCGCGGCCGAACACTACGGCTACCCGCTGTCCACCGACCAGGTCAACGACCTCATCAACCAGGTGGTCAACGACCCCGAGTCCCGAAAGATCCAGGCCTACAACTGGATCGAGGCAGGTCTGCCGCTCTAGGGGGTGCCGGTCGCACGCTGGAAGGTCGTGACGAAGTCGGTCAGTGCGGTGCGGTCCTCGAGGTCGGCCGGCCGGTAACCGCGATCGGCTTCGACGGTGATCGCGGTGCCGGCGCGCACGGGCAGCTCGTCCCAGCAGACCGGGAGAACCGGTAGCTGCACGGTGCGGTCGCCGACGGTCATGGTGATCGCCGAGGTGTATTTGTTCGCGACGGTCATCAGCTCCTCGACCGCCTGCTCGGTGAGCGGTCCCGCGGCATTGAATTCCTCGATGTACACGGCGGCAGTGTAGGCCTCAGAGAACCTTCAAGACACTCACAAGGGATCAGAAAGTTGGGCCACTTAGGGTGGCCGCATGATGCGTAAATGGGTGGAACGGGCGTTGCTCGTCCTGGGGTGGGGCGCGGTGGTCGCGGCGGTGGTCGGGATCGTGTTGCACGTCGTGGACTGGCGCCAGAAGTCGATGGTGTTGCTGGCGTCGGGGGCGATGTGGTTGATGCTCGGCGCGGTCGTGGGGCTGGTGCTGATGCTCCTCGCGCGAGGATGGCGCAGCTCGGGGGCAGCGGTGCTGGTGCTGGCCGGTGCCGCGTGGTTGGTGGTGCCGTCCTACATTCCGGAGGCCAGGGCCGCCGAAGGGCCGGAACTGGTGGTGATGCAGTCGAATATCCTGTTCGGCCAGGCCGACCCGGTCGCGGTGGTCGGTGTGGTGCGTGACAACAACGTCGACGTGCTCACCGTCGAGGAATTGACCATCGACTCGATCGTCGGTTTGCGCGGTGCGGGGCTGGAAGAGCGACTGCCGTACTCCTATCTGGAACCCGCTGCGTCGGGCGGTGGCGGCACCGGCATCTACAGCCGATACCCGTTGCGCGACACCAAGAAGTACGACGGTTTCATCATGAGCAATATCTCCGCGACCATGGAACACCCGCAGCGTGGCCCGATGCCGGTGTTCGCGTTCCATCCGATCCCGCCGAACATCGACTTCGCCGCCTGGTCGGCGGAGATGCGCGCGGTCGACGAGATCCTGGCCGCGACCAGCGCGCCCGCGATCGTCGGCGCGGATTTCAATGCGACACACGACCATTCGGCCTACCGGGCACTGCTCGACGGTGCCTTCGCCTCGGCCGCGGACCAGACCGGCGACGGTGTCCTGCTCACCTACCCGGCGGACCGCCGGTGGGGACCGGTGATCGGGATCGATCACATCCTCGTCGCAGGTGGGGTGGCAGAACAGATCCGCACCCTCACCATCCCTGGCTCCGACCATCGCGCGGTGCTGGCCACGATCCGAATGGACCTGTGACAGCGGTCGTTTACCATGTGAGCGCTCGATAGCGGACCGTTAGGCGTCCGCGTCATTTTTCCGGGGAGGACAGCGCATGAGAAGACATCGGTTCGGCGCGACCATGGCAGCTTTGGTGAGTATCGGCATGCTCGTATCCGGTTGCGGCGCGACAACAGTCGCGAGCGACCAGGCGCAGCCGATGATGGACAACCCGTGGGAGGTGGCGGGCGCGGCGTCGTCCACCGGTCCGAGCGGGTCGCGTCCCGGTGTGCCCGATACAGACAAGAAGGCCGACAACGGCGACAACGGCAAGATCGACAAGCTCGCCCTCAACGCCATCGCCGACATCGAAGAGTACTGGCAGACCGAGTATTCCAAGACTTTCCGCGGCAATTTCAAGCCCGCCTCGAAGTACATCTCGTGGTCGGCGAAAGCGCCGGAAGCTGAGTCGGTGCAGTTCTGCAAGAGCAGCACCTACAAGATGGTCAATGCCGCCTACTGCCCGCTCGATCACACCATCGGCTGGGACCGCACCGTCCTGCTGCCGCTGCTGGTCGACAAGTACAAGGAGATGTCGGTGGTGATGGTGCTGGCCCACGAATACGGGCACGCCATCCAGTCCCAGGCCGACCTGCTGCGCGGGTTCCTCACCGATGCGCTGGTCAAGGAACAGCAGGCCGACTGCCTGGCCGGTGTGTTCCTTCGCCATGTGGCAGAAGGCAATTCGAAGCACTTCACGCTCAACACCACCGACGGGCTCAACGGCGTGCTCGGCGCGACCGTCGCCGTGCGTGACCGCGACCCCAATGATCCCGATGCCGTGCACGGTTCGGCGTTCGAACGGGTCACCGCGGTGCAGATGGGTTACACCCAGGGCGCCAAGTCCTGCAAGGACATCAACGAGGACGAGATCGAGAAGCGTCGCGCCGGTCTGCCCGTCACCTTCGAAGAGGATGAACGCGACAAGCAGCTTCCGGTGAACAAGGAGACGCTGACCACCCTGGCCGCCCAGCTGGGCAAGTCGATGCCGGTGAAGAACGCGCCGAAGTTCGACTACGCCGGTGTCACCCGCAACTGCTCGTCGACGACCACCACCGAGCCGGTCTCCTACTGCCCGGGCTCGAACACCATCGGCACCGACATCCCGGCCATGGCCAAGCGTGCCGGTGAGGGTGCGAGCACCAAGGAGGAGCCGCTGTCGGCGGTCGTCACCGGCGATTACAACGCCGCGGCGGTGTTCGTGTCCCGCTATGCCCTCGCGGTGCAGCAGGATCGCAAGCTGTCACTGTCGGGTGCCGATTCCGCGGGCCTGCGCACCGCGTGCCTGACGGGCGTGCTCACCACGAAACTCAGTGAGCCGAGCAGTGATCCGCGGCTGTCGGCCGGTGACCTAGACGAGGCGGTCTCCGGCCTGCTCGCCGACGGCCTCGGGGCCGCCGACGTCAACGGCAAGGTGGTGCCGAGCGGGTATCAGCGACTGGAGGCGTTCCGCACCGGCGTCCTCAGCGGCGAACAGGCCTGCCTGAACCAGTTCAAGTAACTCAGTGAGAAGCGGGCAGTGACCGCAGGGAGCTGAGGGTGTTCGCCACCGCGCGGGCAGCCTCGGCTCCCTTTGTCACGAAGTGGTTGGTGTAGTAATCCACGTGCTCGCTGTGCTCGTGGAAGTGGTGCGGGGTGAGCACTACCGAGAACACCGGCACATCGGTGTCGAGCTGCACCCGCATCAGGCCGTCGATCACCGCGGACGCGACGAAGTCGTGGCGGTAGATGCCGCCGTCGACGACCAGGGCCGCGGCGACGATCGCCTCGTAGCGGCCGGTGCGGGCCAGGCGCTGGGCATGCAGCGGGATCTCGAAGGCGCCCGGGACGTCGAACACCTCGACGACCTCGGGGGCGAACCCGAAGCCGGTGTATTCGGCGAGGAAGCCCTCGTGCGCCTTGGTGACGATGGAGCTGTGCCAGCTCGCGCGGATGAAGGCAACAGCGCCGGAAGACGTGGTCATGGGTCGTTAGTCTACTAGTGCCACCCGCCCGAGAATTTACTGATCGGTAACATGGGTCGACAGCCAGTCGGTGACATCGCCGAGCACCTGCGCACCCTCGGGTTCGTTGAACACCTCGTGGTAGAGCCCCGGGTAGCGCAGCACCGTCACGTCGGTCGAGCCCGCGTCGCGTTCGAGCAGATCGGCGCTCGACGGCGACGCGATCACGTCGGCGGTGCCGTGCAGCACCAGCAGTGGCGCGGTGAGCGCGCCGAGGCGCCGTTTCACCAGCGCGGTGTGTTCCAGGATCTCCACCGCGGTGCGCGCGGGCAGCTTGCCGCGGAAGACCAGCGGGTCGTCGTCATAGGCGCGCACCACCTCGGGATCGCGGCTGATCGTGGACGAATCCAGGGTCAGCACACCGAGATTCGGTGCGAACCGGGTGAGCAGGGGAGCGGCGAGGCGCTGGATCGGGTTGCCGAGCGGGATGTCGAGGGGCGGCGCGGACACGATCACGCCCGCCACGTCGACCGGCCCGCGGGTCGCCAGGTGCAGGACCGCCAGGCTGCCCATCGAATGTCCGAGCAGGAACCGGGGCACACCGGGATGGGCGGCGCCCGCGAGCTCGAGCAGAGTCGCGACATTGTCGGCGGCGCCCTGCATCGAACCGATATTGGCCGCCGGCCCCTCGGACAGACCGTGCCCGATGTGGTCGAGCGCGTAGACCGCGAAGCCCGCGTCTGCCAGGGTGGCGCCGACGTGTTCGTAACGGCCCGAATGTTCGGCGACGCCGTGCACCAGCACCACCACCGCGCGCGGCGCCGTCTCGGGTTGCCATGCGCGCCAAGCGATCTTGCCGCCGTGGCCCGCGAACTCGCCGGTGTCGGTCGTCATCGTGGCGCTCCTCCTGCTTCGGGCGCCGCGGCGAGCCGCTCGATGAGACGCCGGTTGAACTCGATCAGCCGAGCGTAGTTGAGCCGCGAGATCCGCTCGTCGGTTCCGTGGATCCGTTCCAGATCCGCCGAGGTCAACACGATCGGCGCGAAGTTGCAGCGGGTCGCGGCCAAGCCGTCGTAGTGGCGTGAATCGGTGGCGCCGGGCACGATCCCGGTGGTGGTCACGATCCCGGGCACCACGCCAGAGGCGAGCTCGGCGACCAGGTCGAACGCCGGGCCTGGTTCGTTGAACCGGGAGGGCTCAGACGCCGGTCCGACGAGGTCGATCGCCACGCTGAGATCGCGGATCACCCGGGTGCAGTGCGCCAGGACCGCCGCTACCGAATCGCCGGGCAGGATACGGAAATTCACCAGCGCCTCGGCGCTCTGCGGGAGCACATTGGCCTTCACGCCGCCACTGATCACCGTCGGCGCGGTGGTGGTGCGGACGAGGGCCTCGGTGGTCGGGCCCGCCGCCATGATCCGGGCCAAGAGCGGCCCGGCCAATTTGGCCAGCCCGCGTGAGTCGGCGAGCTCGAGCAGTCTGCGTCGTGGTTCGGGCAGCGACTCCCGCATGCGGGCGAGCATGTCGCTGATCACCGGAGTCAGCCGCAGCGGCATCGGATTGTCCTGCACTCGCGCGACCGCGCGTGCCAGCCGTCCCACCGCGGTCTGCTTGCCCGGCATCGAGGAGTGACCACCGGCCTCGGTGACCGAAAGCCGTACCGTCGCATAGCCCTTCTCGCCGAGCATGATGCTGGCCACCGGCCGGTCGACCCCGTCGGCGACGCCCTCGGTGATCACCCCGCCCTCGTCGAGCAGCAGCTCCGCGCGCACGTCCTGGTCGCGCAGATGCTGGGCCATCCGGACCGCGCCGCCGTCGCCGAAGACCTCTTCGTCGTGACCGAAGGCCAGGAACATGGTGTGGCGCGGGCGAATCCCGGCTGCCACTGCCGATTCGACCGCTTCCAGGACGGCGAGCATGCGGCTCTTGTCGTCGATCGCGCCACGACCCCAGATGAATTCGTCATCGACGACACCGGCGAACGGGGGATGGGTCCAGCGTTGTGCGTCGTCGACCGGAACCACGTCCTGGTGGGCGAGCAGGATCGCCGACACCGTGCCCGGTTCGACGCCGTCCCAGCGGTAGAGCCTGCTGTGGCCGAAGCTCGTCAATGCCAGTTCGGCATGCGCGAGCGGGAACGAGGTCTCGAGGTGGGTGGCCAGGCGCGCGAACTCCGCGTCGGCGGTGTGCGCGGGATCTTCCGTCGACACCGTCGCGCACTGCAACGCGACGGCCAGCCGCCGCGCGACCTCGTCGTCGACGCCCTCGGTGACGGGGGACGGGGCCGGGTTCTCGGTGATCGGGCGCATCTGTGTCATTGTGGCCCGTGGGGAGGTGCTTCGCCCACCGAAGGCGCCCGAAACGCCGGGATCGTGGCACGGTGTGATGCGGTCAGACGCCCCGGCGGCGCGCCATCTAAGCTGGCATCATGGCAGGAGGCAAGGGCGGCAAGCCGTCGAAGGAAGCCAGGGCCGCGGCTAAAGCGGCCCGCAAGCAGGCATCACGCGAGCGTCGTCAGCAGTTGTGGCAGGCGTTCAACATGCAGCGCAAGGAAGACAAGGCGCTGCTGCCGCTGATGATCGGCGCACTGGTCGGCACCACGGTGGTTTTCTTCCTCATCGGGCTGATCTTCGACATGCAGTGGTTCCTGCTGCCGCTGGGTCTGCTGTTGGGTGTGCTGCTGGCATTCATCCTGTTCGGGCGCCGCGTGCAGAAGAACGTGTACCGCAAGGCCGAGGGTCAGGCGGGCGCCGCGGCGTGGGTACTGGAGAACTTGCAGGGCAAGTGGCGGGTCGCCAACGGCGTCGCCGCGACCACTCAGCTCGACGCCGTGCACCGCGTCATCGGCCTGCCCGGGGTGATCTTCGTCGCCGAGGGTTCGCCGCAGCGGGTCCGCTCGCTCATCGCGCAGGAGAAGAAGCGCACCGCCCGCCTGGTCGGTGACACCCCCATCTACGAAGTGATCGTCGGCAACGAGGAAGGCCAGACTCCGCTCAAGGAGCTGCAGAAGTACCTCACCAAGCTGCCGCGCAACATCGACGTCAAGCGGATCGACCAGATCGAGGGCAGGCTCACGGCTCTCAGTTCGCGTAGTGGTCCCGCGATGCCGAAGGGTCCGATGCCCCCCGGCGCGAAGATGAAAGGCATGCAGCGCGCGATCCGTCGCCGCTGACCTACTCCCGTCGCGAGCCCGTCACCTCACCAGGTGACGGGCTCGCGGCGTTTCAGGCGTCGGTCGAGCGGCCGGTCAGCAGCCACAGCACGCGGTCATAGGCCAGCAGCTGATAGCCGACGAGAACCGCCGCCGAGATCAGCGCCAACCGCGGTAGGGCCGCGGCCCACAGCGCCGCGGCGCCGCCGAACAGCACCGCGAACTCGACGCCGAGTCGCACCGGACCCGGCACCGGCACCGGTGCGCCGCCGCTGCGACTCGGGTCATCGGGTACCGCGAACGTTCCCCACAGCAGCGCCGCCGCGACCGGCAGCACGACGACGAGCAGATATCGCCAGGGGGAATCGAAGGCACGCCAGCCGAACACCCCGAACGAGGTGATGGCGATCAATTCGAGCAGGAAACGCACGGCCAGCAAGGCCGGATTCAGTGACACGGCCTGATCGTATGGCCGCGCGCCATCATGGGCAGGCCCAATGGACGCGGGCGCAGCGTTCCTCAGCCGCGCATGCGGAGGTACGCCGGATCGCTCAGCGGGCGTTGACCAGTGAGGTCCCGGTGGCCCGGTCGTGCATGCCGCGCCCGTCGGCATCGGTGAACAGCGCGGGCACGACGAACACCAGCAGCACCTGCCTGGCCAGCGCGCGCACGAACCCGACAGCCACGGGTGCGTCGATGCGCAGCACCCGCAGCTTCATGAAGTACTGGCCCGGGGTGAACCCGAACAGCGTCACCGCGGCCACGCCGACCACGAACCACACCAGCAGCGGCACCGATGACGACACGAAGCTGCGAGTGATCACCGCCGCGATCCCGACCGCGATGAACCAGTCGAGGAACAGCGCGACGACGCGGCGCCAGGTGGGGGCGAGGGAGCCCGCCCCAACGCGGGGCAACCCGTACAGTTCACCGGGGTAGCCGGAGATGTCCGAGTCGCCGGGTTCGCCCGGGGATCCGGAGAGCCATGTGCCGGTAATACGCGCCATGGCTCCCAGGATAGTGGCGCGCGATCGGTCGCCCACGACCGCATTAATGGAGGTCACGTCAGCGCGTGATCGCGCGGATGGCAGGATTAGCGTGAAGGTCGCGCCCGGATGGCTGACATCACCCCCGCATCCGGTTCGCGTAACACTGGCGAAACACAGCCTTGACTGTTGGGAAACACCGCGTCCTTAGCGTCAGGTCGCGACGAACCCCTTCGTTGCGACTTCTCGCAGGTCGCTCGAAAGGGCCAGCATCGCGACTGGCTGGGAACCGATTCGTAAGGAGAGCAAGTGACGTTCAGCACGGCCGAAGAGGTCATCCAGTACATCAAGGAAGAGGACATCGAATACGTCGATATCCGCTTCTCCGACCTGCCCGGCGTCCAGCAGCACTTCTCGATCCCGGCCAAGGCGTTCACCGCCGACCTGGCCGAAGAGGGTCTGGCGTTCGACGGCTCCTCGGTGCGTGGCTTCCAGTCGATCGACGAGTCGGACATGCTCCTGCTCCCCGACTACAGCACCGCCCGGGTCGACCCGTTCCGTGCCGCGAAGACCCTGAACCTGAACTTCTTCGTGCACGACCCGTTCACCCGTGAGGCGTACTCGCGCGACCCGCGCAACATCGCGCGCAAGGCGGAGGAGTACCTGCGGTCGACCGGAATCGCCGACACCGCGTACTTCGGTGCCGAGGCCGAGTTCTACATCTTCGACGGCGTCCGCTACGGCTCCAGCATGAACGGCGCGTTCTACGAGCTCGAGTCGATTTCCGGCTCGTGGAACACCGGCAACGAGTTCAACCCGGATGGCAGCCGCAACCTCGGCTACAAGGTCCGCAACAAGGGTGGCTACTTCCCCGTCGCCCCGTACGACCACTACGTCGACCTGCGCGACAAGATCTCGACCAACCTGCAGAACGCGGGCTTCGAGCTCGAGCGCGGCCACCACGAGGTCGGCACCGCCGGTCAGGCCGAGATCAACTACAAGTTCGGCACGCTGCTCTCGGCGGCGGACGACCTGCAGCTGTTCAAGTACATCGTGAAGAACACCGCGTGGCAGGAAGGTAAGTCTGTCACCTTCATGCCGAAGCCCCTCTTCGGTGACAACGGCTCGGGCATGCACGTGCACCAGTCGCTGTGGAAGGACGGCAAGCCGCTGTTCCACGACGAGGCCGGCTACGGTGGCCTCTCGGATCTGGCGCGTCACTACCTCGGCGGCATCCTGCACCACGCCCCGTCGCTGCTGGCGTTCACCAACCCGACCGTGAACTCGTACCACCGTCTGGTGCCGGGCTATGAGGCCCCCATCAACCTGGTGTACTCGCAGCGCAACCGCTCGGCTGCCGTGCGTATCCCGGTGACGGGCAACAACCCGAAGGCCAAGCGCATCGAGTTCCGCGCGCCTGACTCCTCGGGTAACCCGTACCTGGCCTTCGCCGCCATGATGATGGCCGGCCTGGACGGCATCAAGAACAAGATCGAGCCGCTGGCCCCCGTCGACAAGGACCTCTACGAGCTCCCGCCGGAGGAGGCCAAGAACATCCCCCAGGCCCCCACCAGCCTGGCCGCGGTCATCGACCGTCTCGAGCAGGACCACGACTACCTCACCGAGGGCAACGTCTTCACGCCTGACCTCATCGAGACGTGGATCAACATCAAGCGCGAGCACGAGATCGCCCCGGTCAACCTGCGTCCGCACCCGTACGAGTTCGAGCTGTACTACGACGTCTAAGTCGTACATAGGCTCTGACCCGCGGGTTACGCAGTAGCACTACCGAAACGCCCGTCCCACCTATTCGTGGGGCGGGCGTTTCGCGTATCCGGTCGACTCTGATCGGCGACACGCCCCGGATAATCGGGGCTGGACGGCGAGGCGGGGACCGGCAATAGTCCGGGGGTGCGATTGGGTGTTGTGGTGGCGCGGGCGGTGGCCGGTGTGGCGTTGGTGCTCGGGATGGTGGCGCCGGCGACGGCTGAGCCGGTGAATGTGGCGTACACGTGGACGCAGGAGTATTTCACCGCGCCCGACGGGACTCGGCTGCACGCTGATGTCCTTCGGCCGCCGGGTGTGGCGTCTGACGCGCGGACTCCGGTGTTGCTGACGGCTAGTCCGTACCGGGCGCATCTGGCGTACCTGTCCCAGCCTCGGCCCGGTGGTGGACCTTCGACCGACAACTTGCCGGTCGAGTGGGCGCTGCGGGCCGGATACACGTATGTGATCGTCGATCTGCGCGGGTTCGGTGGGTCCAACGGGTGCCCGGATTTCGGTGGCCCGGGGGAGCGGTCGGATGTGGCGGCGGCCGTGGAGTGGGCGGCGAGCAGGCCGTGGTCGACGGGGCGGGTCGGGGTGGTCGGGACGTCCTATGAGGGGTGGACCGGGATGATGGCACTGGCCGCGAAGCCGAAGGGGCTGGCGGCGGTAGCGGCGTTCGAGCCGGTTGTCGATCCGTACTCGTACCTCTACATGCAGGGCACGGCGTGGAAATTCGGTGGAAAACCGTTGACCGAGGACGGGATTCGCCCCGCCGACACCGCGGGCGCGGAACACCTGGCGATCGCCTCGACCCCCGGTCACCCCGACGACGGTGACGAGTACAAAGCCAATGCGGTCCAGATGACCCAGGACTGCGCCGCCCGCTACCTCGCCCTCACCGCCGACCACAACGGCGCCAACCCGGACTGGCGCGAGCGCGACATGGTGGAGGCCGTCCGCGGCAACACCACCCCGATGTTCCTCGGCCAGAGCTTCCTCGACTCCAACACCCGAGCCGACCGCATCATCGAGGCCTGGGAAGCCAGAGGTCCTGGCGAGCACCGCGCCTGGTTCGGCCAATGGGGCCACTCGGACTGCCGCGAAAAGTGCGGCACACCCCAGTTCGCCTCGGAGCTCTACGCCTTCCTCGACAAACATGTGGCGGGCGCCGATATCGAGGTGCCGGGTCCTCCGGTGACCGTCGGCCAGTTCGACGGTGGTTGGCGCGGTGAAAACGTGTGGCCGCCTACCGATTCCCGGCGCGCGTCAGTCGCCTTGCGCGCCGGTACCTACAGCGATCGTGGCCTGCTGCCCGGTGCGGACCGGGAAATCTGGTCGATCTCGGCACCGGTCACCGAGCCCGTGCACCTGGCGGGCCGGAGCACCGCCGCGCTGACCCTGTCCGGCCCGCCGGAAGCGACTGTCGCACTGGAGCTCTACGACATCGCCCCCGACGGGCGCGCAACGGTCATCACCCGTGGCATCGCCCCGGTGCGCCCCGAATCCGAGATCCGGCTGCTCTGGCAGGATGCCCGCCTAGCCACCGGCCACCGGCTCGGCGTCCGGATCACCAACGCGGTCGACGACGTGTGGTCGCACACGCCGACGAACGCGACCGTCACCGTCACCTCGGCCCGCCTCGACCTGCCCCTACTCACCACCCCGCGCGAACTCGACCTGCCCGGCGGTGTCCCCATCTGGCATGCACGGTGGCGGACCGAGGAGACCATCTCGATCCAGCCGGAGATGCTGAACGACCCCGCGATGCGTATCGAACTCGCGGCACCGACCGGGTGAGTGCGGCAGGTCGATCTGCCCGTCGGCGCGGCAAAGTCTCCGCGGGATCGGTCGATCGAGCGCCGGTCAGGTCGCGGGTGCGGCCGCACATGCCGCACTGCGGAGCAGGTGGGGGTGGGCTGGGTGTTGTACCGCCGAAGAGGTCTGCGCCGCCTTCCACACCGCTGGGCTAGCGGCTGCTCGTTGAGATCTCCTCTGCGTATTGCATCGCTGCGGAGATCCTTTCGCCCCGCAGGACACTCGCTACCAGAGCGGGATGCGTCAACTGCGGGTAGTGCCCGGTGCCGGAGATGGTGGTGACAGGTCGATCGGTCGGCTCGATCAGCGGATCGTCCGAACCGACGATGATGTCGACCGGAACCGTGACCCTGGCCAGCTTGGCGGCGAGTTCGTCTCGCGAGGCACCGGCGGCGCGCAAGGCCGCGAAAGTGCGCTGCGCAACGCCGGGCCGGCGCAGATTCGCCACGGCGGAGGCGATGGTCGGCCCCTCTGGAATGCCCAGTCGCGCGGCCAATGTCGCCGCGGACATCCGCTTGACGACCTCAGCGGCGATGGGCGAACCCGTGAGCCGGGAGGCGGGCTGCTGCAGGAACGCGGGTGCGATGAGCACGAGCCGCGACACCCGATCGGGATGGCGCAGCGCGAATTCGATGGCAGGCCAGGCGCCGAACGAATGGCCGACAATCACCGGTCGGGTCCGCACCGGCGCCATCAGTTCCGCCATCCAGTCACCGGTCGACTGCGACGAGGCCGCCGAGCGCCCGAGCCCGGGGAGATCGGCCGCCAGTACCGGTGCGTCCAATTCCCGCACCACCTCGGCCCACGAATCGCTGTCGACCGGAATGCCGTGCAGCAGCACATATTCCGGATCGACCTGCTCGCCGACCATCCAGGTACCGCCGCGGAATCCGGACTTCGGGGTTGGCGCGACGGTGCCGTTGCGACTGGCGACGATCCCATCGGCATAGGTGCGCAGCAGTTCGCTGACCGGTGGATGGCTGATGCCGAGCTGTCGCGCGACGATATCGCTGTCGCTGGTGTCGTAACGGTCGCTGCTGATGAAGGACAGCGCTTCGGGATCGGCATGGGTCACCGCGCGGGGAAGTCGACGGACCAACGCGGTCGGCAGCGTGAAGCGCGGCGCCGCGACATGCAGGTGATCAGCGACGAGCCGAATCAGTTCGGGTAGCCCGGGAGTCGCGGCATCCAGTAGCGGATAGGACTTGCCGACCGTATCGGGTTGCGTGGGCAGCCCGACCATGAACCTGGCCACGTAGTCGAGATCGACGACCGGAACAAAGGTATCGGCGGAGCCCGGCAGCGCGGGCAGTCGACCCTGCCAGAGGTTGTCGATGATGTCGGAGAGCCCGAAGTACTGACCGGGTCCGAGCACCCCGGCGGGATTCGCCATGGTCAGCGGGATGCCACGGTCGGCAGCGATGCGCCGAAGCAGGAGATCGGCCTCGACTTTCGACGCCTCGTACGCGCCGTTGCGATAGTCCTGCTCACCCGCGTCCTCGACGGCGCGATAGCCGCTGATGTGCACGACGCGCCGCAGATCCGGTTGCCGTGCGGCCCATTCCAGCACGTGCACCGCCCCGTCGAGATTGACTCGACGCGCCACGTCCGCAGCCAGCCCGAATTTCATCAACGCGGCCGTGTTGTACACATCGCGCACCCCCTCGACGGTGTCGCTCAGTGCGAGATCCGGCTCGCCGATATCGGTCGTGGTGATGGTCAGGCCGACGGTGTCGACACCCTGCTCATCGAGCCAGGTCCGCAGCCGATTCTGACTGCCCGCACGCAGCGCGGCGGTAACGGTATGCCCGGTCCGCAGCAGTTCGGCGACCAGTGAGCGGCCGATGAAGCCGGCGGCGCCGAAAACGATGGAGTCGGTGTGTGCCATGGTGTCCTACTTTCAGTAGACCGATTTACATATTTTCAGAGGAGTCGAAGCTGGAGGTGGGGAGGGGTTCAGACCAGAACGTCGATGGTGTCGGCGAGGTGCTGAAGGGGTTGGCGTGAGCGGTGGGTGCGGGCCAGTACCAGCCCGCCTTCGATCAGGGCGAGCGCGACCGTGGTGATCCGCTCGGGCTCGGGATGGCCGAATCCGATCAGCCGTTCCCGGATCGCCTCTTCCCAGAGTTGATACGTCGCCGAACAGGCCTGCTGCACAGCGCTATTGGTAGACGCGGTGTCCAGGGCAACGGCTGCCACCGGACATCCGATGGTCCAGTCCGACGCTTCCAGTTGATCGCCGAGCAGGTTCACCATCTTTCGCGCGAAATCTCGCGCGTCGGTCGCCTCGATCGTGCGGATGATCGCCGCCATCTCGGTGCCGCTCTCGGCGAGTGCCGCGGCCACCAATTCGTCCTTGCCGCCGGGGAAGTGGAAGTACAGCGATCCGCGCGGCGCCCCACTCTCCTGCACGATCTGATTGAGCCCGGCGCCGAAATATCCATGCGACTCGATCAGCGACCGCGTAGCCCTGATCAGCTTGCACCGCGTTTCGGCTCCCTTTTTGCCCACCGGCTCAAACTAGACCGATCTACATATTTTTGCAACCGCCGACCTCGCGAGGTCGCGGATTCGACTACGTATGACGTGATGCCAGAAGCTCGGCCGCGTCTCCGCACAGGCGGTCGATCACGGTGGCAGCAGGCTCGATATGGGTCACCAAACCGACGCCCTGACCAGCGTCAACGGGTGCGAGCCTGGGATCGTCGACCGCGATCGCCGCGCGAAGACGTTCGGCGTCGGGGAGGTCGTCGGCTTCGGGCCGCGACCACGGATCGGTGAACTCGTTGCGCAGGACGCGCGCCGGATAAATCGGTGGCCACGGCAGATCGAGTGCCTCGTCGAAAGCGGTGGTGACGGTGGTGCTGCTGGAGTTCGCGGCGAGCATCGCCAGGCGGGCGGATTCGGGCAGCAGTGATTCCTCCGCGGCGGCCAGACAGGTCCCGAGCCATGCTCCCGCCGCTCCCGCCGCGAGGACGGCCGCGAGCGTGCGCCCGGAGCCGATACCACCGGCGGCCAGGACCGGGACGGTCGCGATATCGAGGACGGCGTCGAGCAGCGGCAGCAAGGCCAGCCGGTCGGCCCCGTGACCACCGCCTTCGCTGCCGCGCGCGACGAGAACGTCGATACCCGCGTCCTGAGCGCGGTGGGCGCCGGGCGCGTCGTACACCTGGGTCACGGCGAGGATGCCCGCCGCCTGCACCTGCGGCACCCAGGAGAAATCAGTGCCGAAACTGACCGAGATGATCCGTGGACCTGCGGCGATCGCGGCATCCAGGAGCCCGGTTTCGCGGGCGCGGACCCAGTCGACGAGCCCGATCCCGTCCGGCACACCGGCCACAGCCAGCTCGCGACGCAAGGCCACCACCGACCCCGCACTACCCATCCCGATCATCCCGAGCCCGCCCGCCGCGCTCACCGCCGCGGCGAGCTGTCCACCGGCCGCGCCGCCCATCGGCGCGTTCACCACCGGCACTCGCAGTCCCAACGATCGTGACCACTGTGTCGATAGTGTCTGCTCCCGCATCGGTACACCTTTCACCATGGGTTTGACACTCACCATCATGGCAGCCGACAGGAGGTACTCGAGGCGCGTATCTTCGACGGCATTGTCGTACGACGGGATGGGGACGCGATGACGATCAGGGATCGCCTCGAACAGCTGGTGTCCGAGCCACCGATGGTGTTCGGTCAGCCGATCGACACAGCGGACGGAACGATCATCATCACCGTCTCTCGCAGCGGTGGTCTCCTGTGGCACCCGCGTCCGATCGGGCTGTTCGTCATCCACTCCGGACGTGCGCACTGGACGCCCGCGACGGACGCCAATCGCATCGCTCAGCTCGGCGAATGGATCGGCTTGCTCACCGGAGTCATTGCGGCGCTGGCGATTCTGCGCCGCCCACCGTGGCCGGACCTGAGCCGCCGGACCCACTGAGGCCGGACAGCGCGAGCGTTTCGAACCGTTGCCACGCCTGCGTGGGCGGTATCGGCTCGGTCGGCTCGATCACCGTGCCGAGCACGCCGAGCAGCCCCCAGGACAGGAACGCGATCGTGCCGGCGGGCTGCTCGCCGAGGAGCTCACCGACCAGTTCGGCGACACACTGCTGGTAGGCGCGGACGACGGTGGCGGTCGCTTTCGGCCCGATCAGCGGGCGATACACCTCGGGATACTGCGCGGCGAGATGGAACATCACGCGTAACGGCGCGAGCGGGGAACCGGGAGTGGTCGTGCGGATGATCTCGCGGCGCAGGAATTCGGTGCAGCTCACGAGCAGTAGGTCGTCCTTGTCGCGGTAGTGCGCGTAGAAGGTGGACCGCCCCACGTCGGCGCGGGCGATGATGTCGCTGACGGTCACCTTGTCGTAGCCGCGCTCGATCATCAGCTCGATCAACGCCTTGTGCAGCGTGTCCCTGGTGCGTCGAACCCGTCGGTCAGGGTGCTCGGCCATCGATTCCTCCTGCACAGTTTCCCCGGATCTGTTCGATAACGGACACCGCGGGCGATTCTGCTCCTGGTGACGTGCGCGGCGGCGCCCGACCATGAACTCATGTCCCGAAATCAGCTTCTCACCCCCATGTTCGTCAATGACGCCGACACGGGCCTCGTCATCGCAGGCCTGCGTCGATACAACCTGTTCACCTCGGTGTTCTTCCTCGGCAGGCATCGCCGTCTGCTCGCCGAATTCGTCACGCTCTCCGGCGCGCGCCTTGGTGCGCGTGCACTCGATATCGGTTGTGGTCCCGGCAAACTCGTCCGGGCGCTCGGCGAAGCGGTCGGACCGAGCGGTGCTGCCGTCGGCGTCGACCCCTCGGCCACGGCGGTCGCCGACAACAGCGACCGGGATCGCGCCGCGCGCTATCGCTACGTGGTCGGCCCGGCGCAGTCGCTGCCCTTGACCGATGCCGAATTCGATGTTGTCACCTGTACTTTCGTCATGCACCACATCCCCGAGTCGCAGCGTGACGCCGCGATCGCCGAGATGTGGCGAGTAGTGCGGCCGGGTGGACGACTCCTGCTCGCCGACGCGTCACCGTCGCCCCGGATGCGGAAAGTGCTCTCGCTGTTGCTCGGCCGCGGTGGCGATCCGTTCGCCGACGCCGATATCCGCCACTACGCCGGTCAGGTCGAGGCGGTCGGCTTCACCGATCTCACCTATACCCAGAGCCGTGACCAGACGGGCATCCTGACCGCAGTGAAACCGGTCGCCCACCACTGATCTCGGCAACCTGTCGGTGCCCTCGGCTAGGGTCGATCACGACACGATCACCAATCGAGCACGGGGGTGCGGCATGGAGTTCGATCAGCGCGAAATCGAAGCGCGGGAGTTCGCCCTCGCGGCGCACGGCGACCAGCGCTACGGCGAACATCCCTACATCACCCACTTGACAGCCGTTCGGGGTGTCCTCGACGACTTCGGCTACGGCGGCGAACTCGGCCTCGCGGCCTGGCTCCACGACGTCGTCGAAGACACCCCGGTCACGGCCGAGGATGTCGAATCGCGTTTCGGCCGTGAGGTTCTCGATCTGGTGTGGGCGGTCACCGGCATCGGCCCCGACCGCAAGGCACGAAACCAGAACGCCTACACCAAGATCGCTGCCCACCCCAGGGCCGTGATCCTCAAACTCGCCGACCGCACCGCCAATGCCGAGGCCAGCCCGCCCGCCAGCAGCTGGATGGGCATGTACCGCACCGAACACCCCACCTTCAAGGCACACCTCGGCGGCTTACTCTCCGACGACCCCACCGTGGCCCGCATGTGGGAACGCCTAGACCGCCGCCTCGACCCGTCGGTAGCGCCGCCCACCGATCAGTGGTCAGACATCGACCAGTTGGTCGCGGCAGGCGAACACGAAAAGGCCCTTGCGGCAGTACGAGCAGCCTTCGACTGCGATCCCGGCGAAGCAGAACTGATTCTCGCCGAGCGCGCCTGAAACGACTAGCTGACGGCGGTGTTGGCGTCTCAGCCGGGCGGCTGTCGATTCGGCCGGTCTACCGCGAGCAGCTGACGGGCGGCGGCGCCTGCGAGCTCCTCGTCCAGTTGTTCGTGGCCGGACTTGCCGCCCCCGCCGGGCCCGCCGTCGTCGGCGATGACGCGTCGGGCCGACAGATGGATCCCGCTGACGCCGACCCGATGCAGTGCCGGGATGTCGCCGACGGCGATCCCGCCGCCCGCCATGATCTGGATGCGCCCTGCCGCGTGATCGACCATCGCGGCGAGTTCATCGAGACCCTCGGCGCAGGTGGCTGCCCCACCGGAGGTGAGCACCCTGGTCATACCACCGGTTATCAAGGTTTCCAGAGCGGCCGCGCGGTCGCGGATCTGATCTATCCCACGATGAAAGGTCAGCTCTATGTCATCGATACCGTCGAGAACACGGCGTACTCCCTCGACGTCGACCTGGTGGTCAGGAGTGAGCGCACCCACCACCAGACCGGAAGCACCGGCCGAAACTGCCGCTCGCGCATCAGCATTCATCACCGCGAGCTCGTCGGTATCGGTATACACGAAACCCCCGGCCCGGCACCGGATCAGCACGTGGACGGGAATCCCGGTTCCCACCACGGCCTCGATGGTCCCGATACTCGGCGTCAGCCCGCCCGTACTGCCCAGCGCCGCACACAATTCCACCCGATCCGCCCCGACGCGGCGAGCGCCGAGCGCACCCGCCACGTCCTGCACCGCGAACTCGAGCGCGGTCACGTCAGAACGACTGCCAGGCGGGCTTGTTCGCCAGCGCGTACTTGTAGTAATCGGCCAACTTCAACTTGCTCGCCGCGGCTTCGTCGATCACCACCGTGACATGACGATGCCACTGCATGACCGAGGCCGGGCAGAACGCCGACAACGGCCCTTCGGCGGCGGCGGCGATCGCATCGGCCTTGCCCGCGCCGAGCGCGATCATCACCAGGTGACCAGCTTCGTTGATCGTGCCGAGACCTTGGGTGAGCACGTGATGCGGCACATCCTCCGGCCCGTCGAAAAAGCGCGCATTGTCCTTGCGGGTCTGCTCGGTGAGCGTCTTCACCCGCGTGCGCGAGGTCAAGGCCGAACCGGGCTCGTTGAATCCGATATGCCCGTCGGTGCCGATCCCCAGCAGTTGCACGTCGACCCCACCCGCCGCGGCGATGGCCGCGTCATACCGTCGACCTTCACCCGCGACATCACCGGCCTCCCCGTTCGGGCTCAGCACCCGCGCGGGATCCAGGTTCACATGGTCGACGAACTCGGACCTGATCACCGAAAAGTACGACTGCGGATGATCTTTCGGCAAACCGACGTACTCGTCGAGCAGAAAGGCGCTCGCGGTCGAGAAGTCCAGCTCACCTTCGCGGTACCGGCGCGCCAGCTCCTGATAACTCCCCAGCGGCGACGACCCGGTCGCCAAGCCGAGGATCGCGTTCCCGCCTGTCACATAGCCGCCGACGATATCGGCGACCGTGCTCGCCACCTCGTTTTCATCAGCCCGGATCACGATTTCCATCAGATTCCTTCCGTTCCGGCGACGAACACCCGCCGCGGCCGCAATGACTGGTCGGTGACAAGAATGTCGGCACGTGCACCGACGGTGAGGCTGCCGCGTTCGCCCTCGAGGCCGAGTACGCGAGCAGGGGTACGTGTCGCGGAGGTGACCGCGTCGGACAGCGGTATGCCCGCGTCGTGGACGGTCCAGCGCAGCACATCGACGAGCCGAGCCGTGCCGCCCGCGATCGCCCCGGGCGAACCGCCGGCAGTGGCGAGCCGGGCGACACCGTCGTGGACCTGAACATCGAGCGCACCGAGCCGGTAGTCGCCGTCGCTCATGCCCGCCGCCGCCATCGCATCCGACACCAGCGCGATCTGATCCGGCCCCACGATGTCGAAGACCATCACCACCGTCTCAGGCGCCAAATGCACACCGTCCGCGATCAATTCGACCACCATCTCGCCACGCCCGGCCGCGGCCAAGCAGGCGGCGACGGGTCCGGGGCAGCGGTGGTGCAGGGCAGGCATCCCGTTGAACAGGTGGGTTGCGGTGATCGGCCCTCCACGAGCCTCGGCGATACGCGCCGCCGTGGTCGCAGCGTCGGCATCGGTGTGCCCGAGGCTCGGCAGCACATCGTGTCGGCGCATCGCGGCCAGCAGCTCATCGAAATACGCGGTCTCGGGAGCCAGCGTCATCGACCGCACAGTGCCGCGTGCTGCCGCGTAGATCCGCTCGAACAACGCGGGATCGCCGGGAATGATCGCCGCGGGATCCTGGGCTCCACACCGGCTCGCATTGATGAACGGCCCCTCGAGATGCACCCCGAGCAACGCCCCGTCCTCGACAAGACCTGCCAGCATCGCCGCCTGCGCGACCAGCACGTCCGGTTGATCCGACACCAAGCTCCCCATCAACCCGGTAGTGCCGTGCTCCCGATGATGCGCCGCCGCAACCCGAGCCCCCCGCGCATCGGCATTGGGAAACCCGAACCCGGCGCCACCGTGGCAGTGCAGATCGATCAGGCCCGGAAGTACCAGATCATCGCGCGGTGCCGGAAGCCGTTCGGGCGCGGGATGATGTGTGGCCGCACCGACCCAGGTGATCAGACCCCCGTCGAATTCGACGACACCGTCGGCGATTTCACCCACCGCCGCCCCGACGAGTCGCCCGCGCACAAAACCCATCACCACGAAACCTTCCTCCTACCGGCAACGATCGAGAACCGTCGCCGGACACCACACCACGATCCGACCGTCGGCCGGACCGCGTCCACAACAACCTTTTTCACGCCCGCCCGATGATCGCCGCGACCGCCTCGCGCCCCACCTGTGGATTCTGTGCCGCGCACGCCGCATCCGCGGCATCCTGGCACCGCTGCATATCCACGGCGGCCAATGCCGCCCGCACTGCGGGCAACGCGGGCACCGACATCGACAAACTCGTCACTCCGAGCCCCACCAGCACCGGCGCCAACGTCGGATCCGACGCGGCCTCACCACACACTCCCACTGATTTTCCAGCCGCCGTACCGGCCGCCCCGACCATCGCGATCAGATCCAGCACCGCGGGCTGCCACGGATCGAGCAGATGTGCGAGCCCACCCGCCATCCGATCCACCGCACACGTGTACTGGCTCAGATCGTTGGTGCCGATGCTCACGAAGTCGAGATGCGCGAGCAGATCGACGGCACGCAGGGCGGCCGCCGGGATCTCGATCATCGCGCCGACCTTCGTCAATCCGGATTCCCGTGCGAGCGCGGCGAATCCGGCAGCCTCGTCCGCGGTGGCGACCATCGGCGCCATCACCCACAGGTCGGCCCCGGTCGCCTCGCGCGCCCGGGCAAGCGCCGTGAGCTGCGTGGCGAGAGTCTCCGGAAACACCGTGCCGATCCGCAACCCACGCACCCCGAGTGCCGGATTCTCCTCGGTACCGAGATCGAGAAACGGCAGCGGCTTGTCCGACCCGGCATCGAGGGTCCGCACCACCACTCGTCGTCCGGCGAACTGTTCGAGAACCGCTGTGTACGAAGCGGTCTGTTCGTCCAGCGACGGCGCGGACGCCTTCCCGAGATACATGAACTCGGTGCGGAACAGTCCCACGCCCTCACTGTCGACCGGTCCCGCTTTCACCGCGTCATCGACGGTGCCGATATTCACCAGCAGATTCACCGGCGTCCCGTCAGCGGTATGCCCGGGCCCACTGGCCGCCGCGATTCGCGCCTTGTCCGCCGCGGCCTGCTCGACAGCGGCCCGCTGATGCTCAGGACTCGGATCGATCACGACCTCGCCGGTCGTGCCGTCGAGCAACACCGGCGCATCATCGACGAGCCGATCGGTATCGGGACAGTTCACCACCGCGGGCAAGGCGAGGGACTTCGCGAGAATCGCGGTGTGGCTGGTCGGGCCGCCCTCGGTGGTGAGCAACCCGACCACATCGCTGTCACCCAGCATCGCCGTATCGGCGGGTGCGAGGTCCCGCGCGACCAGCACGAACGGATACCCCGGCTCCGGAATGCCCGGCATCGGCAGCCCGAGCAGCACCGCGACGGTCCGCCCGCCGATATCGCGCAGATCGGTCGCCCGCTCGGCCATGTACCCGCCGAGCGCTTCCAGCTTCGCGCAGAACCCCTCGAACGCGAGGTGCACCGCGTGCGCCGTCGGCATCCCGGCCGCCAGTTCCTTCTCTGTGGCGGCGACGATGCCCGGATCCCGGGCCATCGTCGCCGACATCGACAGGATCTCCGATGCGACACCACTCACGCGTGCGGCCCTGGCAGCCATCTCCTCGGACACGCCACCGAGCGCATCCTCGACCCGCGCCAGCTCCTCGGCGACAGTGCCGCCGACCGGATCCTGCGCCGAGGTCTCGAGCTGCGATCCGAACCGCATCCAGGGCGCGCACACCACACCCGGACTCACGCCGAGGCCACGGATCACCTGTTCGGGCATCAGGCGGCGTCCAGATCCGAGGCGATGAGTTCGGCCAGCTGGTCCAGCACCGCGTCGGCGCCCTCGGCATACAGGGTCACCTCGGCGCCGTGGCCCGCGCCCAGCGTCATCACCGCGAGCACGCTGGCCGCGTCGACCGGTTCGCCACCTCCCACCGAAATCCGCACCGGCACCCCCGCGGCCTGCACGGCCTTGGTGAGTCTCGCGGCGGGCCGCGCGTGCAGCCCCACCTCGGATCCGACGATGACGGTGCGGGTTGTCATGGCCTCACTCACCTTCCAGCTTCTTGTCCAACTTCGTTTCGACTTCGGCTACCGATGGTGCATCGGTTCGAGTATCTTCCGTGGCGGTGACGGCAGCCTCCGCTGCGACCACGGCCGCGTCGGGCGCGCCGACCTCGACATCGGTTTCCGCCTCGCGACCCGGGGTCCGCAGGTTCCACTTCTTGATCACGAAGCTGAAGAGCACGTAGTAGATCACCGCGTATCCGAGCCCGATCGGGATCAGCATCCACGCGTCGGTCGCCTTGCCGAAGTTCAGCAGATAGTCGATCGCACCCGCGGAGAACGTGAATCCATCATGGATACCGAGCGCGTTCACCAGCGCCATCGACGTACCCGTCAAGAGCGCGTGCACCACATACAGCGGCCACGCCACGAACATGAACGAGAACTCCAGCGGCTCAGTGATGCCGGTGACGAACGCGGTCAGACCGGTGGACAGCATGATGCCGCCGACCAGCTTCTTCTGCGACGGACGCGCGTTGCGCCAAATGGCAAGCGCGGCAGCGGGCAGCGCGAACATCATGATCGGGAAGAAACCCGTCATGAACGTGCCCGCGCTCGAATCACCGGCGAAGAAGCGGTTGAGGTCGCCGCGCACGAGCTGGCCGGAGGCATCGGTGTAATCGCCGACGAGGAACCAGACCGTGGAGTTCAGGATGTGGTGCAGACCGGTCGGGATGAGCAGCCGGTTGGCCGCGCCGTAGATACCGCCACCGACCACCGAGTTGTCCGCGACGGTCTCACCCACCCAGGTGAGCGCGGAGTTGAACGCCGGATACAGGAACGCCATGCCGACGCCGACGACCAAGCCGGTGACCGCGGTCAGGATCGGCACCAGCCGCCTGCCGTTGAAGAAGCCGAGGAAATCGGGCAGCTTCGTGCGATAGAACCGCTGCCACAGAATGGCCGACAGCAGACCCATCACGATGCCGCCGAGGACGCCGTAGTTGATCAGCGCCTGCGCGCCCTTCGGGTCGGTCTTTCCCTCGAGCACGATCGGTGACATCGCCTTGAACACGCCGTCGATCACCATGTAACCGACCACCGCCGCCAGCGCGGTCGACCCGTCGGCCTTCTTGGCCCAGCCGATCGCGATGCCGACCGCGAAGATCAGCGGCAGCCAGGTGAATACGGCCTGCCCGGCCGCCGAGATGACCGAAGCGGTGCTCTCCAGCGCGGAGAAACGACCGAGGAGATCGTCCTGGCCGACGCGCAGCAGGATGCCCGCCGCGGGGAGCACCGCGATCGGCAGCATGAGGCTGCGACCGAGGCGCTGCAATCCCGCGAACACCTTCGATTCTTGTTGAGGGGTGTCGGTAACGGCAGTCATGTCGACCTTCTTCGTGCCGGCTTCCCGGCGGTCTCGGCGAGGGAGGACCGGCTTGCCCGCCGATCCGGGTTAACTGTTGTGAACCGGTATCCCTGACGGGTACTGTCCGGTCATAACCAGTTGCCAGTTTGACCAGGTGGCGGTCGGATGTCAACCGCTGAATATGATGTGGCGCACATTCGAGACTCCCATACTGGTACTGGCAACCACCGCGGAAAGGGAGAACATATGTCCAAAGCGGAAGCGATCGTCGCCGGCCTCGGCGGCGCGGACAACATCGTCGAGATCGAGGCCTGCATCACCCGGTTGCGCACCGAAGTGAAGGACGGAAGCAAGGTCGACGAGGCCGCGCTCAAGGCCGCGGGCGCGCACGGTGTGCTCAAGTCGGGCTCGGTCGTACAGGTCGTCGTCGGCCCGGAAGCCGACACCTTGGCCGACGACATCGAGGACATCCTTTGAGCATTCCGGTCATCGCCCCCCTCCCCGGCAAGGTCGTGGCCCTGTCCGAAGTCCCCGATCAGGTCTTCGCCGAACAAATCGTCGGCTCCGGCGTAGCGCTCGACCCCGACCGCACCCGCGGCCCGCTCATGGTGACGGCCCCCATCGCCGGCAAGATCCTCAAACTCCACCCCCACGCCTTCGTCATCCTCGGCCACGGCGTCGGCGTCCTCGTTCACCTCGGCATCGACACGGTGAAACTGAAGGGCGAAGGCTTCGAACTCCTCGCCACCGAAGGCGACACGGTAGAAGCGGGCGCCCCCATCGTCACCTTCGACCCGACCGAAATCGCCGCCACCGGCTACTCGGTCATCTGCCCCGTCGTGGTGATGGACTCCGCCAAGGACTCGATCCACACCGACACCATCGGCACCACCGTGGACTCCGGCGGCCTCCTGTTCGACTCACCGTAGCCACCCTGACCTGCTGCTGAACCTTTCGGCGCGCCGACCCGTAATCCGTAGCAGCGGGTCGGCGCCGATTCGTGTCGCATCAACAGGAGGACGACCGGTGAGCGGAGCGGAGCAGACCAGTGAGGAGTTCGCCGAGCGGTTGTTCGGGGCGGCGCTCGGGGCGATCGACGTTCTCGCGGTGCATCTCGGGGATCGGCTCGGCTGGTATCGGGCGTTGGCTGCCGGTGGGCCCGCCGATGCGGGTGAGTTGATCGCGCGGGCGGGTGGGGATCGTCGGTACGCGCAGGAGTGGCTCGAGCAGCAGGCGGCGACCGAGATTCTGACGGTGACCGCGGACGGGCGGTTCGCGCTGCCGGTCGGCCCCGCGGAAGTCCTCACCGACCCGAGAAGTCTCAATTACCTTGCGCCACTTGCTCGTATGCTGGCGGGCGCTGCCGCCCAGATGCCCGCGCTCGTACGCGCTTATCGCGACGGCGGTGGAGTCGGCTGGTCCGAATACGGCGCCGACATGCGCGAATCACAGTCGGACATGAACCGCCCCTGGTTCGAACAACGCCTCGCCACCGACCTGGCCGGTGTCGCCGACGTCCACGCACTGCTTTCGCGCCCGGATGCCAAGGCGGCCGACATCGGCTCCGGCGGCGGCTGGTCCACGATCGCGCTGGCCCGCGCCTACCCCGAGCTGACTGTCGACGGCTACGACATCGACCAGCCCTCGGTGCGGATGGCCTGCGAAAACGCCGCCGACCTCGGCAACCGCGTCCGCTTCCACCAGGCCGACGCCGCCACCGACCTCCCCGAATCCACCTACGACGCGTTGTTCGCCTTCGAATGCCTGCACGACATGCCACACCCTGTCGAGGTGCTGACCTCGATGCGCAAGGCGCTGCGCCCCGGCGGCGCGGTGATCATCATGGATGAGGCTGTCGCCCCGGAATTCACCACACCCGCAAGCGATATCGACCGTCTGATGTACGGGTTCAGCCTGCTGGTCTGCCTGCCCGACGGTATGGCGCACCCCGACTCCGCAGGCACCGGCACAGTCATGCGCACCGCGAAGCTGGGGGAGTACGCCGACAAGGCCGGTTTCACCGCCGTGGACATCCTCCCGATCGAGGACTTCGGATTCTGGCGCTTCTACCGGCTCACGGTCTGATCGGCCAGCTGCTCGGTCTCGACCGTCCAGCGCCTGGCGAGGTCGTCGAAATACCGCTGGCTGCTCCACAATCGGTAGTTGCCGATCACGTAAACCCGCCGCCGAGCGCGCGACACCGCCGCGTTGAGCACATTCGGATTCGTCGCCGCCCACCGTCGCGACCCGCCCGCGGCGGGCGATGTCCCCAAGATCAGCACCACAACCTCGGCCGAATTGCCGTGCATCGCATGGACAGTCCCCACTTGCCGCTCCGCGAACTCCGCACCGAGCACCTCGCGCGCGACCTCCTGCGCGCCATCGGCGACATCACGGAACGGGCTGACCACACGGATATCGGCCGCGGCCACCCCGTCCTCGGTCACCCGCGCGAGCAGTGCGGCGAGCGCTTCACCTTCACCGGGAATCCAATTGCCTTCGGCCCGTACGGATCGGACATCGATCCACCTATCGTGTCCGGGAAACTCCGGCCGATCCGGCGTGCCGAATACCAGCAGATCATCGTCATAGGCAATGTGATGCGTGAGCTCGAAAATCGGCCTGTCACTGCGGCGATGGACGCGCAACGGCGTGCCGACCCACACCGGCGCGACCGAATCCGATGGCATCAACCACGTCCCGTACCGCACCCCGCGATCCGCCGCCTGGCGCGCCGACGCCTGATCCGGCATCCACTCCGCGTCGAGCCCGTACTGCTGCACCAACGCTTCCTGCGCCGAAGTGGGCAGTGTGCCAACAGGTCCCAGCTGACGGTGATCACCGACGATTACCGCCCGCCGGGCCCGCCACAACCCGCCGGCCACCGACTGCGGCGCAGCCTGCCCCGCATCGTCAACAAACAACCATCCGAGCGCCTGCGAGCCCAGCCCGGCGAACAACCGAGGCAGCGCGGTGAAGGTCGTCGTGATCATCGGCACCGCGAAGAACAGCGTCTGCCAGGCCGCCACGACGGTCTCCGGCCTCGGCGCGGCCGCGAGCTCACCACGGATCAACGCGATAGCGACGATCAGATTGTCGCGAACCCGCGGCGCCGCGTTCAGCAAGAACGCGCGATGCAGCTTCAACGCCGACAGGAACAGCTCACGCCGCGCGCTCGCGTACTGTTCGTCCGCCCACGGATTGCACAGCTGGAACTGCTCGTCGTCACCCGCGACATCGCCGAACGGTATTGTCCGCGACCAGTTCTCGCGCCCACGCTCGATAACATCCAGCGCCGCCGCCCGCCGCTCCGTCAACTCGACGTGCTCGCGAATCAGCGTGCGTCCGTGCTCGGCTGCCTCGGCCCACTGTTCCCGCGTGTATTCCACCTCGGTCTGGCGACGCCGCATATCCGCCTCGGCGATATGTCGTTCCCGCAGCAACTCATTGCTGCGGGCACTCCACCGCCGCCCCGCCCGGAACCCCGTCGACAGCGACGCAACGAACCCGGGCTTGCGCCCACCGTGCTCGCTCAGGAACTTGCCAGCCCGATGATGCGCGGCCTGAGCGACGCGCAGATTTTCGGTGGCCAGCTGATGACGTTCCCGCCAATGTGCATGTGCGTCATCGGCATTGGCGATCTCAGCCGCCGTCGACTGCAACCCCGCGTTCATGGTGGGCAGGTCGGCAACCGCATCGGCGACGTCCTGCCGCACTTGCGCGAGCCTGCGTACCTCGGCGCGGCGAATGGTGAAGTCCCGCACCGCGGTCGGCCAATCCGGAATCGAATCCGGGTCGGCCTCGGCCTGCTTGAGGATGTCGAGCATCCCACCGTTCGGTGTCCCGCTCTTTCGCTCGGCGGCGAACCGATCGCCGAACCAGAACTGTTCGGCGAACGTCCGTCGCGTTTCGCCCAGTGCCGCGGCGACCAATCCCCAAGCGGGTGCACCGCCGACGAGTTCGGCCAGTTCGGTGAAGTGATTGAGCTCGCCGTCGATCGCGCCACGATGCTGGATCTCGGCGACCACTTCGGCAGCGGTGGCATCGCTGCCCGTCGCCAGTACCACTTCGAACCCGGTCACGCTGTTCGCCAATCGGTGCGCGCCCACCGTGTAGTTCTTGGCCACCTGCACCTGCTCGGTGACTCCAGCGAACACCGCCATCGGATCATCGAAAGCCGCCAGCTGAGCGGCTCGCTCGACCAGAATCCCGGCGAGCAGGTCTCGCAGCATCGTCGTCGTTCCGGTGCCGGGCGCGCCGTGCACGGCGAAAATCCCGGCACCGTCGCGCAATTCGGACAGCGCACGGTCGACCGCGAACTGCTGTCCCGACACCAGCGGATCGCCCGGCCAGCGACCGTCCGGAACGAGTTGGGGGAGTAGCCCTTCGACTACCGCATCCTGTCTCCGACGCACATCGATCCGGTCATCGACAGGAAGCGCTTCCGCCGCCGTGAGGTAGTCCCGCAGCGCCGCTCCGATATCGCCGCGTTCCACCGCCTTCGCGAGCTCCGCCAGATCCGGCCCGAGCCCACTGTTGAGCCGATCCTCGGCGGCATCGCTGTCCGCATCACGCGCCGCGACCTGGACGCACGCCACCCGCACACCACCGGCCCGCAGTTCCGATCGAATGCCCAGCGCGGCACACAGTTCGCCGGTGAAAGTGTGCAGGTCGCGACCGGTCAGCCGGGGCTCCTCGACAATGTCCTCATCACCCCCGGTGGCGAACCGTTCGGCGAAGGCCAACGCCGACATTCCGGCAAGCCCCGGCGAGATAACCCCATCCGCACCCGCCGCGATCAACGAAGCGGCAACACCACGACCGGCCATATCAAGCGCACGCCACCGCGGCGCCGGACCCATGTGCTCGTTGTCCGGCTGCGTCTCTCGTGTGAGCGTGTCGAGCGCGGCAGTGAACGCCGCCGAATCATGGTCGAACCCGTCGGCCCAGCCGCTATCGCCGGGGCCCGGCGCTCGCAACCGATTCACGACCCATGCCAACCCCGACAACGTCGCCGAGCCACCGACAACCACGCCGCTGTCGGTGAGCGTCACCGCGAAAGCCGCTGTGGTCCCGGCGCGTCGAGCGTCGGCCTCTAGCTGATCCTCGCCGAATGTCCGCACCAGCGCTTCTCGCGCGCGACCCACTTCGAACAACCCGCCGTACACGACGAACTGCCACACCCGCCCCGACTTCAACGCGGGCAGCGCGGCGAGGTTCTCCCACGGCGCGAGCTCATCCGCCGCGAGATCGATCACCGCTGCGTCGGTCTCGACATCGGGCACAAGCTGCGGACCGAACAACTCCACGGTCTGCCAGAAACGCACGAGCCGCGCGGCGTGCTCGGAACCGCCCACGATGCACCCCAATCCGGTCGGACATCATTGCAGACAACCCCGATCACGGTACGCGATCCGGATCCCTCTAGCACGCCACCCCGACGGTCCCGCCTGCCGTGGCGAGACCATCGGTGCTGGTCCTACAGCCGCGGCAAGCACCCCGCCGCCCGCAACCGCCCCGCCAGCGAACTCGAAACCAGTGCGCCCGACCCGCTACCACCGCCGAGAGCCACCAGCACATCCCCACCCAACCCGGCCCCGAACGAGCACCCGAGCACGTTGATATCGATGAAGATGTTCTCCTTCGGCTCCGGCTCCGCCGCAGCGGAACCCGCCCCGACCACAGCCCCGGCGACCACAGCCAACGCAATCGCAGCTGTCTTGATGATGCCCACTCGTCCTCCTCGATCAGCGCAGTACATACCGACGACCAGGGTTGACCACCCTGACTGCCCGGAAACCTCGACCTTCAGCTGGGAAAACCCTTTGACCCGTCGACCTCGCGCCGCGCACGCTGGGGTCATGGACGACTTGGCCCACGCCGCAGACCAGTTCGTGCTCGGTGAGCTCAACGGTGAGGATCTGTCCATGGTCGCGGCCGAGCGCTCGCGCGTGGGTTCGACACGCCCGCGCTGGTCGAGCCTGCAACGTTCGGTGCATCCTCCGAGGTGGCGACGTTTCGCCGCCTACCTATGGTCCCGACCCGCAGTCAGCGCAGCAGCATCTCCGCCACGGCCTTCGGTGCTGCAAGCCATTCACGAACGTTGTTGCGTACCTCGGTGACCCGCCTGCAGTCGCAATAGGCGACCACCCCGTCGGCCTCGATACCCGCTGCCCGGCACAGTGCCACCGCGCGGGGGAGATGCTGATACTGGCTCACGATGATCGCCCGGTCGACGCCGAACATCGACCTCGCCCGCTCACACGTCTCCCGGGTGGACAGTCCAGCACCATCTGACCGAATAATGGCCGGGTCGATGCCGTGGCCGAGTAGATAGCGCCTCATCGACGCGATCTCGTCGCCCGACGAGCCGCCGGCATCCCCGGACAGCAGAATCGTCTTGGCCTTGCCCGCTTCGACCAACTCGATCGCGACATCGAGACGTCCGCGTAGATAAGCCATCGGAGTTCCGTCCGGCGCGACCCTGGCACCCGGGATGATCACGACGGGTGCGCTGGGCGCGGCCGCCACATCACTTCTATGGCCTGAGGACAAAATCCACATCGCTATGTTTGCCCCGGCCGTCACCAACACGAGGCCACCCGCCACGACAAGTCCGGCCCGCGCGATGCGACGCAACCGCCGACGCTTCCCGCTATGTTCGCCCGCCATAGGCCCTTTCATACATGAACACTGCGAAAATATCCCCTGACTAGGGGATTTGACATTACAAATGTCGACACGTAACTTTATTCGAGTCAGAGCGACACGGACACCGACTCAGCCGCCAAGCGAGTGAGACACGAGGTAGGACGTTGAGCGCCTGACTGATCATGTGTTCAGAGGAACTCCGGTCGGATTTGCTTCCGGCGGGTTGTCTGAGCTAAGTT